>NZ_WUMG01000026.1:0-78786 GCF_009827015.1 Delftia sp. CH05 | reverse complement strand
TGATCCGGCCGGTCGTGCGCGAGCTGGAGCCGCAGCAGCAGCACAAGCTCATCGACCTGCGGCTCGAACTCGACGACGCCCCGCTGATCGCCAAGGCCGACCCCGTGCGCTTCCAGCAGGTGGTGCGCAATGTGCTGGCCAATGCCATCAAGTTCTCGCCCATCGGCGGGCGCATCGATGTGCAGGGCCGCATCGACGGGCAGGGCGACATCTGCATCGCCTTCTCCGACCAGGGCCCGGGCATTCCGCCGCAGGAGCTGGACAAGATCTTCCAGCCCTTCGTGCAGTCCAGCAAGACCAAGGACGGCTCGGGCGGCACGGGCCTGGGGCTGGCCATCTGCCGCAAGATCATCGACGCCATGGACGGCACCATCGTGGCCGGCAACGGCCCGGCAGGCGGCGCCATCTTCACCATCATCCTGCCCAGCCGCAGTGCGCAGGAGACCCGACCGGCCGAGCTGACATAGCCTGCGCGGGCGCGGTGGCGCGAGGCTCAGGCCTCGGACGGCATGTGCCGCCCATGCACCAGCCAGTTGTCCCCTGCCTGCCAGCGCGCGGCCCAGGCGGGCAGCTGGTCGGCGGGCATGGGCCGGGCGATGCCGTAGCCCTGGGCCACGTGGCAGCCCATTTCGCGCAGGCGGCGCGCATGCCTGGGGGTTTCCACGCCTTCGGCCACGGATTCGAGCTGGAAGGTGCTGGCCAGCTGGATCACGCCTTCGACGATGCCCAGGTCGTCCGGGTCGGCCAGCATGTCGCGCACAAAGCTCTGGTCGATCTTCAGCGACTGCACGGGCAGCTTGCGCAGGTAGGTGAGCGAGGAGTAGCCGGTGCCGAAGTCGTCCAGCGCAAAGCGTATGCCCAGCTGCCGGCACTGGCCCATCACCTGGATGGCCTGCTCCATGTCGGCAATGGCGGCGCTTTCCAGGATTTCCAGCTCGATCAGCTGCGGCGGCAGTTCGGGATGCCGGGCCAGCACCTGGGCCATGGTGGCGTGGAAGCCGCCATCCAGAAGCTGGTTGGCGCTGACGTTGATGCTCACACACAGGTCCAGGCCCTGGTCGAGCCAGCGTGCCGCCTGGGCCACGGCCTCGCCGATGACCCAGTCGCCCAGCGGTCGCTCCAGGTCGCTGCCCGCGATGAAGGGCAGGAACTCGGCCGGCGAGCGCAGGCCCTGGCGCGGGTCGTGCCAGCGCAGCAGGGCCTCGGCGCCCACCAGCCTGCCGCCACCCAGCTCCACCTTGGGCTGGTAGTGCAGCAGGAATTCGCCCTGCTCCAGCGCACGGCGCAGCCAGCCCAGCTGCAGGCGGCGCGCATCGGCCTTGCGGTCGTTTTCCGGGTCGAACAGCTGGTAGCGGTTGCGCCCGGCCTGCTTGGCAACGCACATGGCCTGGTCGGCATGGCGCAGCAGCAGGTCGGGGTCGGCCTGGTCGTCGGGGTAGAGGCTGACACCCACGCTGGCGGTCACGGTCAGCACCCGGTCCTGCACGGGCACGGGGCGGCTGGCCGCCTCCAGCACCCGGTCGAGGATGGAGGTGCAGTGCTCGACCGAGCCGATCTGCGACAGCAGCAGCACGAACTCGTCGCCACCGAGCCGGGCCAGCGTGTCCTCGGAGCGCAGCACGCTCTTGAGGTGCTCGGCCACGCCCACCAGCAGCGCATCGCCGGTTGCAACGCCGTGCAGGTCGTTGATTTCCTTGAAGCCATCCAGGTCCAGAAAGCACACGGCCAGGGAGCGCCCCTCGCGCGCCGTGCGCAGCATGGCCTGGTTGAGGCGCTCGACCAGCAGGCGGCGGTTGGGCAGTCCGGTCAGCAGGTCGTAGTGGGTGACGCGGTCGAGCTCGGCCTCATGGGCCTTGATGTGGCTGATGTCGGTGAAGACGCCGATGTAGTGCTCGATCTCGCCGTCGGCACCCTGCGCAGCGGAGATGGACAGCATCTCGGCGAAGATCTCGCCCGATTTGCGGCGGTTCCAGATCTCGCCGTGCCAGAAGCCGTCGCGCGCGATGCAGGCCCAGATCTGCCGGTAGAACTCCGGCCCGTGCAGGCCCGAGGACAGCACGCGCGGCGTCTGGCCGATCACCTCCTCGGGCGCATAGCCGGTGATGCGGGTGAAGGCCGGGTTGACGCGCGTGATGCGCCGCGCCGGATCGACCACCATGATGCCCTGGTGGCTGCTGTCGAACACCACGGCGGCCTGGGCCAGCTCGCGCTCGAAGCGCTTGCGCTCGGTGATGTCCCGGGAGATGCCGAACAGGCCTGCGATGTGGCCTGCCGTATTGCGCACCGGGCCCTTGGTGACCAGGAGGTCCAGCGTCCTGCCCGGCTCCACCGTCAGTTGCTCCTCATGCGTGGCCACCTCCTGGCGCAGCACCGCCTGGTCCTTCCTGCGGATGGCGCTGGCGATGCCGAAGGGAAAGAGCGCGAAGTCATCCTTGCCCACGATGTCTTCGGCCTGCCGGCCCACCAGGCTGGCGGCGGCCCGGTTGACCAGCAGATAGCGCCCGCGCAGGTCCTTCACGAAGACGGCGTCCGAGGTGCCGGAGATCACCGAGTCCAGCAGCTGCCGCTGCATGTTGGCCTTGCGCAGCGAGCGCTGCAGCGTCTCGGCCAGCACGCTCACGGCCAGGCCGTTGACGGCCACCACCCCCCATTGCGCCCAGTCGCGCACGGCGACGCCGTCCGTCTGGTCCAGGCTGTAGGCCGCAAAGGCCGTGGCCAGCAGGCCCGGCCCCAGGCCGCCGATCAGCGCACTGACCAGCACGGGCAGCATGAACAGCAGCAGCAGCGAGCGTTCACCGAAATGGCTGGCCAGCGTGCTGCTGGCGGCCAGCACGGCCAGGCTCATGGCCAGGGCAAACAGATAGGAGGCCCAGACCGGGAAACGGCGCGGCCCCATTTCCTGGGTGATGGCGGAGGCGCCGCCGCTGTGCGCGGCCGGCACCGAGCACAGCGCGAAGAACAGCAGGAAGTCCGTGGCCAGCACAAAGAACAGCCCCTTGGCGACGGAAAGCCAGCCGATATCCGCACTGCCTGCCAACGCGAACAACAGCTTGTCGGACAGAATGATCCAGGCGAATGCGAGCAATCCGTAGCTCACCGTGATCAGTCCGATAAATCGGCGTCTTGCTGATTTGGCCATTTCAGCGTGGCACTCCCTGTGTATATGGCTGTCGGGAATTATTGCCAATCCCTGCTGGCAATCGCGTCGTCATTCGCCGAAAACAGGGGGCAATAAAACCATTTGCCGCGCACTCGCTCATTCATAGAGAAATTGCATCGCAGGCCTTTTCCGCCGGATGCGGGAATATCTGTCCGGCCCCTTTTTCCCGGTCCGGCCGCCAACTCAGTCCGGGCACTGGCGGCAGGGCTGCTGCTCGGTGCGGGCGGCCTCGGCATGCAGCCAGGCCAGGAAGGCCGCCACGGCGGGGCGCCGGGCGTTGCGCGCGGGGTAGACGGCAAAGTGGGCCTTGACGCGCAGGGCCCGGTCCATGCCGAAGGGGGCCACCAGCCGGCCGTCGGCAATGTGGCCGCCCGCGTTCATGGCGCTTTCCAGCGCCACGCCCAGGCCCTGCGTGGCCGCGTCCAGCGACATCTGGGCGCGGTCGAAGCGCACGGCAAAGCGCTCTGGCGCGCGCAGCTGCGAGAACGCCTGGAACCAGTCCGACCACTGGACGATGCTGACGTTGCTCTGGATCAGCGGCACGTGCAGCAACTGCTGCACGCGCTGCAGCCCATGCTCGGCCACGAACGCGGGGCTGGCCAGCGGCAGGATGTGCTCCTCGAACAGGGGCTCCACCTCCAGCTCCGGCCACTGCGCAATGCCGTAGCGGATGTCGATATCGGCCTGGCCCAGCGCGAAGTCGCTGTGCGAATGCGCAGCCGACAGGTTCAGCGCAATGTGCGGGCAGGCCCGCGCAAAGTCCCGCAGCCGGGGCATGAGCCAGAGGCTGGCGATGCTGGGCGCGCAGTGCACGTAGAGGCTGTTGCTCATGCTGTGGCGCAGGTCCTCGGTGGCCGAGACGATGGCCGCCAGCGCGCCGCCCACGCGCTCCAGGTAGGCCTGCCCCGGGCGGCTCAGGCGCACGCCATGCGCGCTGCGCTCGAACAGGCGCACGCCCAGCTGCGCCTCCAGCTTGGCCACCTGGTGGCTGACGGCCGAGGCCGTCAGGTGCAGCTCGGAGGCGGCCAGCGCGAAGCTGCGCCGGCGCGCCACGGCCTCGAAGGCCTGCAGGTGGGCACTGCTGGGAATGGATGCCATGGCAAGTTCCTCGAAGACGCAGGCAGCTCACGGGCAGACACCGGAAGACCCCGGGAGACCCCGTACGTGAGCTGAAGAACCGTCATCTTAGGCTGATGAAACATCGTTTGTCTTCATGCTCGTGACAGCCCAAGATGGCTGCATCCACCACAACCACAGCGGAGACAGGCACATGCTGCTCAAGGACAGGGTCGCCATCATCACCGGCGGCGCAGGGATCAACGGACTCGGTTTTGCCACGGCGCGCCAGATGGCCGCCCAGGGGGCCCGCGTGGCCATCCTCGACCTGGAGCGGGCCGATCCGGCCGGCGCGGCCGCGCGGCTGGGGGAAGGGCACCTGGGGCTGGTGGCCGACGTGACGGACAAGCCCTCGTGCGAGGCGGCGGCCGCCGCCGTGCTGCGCGCCTTCGGCCGCATCGACGCGCTGGTCAACAACGCGGGCATCACGCAGGCCGTGGGCACGCTGGAGATCGGCGGGGCCGACTACGACCGCGTGCTCGACGTGAGCCTGCGCGGCACGCTGTACATGTCCCAGGCCGTGCTGCCGGCCATGCGCAGGCAGCAAGCGGGCGCCATCGTCTGCATCTCTTCCGTCTCGGCCCAGCGCGGCGGCGGCATCTTCGGCGGGCCGCACTATTCGGCCGCCAAGGCCGGCGTGCTGGGGCTGGCCCGCGCCATGGCGCGCGAGTTCGGCGCCGAGGGCATACGCATCAACTGCGTCACGCCGGGCCTGATCGAGACGGACATCACCCAGGGCAAGCTCGGCCCCGAGCGCAAGCGCGAGATCTCCGCCACGATTCCGCTGGCCCGCCTGGGCCGCGCCGACGATGTGGCCGGCGCCTGCGTATTCCTGGCCAGCGACCTGGCCGCCTATTGCACGGGCATCACGCTCGATGTGAACGGCGGGATGCTCATCCACTGAGCCCCGCGCGCCTGGCCATGGCCTGCATGGCCGCACACAACCCAAGCAAAGGAGACAAGACCATGCAAAGCACGCTTTTCCACCGCGCCGCCCTGGCCGCCTGCGCCCTGCTGCTGCCGGCCCTGGCCTGTGCCCAGGCCGTCAAGCTCACGCTGGGGCACGGCGCCGCGCCCGACAACCCGCGCCACCTCGCATCGCTGAAGTTCGCCGAGCTGGTGAAGGCGCGCAGCGCGGGCCGCATCGAGGTGCAGGTCGCCCCCTCGGCCCAGCTGGGCGACGACGCGGCCATGGTCACGGCCCTGCGCACGGGCGCGCTGGACCTGTCGGCCAATTCCCAGGGCGCGGTGGCCGCGGCCGTGCCCGAGTACGCGGCCTATGGCATGCCGTTTCTCTTCGCCACGACGGCCCGGGCCTTCCAGCTGCTGGACGGGCCGCTGGGCCGGGAGCTGGCCGACAAATCGGCCGCCAAGGGCATGGTGGTGCTGGGCTACTGGGACAACGGCATACGCCACATGACCAACAGCAAGCGGCCCCTGCGCAGCGTGGACGATCTCAAGGGCCTGAAGATGCGCACGCCGCCCGACGCGGTGCTGGTGGACATCATGCAGGCCCTGGGCGCCGAGGCCCAGCAGATCAAGTTCGCCGAGCTGTACGTGGCCCTGCAGCAGGGCGTGGTCGACGGCCAGGAAAACCCGCTGGCCAACTTCCACGCCAGCAAGCTGTACGAGGTGCAAAAGCACCTGGCGCTGACGGGCCACATGTTCCAGATGACGCCGCTGATCATGGGCAAGCGCAGCTGGGACCGGCTGCCGGCCGCCGACCGCACGCTGCTGGCCGAGGCCGCGCAGGAGGCCACGGCCTACCAGCGCCAGCTGGCGCGCGAGGCCGACGACAAGCTGCTGGACGACATCCGCGCCAAGGGCGTGGAGGTGAGCACCATCGACGCGCGGGCCTTCGCCCAGGCCACGGCCAAGGTGCAGGACAAGTGGCTGGCCAGCCCTGCGGGCCCCTATATCGCCAGGGTCGTCAAGGCCGCAGGCGCGCAGTCAAGCGCAGGGAGCCATCCATGAACCTCATCGAACGCCTGGTCACGGGCCTGTGCCGCGCCGTGCTGTGGGCCAGCACCCTGGTGATCTTCGTGATCCTGGTGTGCAACACCGCCCTGCGCTATGCCAGCGGCACCAGCCTGCAGTGGGCCAACGAGGTGCCCGAGCTGCTGTTTCCCTGGCTGGTGATGTCGGGCGTGGTGCTGGCCGCCGCCCATGGCGCCCACATTACCACCAGCTTCCTGGTCGAGGCCCTGCCTGCCCGCGTGCGGCGCGCCACGGCCGTGCTGGGCTGGCTGGCCGTGGCCGCCCTGTACGCCACGCTGGCCTGGTCCACGCTGAACATGCTGGAGATCGTGCATGACGAGCGCAGCCAGATCCTGGGCATTCCCGGCTCGCTGACCTATGGCTGCGTGATGGTGGGCATGGCCTTGCTGGCCCTGCTGGCCCTGCAGTCGGCCTGGCGCGCCTGCGTGGCGGGCAGGGACCGGGTATCCGCGCAGGCCGGTGCCGCTGGTGCGTCTGCCGAACCGGCCCGGCCCGTGGCCGGCGCGCACTGGTGAAGGGAGGGTGCCATGTCCTTCATCATGCTTTTCGTCTTCATGGCGGGTGCCGTGATCGCCATGCCCATTGCGCACGCGCTGCTCATGGGCGCCATGGCGGCGGCGGCCACCTCGGACCGCGTGCCGCTGGACCTGCTGGTGCAGCAGATGGTGGCCCAGGTGCAGAGCTTTCCGCTGATCGCCATCCCGTTCTTCATGCTCACCGGCTCGCTGATGATGGGCGGGCGCCTGGGCGAGGCCCTGGTGGGCGTGCTGTCGGCGCTGATAGGGCGCTTTCACGGCGGGCCGGCCCAGGTGGGGGTGATGTCGTCCACGCTGTTCGGCGGGGTGTCGGGCTCGGCCGTGGCCGACGCCTCGGCCATCGGATCGCTGATGATCCCGTGGCACAGGCGGCTGGGCTACCCGCCCGCGTTCTCGGCGGCCACGCTGGCGGCGGCGGCCACCATCGACATCCTGATCCCGCCGTCGATTCCCATGATCCTGTTCGCGCTCAGCGCCAATGCCTCGATTGCGGCGCTGTTCGTGGCGGGCATCGTGCCGGGGCTGCTGATGTGCGCGGGCTTCATGGGCGTGTGCTGGTGGGTGGGCCGCAGGCGCGGCTTTCCGCGCGACACCACGCCCTTCGCCTGGCCCGCCTTCCGGCGCCACCTGCTGTACGCCAGCCCGGCCCTGCTGCTGCCGGTGCTGATCATCGTGTTCCTGCGCTTGGGCATCGCCACGCCCACCGAGGTGGCCGTGCTGTCCACGCTGTATGCGGGCCTGGTATCGGCCGCCATCTACCGCGACCTGGGCTGGCGCCAGCTCAACGATGCGGTGGTGCATGCGGGCCTGGCCACGGGCGTGGTGCTGCTGGTGATCATGGCCTCGGCGGCCATCGGCTGGCTGCTGACCTTCGACCGCATGCCCGATGGCATCGTCCAGTGGGTGCAGTCGCATGTGCATTCAGCCTGGCTGGTGATCGTGCTGATGAACCTGCTGATGCTCTTCATCGGCATGTTCATCGACCTGCCGGCCGCCGTGCTGCTGCTCACGCCGGTGTTCGTGCCGCTGGCCCAGAGCATCGGCATGGACATGACCCAGCTGGGAATCATGATGGTCGTGAACCTGGCCCTGGGGCTGTACACGCCGCCCGTGGGCACGACGCTGTTCATCACGAGCTCGCTGGCCCGGGTCAAGGTGGGCCAGACCGTGCGCGAGCTGATTCCCTTCTACCTGGTGGCGCTGGCGGTGCTGGCGCTGGTGTCCTATGTGCCGGCCAGCATCCTGCGCTGAGCCGCGCGCCTTTCCATCTCTAGGAGACGATGCATGAACCAAGAACTGCAACAGCGCCTGGACCGGCTCGCGGCCTGTGCCTGGCGCATACGCCGCCGCGCCCTGCAAATGGGCGAGGTGCAGGGCCAGGGCTACATAGGCCAGGCCCTGGGCTGGGCCGATGTGCTGGCCGTGGCCTATGGCGACGCGCTGCGGCTGCGGCCCGATGAGCCCGGGTGGGAGGGCCGCGACCGCTTCCTGCTCTCGCACGGCCACTACGCCATCGCCTTCTACGCGGCCCTGGCCGAGGCGGGCATCCTGTCCGACGAGGAACTCCAGACCTATGGCAGCGATGACAGCCGCCTGCCCATGTCGGGCATGGCCAGCTACACACCGGGCATGGAGATTTCGGGCGGCTCGCTGGGCCAGGGCCTGCCGATCGCCGTGGGCATGGCGCTGGCGCTGCGCCACAAGGGCAGCGATGCCTTTGTCTACAACTCCATGTCCGACGGCGAGCTGGACGAGGGCTCGACCTGGGAGGCCGCGCTGTCCGCCGCCCACCACGGGCTGGGCCGGCTGATCTGCCTGGTGGACGTGAACAACCAGCAGGCCGATGGCCCCTCCACGCGCATGCTGGGCTTCGAGCCGCTGGCCGACAAATGGGCCGCCTTCGGCTGGCATGTGCAGCGCGTGGACGGCAACGACCTGGCCCAGGTGGTGCAGGCCTTCGACGCGGCGCGGGCGCTGGCCGAGGACCGGCCCCGCGTCATCCTCTGCGACACGCTGATGGGCAAGGGCGTGCCCTTCCTGGAGCAGCGCGAGAAGAACCATTTCATCCGCGTCGATCCGCCCGAGTGGCAGCAGGCCCTAGCCATCCTGGACGCATCGCAACCCCTGGAGCCCGCCCTGCCATGAACATGCCTCTTGCCACCCCCAAGCCCCGGCCGACCACCTCGGCCATGATCGCCTCCATCGCGGCCGAAGGCCAGCGCGTGCAGGCCGCGCCTTTCGGCAAGGCCCTGGTGGAGCTGGCCGCCAGCCGCCCCGACGTGGTCGGCCTGACCGCCGACCTGGCCAAGTACACCGACCTGCACCTGTTCGCCCAGGCCCACCCCGGGCGCTTCTTCCAGATGGGCATGGCCGAGCAGTTGCTCATGGCCGCCGCCGGCGGCATGGCCAAGGAGGGGCTCACGCCGTTTGCCACCACCTATGCCGTCTTCGGCACGCGCCGCGCCTACGACTTCATCCACCAGGTGATTGCCGAGGACAACCTGGACGTCAAGATCTGCTGCGCCCTGCCCGGCCTGACCACGGGCTACGGCCCCAGCCACCAGGCCACGGACGACCTGGCCATGATGCGGGCCGTGCCGGGGCTGACCATCGTCGATCCCTGCGATGCGCTGGACATCGCCCAGGCCGTGCCGCAGATCGCGGCGCACCGCGGCCCCGTCTACATGCGGCTGCTGCGCGGCAACGTGCCGCTGGTGCTGGACGAGTACGACTACCGGTTCGAGCTGGGCAAGGCCAAGATGCTGCGCGAGGGCCGCGAGGTGCTCATCATCTGCAGCGGCTTCATGACCATGCGCGCGCTGGAGGCCGCCCAACTGCTGGCCACGGACAACGTGGGCGCCGCCGTGCTGCACTGCGCCACCATCAAGCCGCTGGATGTGCAGGCCATCGTGCAGGCCGTGGCCAGCGGGCCGCGCCTGGTGGTGGTGGCGGAGAACCATTCGGTGGTGGGCGGCCTGGGCGAGGCCGTGGCCGGCGCCCTGCTGGAGCGCGATGTGCGGCCCGCGCGCTTTCGGCTGGCGGGCCTGCCCGACGCCTTCCTCGACGCGGGCGCCCTGCCCACGCTGCATGAGCGCTACGGCATCAGCGCCCAGGCGCTGGCAGGGCGCATCCGGCAGTGGCTGGGGTAGGCAAGGCTGCGGTCACGGGGAATCTGTCCGCAGCGCCAGCATATAGCCCATGCCGCGCACCGTGTGCAGCAGCTTGACCGCATAGGGATCGTCGAGCTTGCTGCGCAGCCTGCACACCGCCACGTCCACGGCGTTGTTCAAGGCATCCACGGGCAGGCTCCAGACCTGCTCCACCAATTCGGCACGCGAGACCACATCGCCCTGGCGCTGCAGCAGCAGCCACAGGACGGCGAACTCCTGCCGGGTCAGGTCCAGCCGGCGACCGGCGCGTTCGACCCGCTTCTTGGACAGGTCCAGCACCAGATCCGCCAAAGTCAGGCGCATGCCCTCCCGCCCGGCGGACCCGCGCATGCGCAGCCTTGCGCGGGCCAGGAACACCGGCAGCCTGATGGGCTTGACCAGGTAGTCATCCGCGCCGTGCTGCAGGCAGAACACCTGGTCCTCCAGGCTGTCGTTTGCGGCAACCACGATGGCGGGGGTGCTTGTGGCCCGGCGCAGGGCCTGCAGGACCTCTCGCCCGCTCAACCCGGGCAGGTCCAGGTCCAGCACCACCAGGCTGTAGGCACGGCTCAGTGCCATGTCGCGGCCCTGCCGGCCGTCATGCGCGACGTCCACGTTGAACCCGTCCTGGCACAGGCCCTGGCACAGGTACTGCGCCGATGGAGGATGGGCGTCCACGATCAGGACTTTCATGCTCGCTCCTTTGACCGCACGGCAAGGCTCAGGCCAGCACCTGCCTGAGCATCTGCTGCTGCCGTCGCGCCCATTTCGTGCCGACGCGGATGGCCTCGCGCTGCCGGGAGGAGGCGGAGGCGAAAAAGACCGTCTCGCTGATCTGCAGCCGGTGGAACAAGCGCCGCAACTGCAGCGAACGTGCCCGCAGCGATCCTTCCGGCACCAGGGATTCCTGGCGCTGCGCCGAGAACAGGAAAGCGGCCTGCTCCAGGCAGCAGCGGGCCTCGGGCGTGGTCGCGGGCACGGCCCGGGGCTCGCACAGCCGTGCCTTCGCCACAAAGGGGTTGTGGCCCACCACCAGGCCCCAGGGCCGCATGGCGGTCAAGGGATCGACCGACAGAGCCTCCTGCTTGGTGAGACCGAACGCCCGCGCCAGGCGCAGCCGCATGGCCAGCCGCGGCGCATCGGGCCGCACCGCCTCGATGGCCGTGAGCGCCTCCTCGTCGCCCCCGTCCACGGGCAGCAGCAATGAGCGCAGCAGCAGCCCGGCCTGCTCGTCGTCCTTGGCCGCCGCGGCATGGAGCAGGGCCACGCCCTGCTCCATGGATTCGATGCGTGTGGCATCACGCAGCACCAGCGCACCCAGGCGGCGCTGGGCCTCCGCCAGGCCGTGCCGCGCCGCCTTCTCCAGGCAAAAGCGCGCCAGCGTGGGATTGGCCACCGAACTGCGGTAGTCGGAACACAGGCGAAACAGGTGCAGCCAGGCGATGGCGATGCCGCCATCGGCGGCGCGCAGCAGCAGGGCGGCCGCCTTGCGCAGGTTCTGCGCGTGCACGAGGTTGTCTGGCGCAAGGTGCGCGCAGGACTGGCCGGAAAGCGCCCGCCCCAGCGCATGGCAGGCGCGCAAGTCGCCATCGGCGGCGCAGCGCTCCAGGCTGCTTTCTATCCAGCCCACCGCCAGCCGCCCCAGGCCATGGCCTGCCACCTCCGCCTGGTGAACCAGGTCGGCGATCAGCTGCTGTATGGCGGGACAGGCAGCGGCATGGGGCAGATCGCCCAGCAGCTCCAGCATCTGCACTGCGCGTGGCGACTGGCCCATGGCCATGGCCTGGCGGGCTTCGCTGGCCATGA
Source organism: Delftia sp. CH05 (assembly GCF_009827015.1). Taxonomy (NCBI): domain Bacteria; kingdom Pseudomonadati; phylum Pseudomonadota; class Betaproteobacteria; order Burkholderiales; family Comamonadaceae; genus Delftia; species Delftia sp. CH05. The sequence goes on along the minus strand of NZ_WUMG01000026.1, from coordinate 67,021 downwards.
CCTCGGCAATGTCCTGCGGCTGTACGGCGCGCAGGATCTGCAGGACCTGCAGCAGCTCGCCGCAGGTGAGCGCGGATGCGCCGCCTGCCCCGTGGCACGGAAGGGAAGCGCTGCACCGGCCCAGGCATTCCAGCGCCAGATCGAGTTCCCCCCGGATGAGATGCCATGCGGCGAGCTTCTGGCGCCCGACATCCTCGTACTGCGCAGCGATCCTCAAAGGCTCCAGCAGCCCGTGCTCCAGCAACTGCCTCAGCGGCAGATGCAGGGCCATGCAGACCGAGGCCTGGCGCCTGGCCTGGGGCAGTGCGGCCTGCAGGTAGCCGAGCCCCACGGAAATGCTTCTGGGCACGCCCGGCCCCCCTGCCAGATAGGCCTCCCCGAGCTGAAGCCTGGCCCCCGTGTCCCCTCTTCTTGCCAGCATCCTCAGCTTGACATCCTCGCGACGCATTTTCTGTCCCCCCGCCTATCTTTCAATACCCACCCACAGCCGCATCAGCGATACGACACGGATTATTTTTATTTCACCGGAGTCAATCCCCTGAATGCTATCAATGCCCAACATCCATACACCCGACAGCCAAGTGACATTCAAGACATTTTGAAGAAAGGTAACTGTCATGAATGGCAACCCCTCCCGTCTGGTGTTGGCGGGGTGGAACAGGTTTTGCACGAAAAGCCTGTGAATGGCTTGCCATGCCCTGCCCATTTCTTTTCAAGACCGACTGCGATCGCCTACGGATTCTAGTATTTACCACAGCATCCGTTTTGAAAATGGATGCGCATGGAATCCACCATTCAATACAAGGATCAGGCATGAAATTCAATCGCATATTGGCGGCAGCATTGCCCGTCATTTCGCTGGCGGCCAGCGCGCAGTCATCCATCACCCTGTTCGGCATCGTAGACGTCAATGCGCGCTACGTGAGGAACAGCGACCTGCCTGGCAACCTGACCATGAACAACAGCGGCCTGGCCTCCGGGCGGCTGGGATTTCGCGGCGACGAGGATCTGGGCGGCGGACTGAGGGCCGGCTTCTGGCTGGAGTCGGACGTCAATGCCGACACGGGCACGTTCAGCTCCACGGGCAAGTTCTTCCAGCGCCGTTCCACCGTGAGCCTGTCGGGAGGTTTCGGCGAAGTGCGCCTGGGCCGCGACCTTTCGCCGGCTTCGGCACATACCTACAAATACGATCCGTTCGGCGTGATCGGACTGGGCGGTTCCGCCGTGGCAAGCCGCATGCCGGACGGCTTCTCACCGTCCTACTACCGCCGCGACAACGCGATCCAGTACCTCTCGCCCAGCCTCTGGGGCCTGCGTGCGGAATTCATGTACGCCATGGACGAGAACCCATCGAGCAACGTGGGCCGCCACGTGGCAGGCCGGGTTCACTACGAAAACGGTCCATTGAGCCTGTCGCTGTCCTATGGCACGACCGACATCGGCGCCGCCGGCGCCAAGTTCAGGCAGTATGGCGCGGGCGCCTCGTACGACTTCGGTTTCGCCAAGCTCATGGGCCACTTCCAGCGGGAGGACCTGCCTTTCGGCACCTACGGCAGCAGCACCCTGGGCTCCGAGGACCGCTGGCTGCTGGGCATGACGGTTCCCGTGGGCAGCGGCCATCTCCGCGCCTCCTATGTGCGTACCGATTCGCGCAAGGGTCCGGTGGCATTCAATGGCAGCGATGCGAACAAATATGCCATCGGCTATGTGCATGATCTGTCGCGCCGCACGGCCTTGTATGGAACCGTGGCCCGCATATCCAACAAGGGCAATGCGAATTTCGCCCTGTCGGGCGGTGCACCGGGGCTTGCTCCCAAGGGCACGTCAACGGGTGCGGAAGTGGGCATACGCCACAGCTTCTGATTTCCTTTCCGGGATTATTCCCGCCAGAGTTGCAAAACCGCTGGCGGCAGGCCGGGCAATGCCCTTTTTCCGCATTCACCAAACCATTGCCACGGCCTGCCATCCATCCATGTTCCGTTTGAATTGAAAATCCCATTTGCGCCAAGGAGCATTTCATGAAAAACATCAATGCCCTGTATATCGCAGGCATTTTTCTTGCCTGCCCAATGGCCCATGCGGACACTTTTCCCAACGGTCAATCGCATTACGGCTCGCCCGCGCCTGCAGGCTCCTACCGTAGCGTCGATCTGTCGCAGAAGACGCCCATCAACGTCACCTGCGGCGAAACCCTCAATTTCACCAGCAAGGGCAGGACATTCGCGTGGAAGGTCAGCTCCATCCGGCACAGCCATGTGCCGGTGGCGCGCTTTGCGCCGCCCGGTTTCGACACGCAGGGCCGCAGCATCTTCGTCATGCCCGCAGAGCACGAGCGAGGCGGCTGAAGGGGCCGCGTCGCTGCGGCCTGCGCTGCGCAGAATCCAACTCAACGCAACTCGACGCAGCAAAAAAGGGCCCGCAATTCGCGGGCCCTTTTTTGCTGGAGGCAGGCCGAAGCTCAGGCCGCCAGGGCGCCGCGCATGGCGTCGATCACGGCCTTGTAGTCGGGCTTGCCGAAGATGGCGCTGCCCGCCACGAAGGTGTCGGCACCGGCATCGGCCACGCGGCGGATGTTGGTTTCCTTGATGCCGCCGTCCACCTCCAGGCGGATGTCGCGGCCGCTGGCCTCGATGCGCTTGCGCGCGGCCTCGATCTTGCGCAGCGTGCTGTCGATGAAGCTCTGGCCGCCGAAGCCGGGGTTCACGCTCATCAGCAAGATGAGGTCGATGTCGTCGATGACCCAGTCCAGCACGTCCAGCGAGGCGGCCGGGTTGAACACCAGGCCCGGCTTGGCGCCCTGGGCACGGATGTTCTGGATGCTGCGGTGCACGTGGGCCGTGGCATCGGGGTGGAAGCTGATGTAGTCGGCGCCGGCCTTGGCGAAGGCCGTGGCCAGTTCGTCCACGGGCGTGACCATCAGGTGCACGTCGACGGGCACGGGCTGGCCGTCGGGCGTCTTCGCATGGGGCTTCAGGGCCTCGCAGATCATGGGACCGAACGTGAGGTTGGGCACGTAGTGGTTGTCCATCACGTCGAAGTGGATCCAGTCGGCGCCGGAGGCGATCACATTCTTGACCTCGTCACCCAGACGGGCGAAGTCGGCAGACAGGATGGAGGGGGCGATGCGGTAGGTGGGGCTCATGGCCTGCGATTGTCGCAGCTAGCCCATGCCGGCACCAGCGACGGCACAAAGCCATGGGTGGCGGCGCGTGGGGACGTTCGCAAGCCGGTACATTGCGGGCAGTTACCATTGCCGCCATGCCCATGAACGAGTTCCAGGTCCAGGTCCGCCCCGCCTTTTTGCCAGAGCAATCCGCTCCAGCGGCAGGCGTGTACGCCTTCTCCTACACGATCACCGTGACCAATACCGGCCAGGTGCCGGGCCAGTTGATCGCGCGCCACTGGATCATCACCAACGAACTGGGCCATGTCGAAGAGGTCAAGGGCCTGGGGGTGATCGGCCGCCAGCCGCTGCTGCAGCCCGGCGAGACCTTCGAGTACACCAGCGGCTGCCAGCTGCGCACGCCCAACGGCAGCATGCAGGGCACCTATCTGTGCATCAGCCACGAGGGCGAAGTCTTCGAGTGCCCCATCCCGCGCTTTCATCTGCAGTCGGGCGCTGGCGGCGACAGCTTTCCAGACCCTGACAACCGCGTGCTGCACTGAGCGCGTTCCTCGGGGGAGGCGCTAGTCTTCCGCCCTGCCGCAAGACCCCTACATGAAGCGAATCACCCAAGACCTGCCCGGCCTTCTGGCCGCACTCGACCCCGAGGCCGACCTCGCGCACCGCCATATCTGGCTGATCCACCTGCTGGAGTGGGTGCGCGCGCCCAAGCCGTCGGTGGACGGCGCGGTGCAGCGCGTGCAGTTGCTGGTGGAGGCCGTGGAGGCCGATCCGGCCGTGCGCCAGCGCCTGCATGCGTGGTGGCTGCGCTTCATCGATACCGTGGACATCACGGCGCTGCTGGCCGATTTCGGCTTTGCGCCGCGCACCAACATGTTCAGCGAGCTGTCCGAGCGCGTGCGCTACAAGCTGCTGCCCAGCACGCCCGAGACGGTCGATGCCTCCGAGCTGTTCATGCTGGCCATGCCGGACGAATTCGACGCGCGCTGGCTGCATGCGCTGGACGCGGCCCTGCTCGAGCGCATCGCCGTACTGCTGACCGATGGCAGCGAGGGCCAGGGCAGCAGCTTCTGGCAGAACAGCCTGCTGGGCTCCATCACCTATTGCACGGGACAGATTCTTTCCACGGGCTTCTCGCCCGAGCTGCGCCTGCGCATGGACGAGCAGGCGCGCGATGACCAGCCCTTCCACGCCCTGATCCACGATGCGGAAAGCCTGCGCGTGGAGGTGCTGCACGCGCTGCGCACCAACGACCGGCGCGACGCGGCCGAGGCCCGGCTGCGCGAACGGCTGGATGCCTGCCGCGCGGCCGTGACATCGGTGTACGCGCATTTCGAGTCCGAAGGCATTTCGGTGGGCCTGGTGTTTCGCCTGCGCCAGCTGCGCGCGCGCATCCTGCGCGTCAGGCGCCTGCTCGACTGCCTGCTGGCCGACAACCGCGCCACCGAGACGGCCGACCTGCTGGCCAACCTGGTGTCCGTGGGCATCGAGCGGCGCAGCCTGCGCGCCCTGCTGGCCACCAATACCTCGCTGCTGGCCGCCAAGGTGGCCGAGCGCAGCGCCGAGACCGGCGAGCACTACATCACGCGCACGGGCCGCGAGTACCTGTCCATGGTGACCAAGGCCGCCGGCGGCGGCTTCGTGATGGCCTTCACCACGCTGCTCAAGTTCGCGCTCTACGCGCTGGGGCTGTCGGCGTTCTGGGGCGGGCTGGCCGCAGGCATCAACTACTCCATCAGCTTCGTGCTGATCCAGCTGCTGCACTTCACGGTGGCCACCAAGCAGCCGGCCATGACGGCGCCGGCCATGGCCGCCAAGCTCAAGGACCTGCGCGCCAGCGAGGCCATCGAGGAATTCGTGGACGAGGTCGCGCACCTGGTGCGCTCCCAGGTGGCGGCCGTGCTGGGCAACGTGCTGGTGGTGCTGCCCATGGTGCTGCTGCTGTCGCTGGGCTATGCCCAGCTGTTCGGCCACACGCCCATCGACGAGCCGCATGCGATTGCCGTGCTCGATTCGCTGAGCCTGCTGGGCCTGTCGCCGCTGTTCGCTGCCTTCACGGGCGTGCTGCTGTTTGCCAGCAGCCTGATCGCGGGCTGGGCCGAGAACTGGTTCGTGCTGCGCCGGCTGGACTCGGTGATCCGCTACAACCCCGGCATCACGCGCTGGCTGGGCGCCGGGCGCGCGGATCGCTGGGCGCATTTCTGGCGCAAGAACATCTCGGGCTTTGCCGCCAATGTCTCGCTGGGCATGATGCTGGGCCTCGTGCCGGCCTTTGCGGCCTTCTTCGGCCTGGGGCTGGAGGTGCGCCACGTCACGCTGTCGGCCGGCCAGATCGGGGCCGCCATGGCCGCCCTGGGCTGGGAGGTTCTGCACTCCCACATCTTCTGGTGGGCGATTGCCTTGCTGCCCGTCAATGGCGCGTTGAACGTCACTGTCAGCTTTTATCTGGCATTCCGCGTTGCGCTGAGGGCACACAATGTCAGCGGAGTCGACCGCTCGCGCATCTATTCGGCTATCCGCCGCCGTCTGCGCACAGCGCCGCTGAGTTTCTTCCGCCCCTGAGCCTGCGGGACCTCGGGAACCACGCGGAACCCACGTGCTGGCGTGCCCGCCCGGCCTTGCAGCCCGGCAGTCACGCCAGTGGATCGCCAACGAAGTGTCCCGTGCCAGGCGCACGGGACGCGGGCTTGCCCGCGCCGCAGGGAAGGCCTTGCGGAGCTTCGCTTGCGGGCCGCTGGCTCGCGCAAAGGACGTCGCTGATGAATGACATGCTGAGCTTCTGGGAACCGTGGCTGCGGCCTTCTGCCGGGCTGGCCACGGTGCAGTGGTCCCTGCTGCTGGCCGTGGCCACCATGGTCGGCTATGCCTGCCAGCGCCATGCCGCCCTGCCCAAGGTGGTCGGCTACTCGCTGGTCGGCGGCATTGCCGGGTTGATCGGCTTTGGGGCCAACACCACCTGGCCGCTGCAGGGCACGGGGCTGTTCCTGCTGGAGCTGGGCGTGGCCATCGTGCTGTTCGAATGCGGCGGGCGCATCACGCTGCGCTGGTTCCGCCACAACCCCATGGTGCTGGTGCAAAGCGTGGCCGAGTCCGCGCTGACCTACATGCTGGTCTCCCTGGTGCTGGGCTGGCTGGGCATGGCCCCCGAAGTGGCCGGGCCGCTGGCCCTGGTGGCCATGGCGGCCTCGCCCCTGGTGCTGACGCGCGTGGTGGCCGACATGCGTGCCGCAGGCGCCGTGACCGATCGCGGCCTGGTGCTGTCCACCCTGTCCACGCTGTATGCGCTGGCCCTGGGCAGCGCCAAGGCGGGCATGCTGACGCAGCCCAAGGCCGGCTTCGTGGCCTCGATCATGCCGGTGCTGGTGGTCTTGGGCGTCTCGGTGGCCGTGGCCCTGGTGCTGGCCGTGCTGATGCGCCTGGCGCTGCGCTTCATGAGTCCGGCCAGCGAGAACACCTCCATCCTCTTTCTCACCCTGATCTCGGCCAGCGTGCCGCTGACCTCGTACCTGGGCGGCTCGGCGCCGCTGGCGGCGCTGCTGGGCGGCATCCTGCTCAAGCAGTTCAACCCGCGCCCCTGGGCGTGGCCGCGCCAGCTGGGCACGGCGGCCTCGCTGCTGACCATGCTGATGTTCGTGCTGGTCTCCACCGTGGCCGCACAGGCCGACTGGAGCGCGCCGGTGGCCGGCGTGGTGGGCGCCGTGATCCTGGCGCGCCTGGTCGCCAAGACCCTGGGCGTGGCCGTGGGCAATGTGGGCACGGGCGCCAACTGGCGCCAGGCCTTCTGGGTGGGCTGCGCCATGGCGCCCATGTCATCGGTGGCGCTGCTGATCGCCTCGCAGTTCGTGGCCGCCGCGCCCGAGCTGGGCGCGCAGATCGCAGGCGTGGCCCTGCCCACCATTTTGGTGATGGAGGTGCTGGGCGCCGCCCTGGCCACCGTGGCCATCTACCGCTCCGGCGAAAGCTCCCGTCCCTGGAAGCCGCTGAGCCGCTCGAACACCGCAGGAGATGAACGTGAGTCTTGAAGCCTTCAACTCGTCCGAACCGCTGACCCTGGGCGTGGAGCTGGAACTGCAGCTGGTCAACACCCACGACTACGACCTGGCCCCCTACGCCGAGGACATGCTGCGCCTCATGCTCAAGAACCCGCTGCCCGGCAGCGTGGTGCCCGAGATGACGAACAGCATGATCGAGATCTCCACCAGCGTCTGCCATTCGGCCTCGGAGGTGCTGGGCCAGCTCAGCCAGATCCGCGATGCCCTGGTCAAAAGCGCCGACAAGCTCAACATCGCCGTGGTGGGCGGCGGCACCCACCCCTTCCAGCAGTGGCATGAGCGGCGCATCTACGACAAGCCGCGCTTCCAGGAGCTGTCGCAGCTGTATGGCTACCTGTCCAAGCAGTTCACCATCTTCGGCCAGCACGTGCACATCGGCTGCCCCGACGCCGATGCGGCCCTGCTGATGCTGCACCGCATGTCGCGCTACATCCCGCACTTCATTGCGCTGTCGGCCTCCAGCCCCTACGTGCAGGGCCACGACACGGCCTTCGACTCGGCGCGGCTGAACTCGGTGTTCGCCTTTCCGCTGTCGGGCCGCGCGCCCTGCGTGCTGCACTGGAGCGAGTTCGAGCAGTACTTCGACAAGATGACGCGCACGGGCGTGGTCAAGAGCATGAAGGACTTCTACTGGGACATCCGGCCCAAGCCCGAGTTCGGCACCATCGAGATCCGCGTGTTCGACACGCCGCTGACCATCGAGCGGGCAGCCGCCCTGTCCGGCTACGTGCAGGCGCTGGCCGCCTGGTTCATGGACACCCAGCCCTTCACGCCCGTGGAGGACGACTACCTGGTCTACACCTACAACCGCTTCCAGGCCTGCCGCTTCGGCCTGGAGGCCGTGTACGTGGACCCGGCCACGGGCGAGCACATGCCGCTGGCCGACCACATCCTCAAGACCATGGATGCCGTGGCCGACTACGCGGCCCGCCATGGCGCCGCGCCCGCCCTGCACCTGCTGCGCAGCGACGTGGCCGCCGGCAGCAACGATGCCCGCTGGCTGCGCGAACGCCAGCGCAGCGAGCAGCTGCTGGCCGAGGTCTCGCGCCAGGCGGCCATGCGCTTTCGCGGTCAGGCCGTCTGAGGCCGGCGTTCAGCGCAGGCTCAAGGCAGCACCGCCGCCGCACGCGCGGCGGTGATCTGCGTGTCCGCGTCGCGCTGCAGCAGCAGGCGCTGGCGCACCAGGTCCTGGGCCGCCGCCGTGACGGCGCTCACGTAGCCGGCCTGGTCGACATACAGCTCCTCCAGTGACGGCCGCCCGTCACCGGCCGCCAGCCGCGCCGCGCGCGTCTTGTGGAAGGGGATGAAGCTGCCCGTGAGGTTGGACAGGTCCACGATGCCCGGCGTGGCCACGTAGTTGAACTCCATGCTGGTGCCCAGCGGTGCCCGCACCTCCACGCTGCGGATGCCGGCGCGCGTGAGGCCGGTGGCCGCATCGACCTGGGGCACGAGGATGGCGTAGTCCTTGCCCGTGGCGCGCGGCGGCTGCAGCGTGGCGATGCCGCTTTCGTCCTGCGGCACGTACTGCGGGCCGAAGTCGAGCAGCGCAAAGCCGTTGTGGCGCGCCAGGTAACGGAACTCGGGGATGGCGGTCTGCACGCCGCCCACGCTCCAGCTCAGGCCCTTCATGGCGGGAAAGACCAGCTTGTCGGGCCGCACCAGGGTGCCGTCGGCCAGCCTGGGCACCTGGCTGGCCGGCGGCTCGGTGCCGCGCACCACCCAGTCCTCCAGCGCGATGAACAGCGCGCGGAACGTGTCGTTGAAGTGCACCACGGTACCGGCCGGATAGACATTGCGCGTGGGCGCATAGCCGATGCTGGCCGTGCCGCCCGCACCGCCGTGCTGGGTGCTGGCGTAGTAGTAGATGCGCGCATTGGCGGGCTGGGCGATGTCGCGCAGGCCGTTGGCATCGGTCAGCACGGGCGAGCCCTGCAGCTGCCAGAACTCCGTGCCCGACAGGCCCAGGAAGAACTTGGGGCAGGTGTTGCTGGCTTCGCAGCGCTTCATCACGCCGCCCTGGCGGCCGCTGACCTCGTCGCTGTAGTCCTTGTCCAGGCCGCGCGGCGCGGTCTGGCCGAAGGCCGTGTGGTCGGTGCGCAGGCCGCCCCCGCCGCCGGGCACGGCAAAGCGCGTGTTGATGTTGGTCTGGCGCGCGGCCACATGGGCATACATGCCGTCGAAGACCTTGCCGCCATCGAGCGCCTGGTTGAAGCCCAGGTGCAGGAAAGTCTTCATGGCATTGCCCGACTGCGAGGTGCCCTGGCCGATGGTGTGCGTGATGCGCCCGGCCAGCGGATTGGCCTTGCCGTCGGCATCGGCCGCCTTGGCGCGGAAGAAGCTCACCGTATCGCGCAGCGCGGCCAGGCCCACGCCCATGACCTTGGGGTCCTTGGCCACATAGACCAGCTCGTAGAGGTACTGCGGGTCGAACCCGCCCTTCAGGCAGACATTGGTGGCGCTGGGTGTGCCGGGGAAGGGATTGGCGGCGGCATCGCAGCTGGCGAACTTCCAGTCGCCCGCAGGCACGGTCTGGCGCGCATCGGTTTCGTTGATGCGGCGCGTGAGCGAGTAGCCGGCCTGCGTGTTGTCCAGGCTGGCGGGCTCGTAGGGGGTCATGCTTCCATTGAACACGCCGCCGGGCAGGGCCATGGAGGGCACGGCGGCGGCCGGGACCAGTTCGGTGCGGTAGCTCCCCGTGATGCTGCTGCCGTCCTTGTTGCGGGCCACGGGCACGGTGACCGTCAGGCGCGCGGGCGTGGACTTGGGCACGTCGCCCTGCCAGGCCGAGTACAGCAGCACATAGCCGCGCTCCAGGTAGACCGCATCGCCGGGCGTGGCCGTGGGGTTGGGCATGGTCAGGATGTTGCCGCGGTTGGGCGCGTCATAGCGCAGCACGCCGCTGGCCTTGGACATGTCCTTGGGCTTGAGCATGACGAAGTCGGTGCTGTACTCGACCATGCCGCGCGCATTCACGGGCGCCAGCGCCAGGTCCTGGATCACGGCGTTCTTCGGGTCGGCCGGGTCCAGCTCGCCGCGCAGCACGCCGGTGACTTTTTCGTAGGCGCCGACACTGCCGTAGCTGCCGGCAAAGTCCTCGGTGGCGCTGATGCTCAGCTGCATGCGCGGCGCCTGCGAACCGGCAGGCGAGTCACTGCCGCCGCAAGCGGCCAGCAGGCCGGATGCGGCCAGGGCAAGGGCCAGGGGATGGGTGGATCTGATGTGCATGTTGTCTCCTTGGGGTCATGGCACAGGCAAGGCTGCGCCCTGGCCGCCGTGCATTGCGGCGGCCTAGGGCGGTTCGGAAAAAAAGGAACGGGAGAGCGGGGAACGGGAGAGCGGGGGAGCGGCCTACTCGGGCTGGATGCCGGCGGCCTTGATCACCTGGCCCCACTTCTGGGTCTCGGCGGCCTGGAAGGCGGCCAATTCCTGCGGTGTGGCCGTCCAGCCCTGGGAGCCGGACATGTCGAAGAAGGACTTGGCGCCCGCGCTGTGCACGGCGTCGGACAGCAGGCGGTTCAGGCGGGCCACCACGGCCTCGGGCGTGCCGGCCGGCGCATAGGCGGCGAACCAGTAGCCCATGTCATAGCCCTTGACGCCGGCCTCCTCCAGCGTGGGCACCTCGGGCAGCTGCGGGCTGCGCTGGGTGGTGGAGTAGCCCAGGGCGCGCAGCTTGCCCGACTTGACCTGGGGCACGCCGGTGGAGGTGTCGGTGATCATCAGGTCGATCTGGCCGCCCAGCAGGTCGGTGATGGCCAGCGGATTGCTCTTGTAGGGCACGTGCATCAGGTCCACGCCGGCCAGCTGCTTGAGCATTTCACCGGCCACGCGGCTGGAGGAGCTGCCGCTGCCGAACGACAGCTTGCCCGGCTGCTTCTTCGCCGCCGCCAGCAGATCGCCCACGTTCCTGTACGGCGCATCGGCGCGCACCACCAGCACCTGGCCGCCCTTGCCCAGCCCGGCCACGGGCGCGAAGTCCTTGACCGCGTCATAGGGCAGCTTCTTGTACAGATGCTGGTTGGCCGCGTGCGTGGTGTTGGTGGTGATCAGCACCGTGTAGCCATCGGCCGCCGAGCGCGCCACCTGCTGGGCCGCGATCATGCCGCTGGCGCCGCCCTTGTTCTCGACCACCACGGCCTGCTTGGTCGCCGTGGTCACGGCCTGGCCCAGCGCCCGTGCCAGCTGGTCGGTGGCGCTGCCGGCCGCAAACGGCACGACGAAGGTGATGGGCTTGGACGGATAGTCCTGTGCCAGGGCCGGTGCGGCGGCGGCTGCTGCCAGCGCGCAGGCGGCCAGGGCGAGCACATGGCGGCGGGGGAAGTTGTGCGAAAGGTTCATGTCTGTCTCCTTTGTTGTGATGAATGTGTGACGGGTGGGTGCTGCCGGCTACTCCGGCGCCAGGTGGGGCAGCAGCGAAGCCGGTATGTGGACCTGCATCTGCAGCAGCCAGTACGACAGCGCCTTGCCGTGGCTGTCGAGGTTGAGCGCATCGTTGACGCCGCCGTCCAGCACCGCGTCCAGCACCCAGTTCATGGCCTGCAGGCGCTGCAGCACGAAGCGCTGCACGCGCGCCGGGCGCCGGGCGGCGAAGTGCGCGGCCACGCGCTCTTCGGTGATCTGCTCCACCAGCACGGGCCAGCAGGCGGCATTCCAGGCGATGAGGCTGATGTTGGAGCGGTTGCCCTTGTCCCCCGTGCGCCCGTGCGCCAGGCGGTACAGCGGCACGGTGACGGGCATCGTGGTTGGCAGTGTGTTCATGCGGCGTGCTCCCCGGCTTCTTTCTCGACCCCTTTGTCGACCCCTTTATCGATCTCTCCCTCGGCCCACTTCCACCCGGTGGCGATGCTCTGCTGCGCCAGCAGGCAGGACACCGTGCCCAGCCGCGCGCGCAGCGCCGTGCGCACGCCGCCGCCGCCGGCCGGCCCGCAGGTGTACAGCGCATTGACCTCGCGCGGCAGGCGCCGCGCCTGGGCCTGCGTGGGGCGCAGCCAGGCGGCGCGCAGGCGCACGTCCTGGGGGGCGGCTGCGCCGGCCGGCTGCGCGTCGCGCCAGCGGCCGGCGTCGTCGCCCAGCACGCTGGCCACGCCGATCCAGTCCAGTCGCAGGTCGCCGGCGGCCTCGCCGCCCAGGCGCTCGCGCAGCACCTCGCCAGCCAGCCGGGCGCGCTCCAGGGCGCGCGGGCCGGCATAGGAGATCTCGCCCTCGGCCAGCCAGCCCGAGGCATGGCAGACATTGACCTTGTAGTGGCCGTTGTGCGCATGGCCGCGCACGCCGCTCAGGCGCACGGCGTCAGGCCCCACCTGGTGCACCTCGGCCTCGGACAGGTCGGCCACCACGTCGGGCGTCAGGTAGGCGGCCGGGTCGTGCACCTCGTACAGCAGCTGTTCCTTGACCGTGCGTTCGCTGACCAGGCCGCCCGTGCCTTCGGGCTTGGTGATGGTGCAGTCGCCCGAGGGCTCGATGATGGCGATGGGATAGCCCAGCCGCGCCAGGCCCTGCACGTCCTTGAAGCCCGGGTCGGCAAAGTAGCCGCCCGTGACCTGGGCGCCGCATTCCAGCAGGTGGCCGGCCATGGTGGCGCGCGCCAGGCGGTCCCAGTCGTCCCAGGCCCAGCCGAAATGCGCCATGGCCGGCCCCAGGGTCAGCGAGGGGTCGGACACGCGGCCGGCCACCACGATCTCGGCGCCGGCCTGCAGGGCCTCGGCAATCGCGCGGGCACCGATGTAGGCGTTGGCACTGACCAGCGAATCCTCGGGGAACTCTGCGCCCAGCGCGGCCCGCAGCGCCCCGCGGTACGCCGGGCCGCTCACATCGTCGCCATGCACGACGGCGATGCGCGGCACGCGCAGGCCCAGGCGCTGCGCCAGCCGCTGGATGCAGCGCGCCGCGCCTTCGGGGTTGGCGGCACCGAAGTTGCTGACGATGCGTATGCCATGCGCCAGGCAGTCGGCCAGCACGGGCTCCAGCAGGTCCTCCAGCAGGGGTTCATAGCCCGCGTCGGGCTGCTCGCGCCGCGCGAGCTGGGCCAGCGCCAGCGTGCGCTCGGCCAGGGTCTCGAAGATCAGGCAGGCGCTCTGGCCGCTGGCCGCCAGGGCGCGCACCACGGGCGCGGCGGCATCGGTGCGGTCGCCCGAGAAGCCGGCTGCGCAGCCCACCCACAGCGGGGGCCTGTCCGGGGCAAGAGAGGGTTCCAGGTTGTCCATGAGAGCCAATGTAGGCAGCCGCTGCTAATCTGTGAAATCGATTGTTCGGATCGACTTATCCAAAAACCCGATGAATATCTCCTCCCGCCAGCTCGATGCCTTCATCGCCCTGGCCCAGCTCAGCAGCTTCACCCTGGCCGCGCAGCGCTGCCATCTGTCGCAGCCGGCCTTCAGTGCCCTGATCAAGGGGCTTGAAGACGGCGTGGGCGTGCGCCTGTTCGACCGCAGCACGCGCCACGTGGCGCTGACGCAGGAGGGGGCGCAGTTCCTCGATGCCGCGCAGCGCATACGCGCCGACCTGGGCGATGCCGTGCAGGGCCTGCGCGAGGCGGCGGCGCTGCAGCGCGGGCGCGTGTCCATCGCCCTGCTGCCTTCGCTGGCGGCGGCCTGGCTGCCGCCCGTGCTGGCGCTGTTCCATGCGCGCCATCCGGGCATACAGCTGCAGGTGTCGGACCTGCTGTCCGAATCGTGCATCGCCCAGGTGGCCTCGGGCCAGGCCGACCTGGCGCTGGCCGCCATCCGCGCCGACACCGAGGAGCTGCAGGCCGAATGGTTCTGCGCCGACAGGCTGCACCTGGTCTGCCGCGCCGACCATGCGCTGGCGGCCCTGCCCGCGCCGGCCATGGCCGACCTGCGTGACCAGCCCTTCATCCAGCTCGCCCGCCACAGCAGCGTGCGCCAGTACCTGGAATCGCAGGAGCAGGCCCCGCCCCTCAACACCTTGCTGGAAGTGGAGCACCTGGCCACCGTGATGGGCATGGTGCGCGCGGGCCTGGGCATCAGCGTGGTGCCGGCCCTGGCGCTGTTCCACTTCGTGCAGCCTGGCCTGGTGACGCGCCCGCTGGCCGATGCCGACCGCCGGCGCGACCTGTACCTGGTGCGCAGGCGCCAGCGCAGCCTGTCGCCGGCCGCCCAGGCCTTCCACGCGCTGGCGCTGGAGCATCGGCCCGGTGCGGGCGAGACCACCTGATACGGGGCAGCACGAACCTCGCAGCACAATAGCCCGATCGCCAACCGCCTCCGAAAGCCGCCACCGTGGGTGAATTCGACCTGATCCGCCGCTTCTTCCAGCGCCCCGTGCGCCGCGCCGCCCTGGGCGTGGGCGATGACTGCGCCCTGCTCGCCCCGGCGCCGGGCATGCAGCTGGCCGTCTCCAGCGACATGCTGGTCGAGGGCCGGCATTTCTTCGCCGACGTGGACCCGCGCCTGCTGGGCCACAAATCCCTGGCCGTGAACCTGTCCGACCTGGCGGCCTGCGGCGCGCGTCCGCTGGCCTTCACCCTGGCCCTGTCCCTGCCGCGCGCCGATGCGGCCTGGACCGAGGCGTTTGCGGCCGGCCTGCTGGCCCTGGCCGACGCCCACGGCTGCGAGCTGGTCGGCGGCGACACCACCCAGGGGCCCTTGAACATCTGCATCACCGTCTTCGGCGAAGTGCCGCCCGGCCAGGCCCTGCTGCGCAGCGGCGCGCGCGCAGGCGACGACATCTGGGTCAGCGGCAGCCTGGGCGATGCCCGCCTGGCGCTGGAAGCCCTGCTGGACCACACCACCCTGCCACCCGGCACGCTGGCCGCCGCGCGCCAGCGCCTGGAAGCGCCCACGCCGCGCGTGGCCCTGGGCCAGGCGCTGCGCGGCATTGCCAGCAGCGCGCTGGATGTGAGCGACGGCCTGCTGGGCGACCTGGGCCACATCCTCGAGCAATCCCGCGTGGGTGCCAGCCTGGACACGCGCCTGATCACGCCGCTGCTCGATGCCGGCCGGCACACGCCCCTGGCCATCGACCTGCTGCACCAGTGCACCCTGTCCGGCGGCGACGATTACGAGCTGTGCTTCACGGCCCCGGCCGACCGGCGCGATGCCGTGCAGGCCGCAGGCCGCGACAGCGCCACGCGCGTCACGCGCATCGGCTGCATCGAGGAGCAGCCCGGCCTGCGGCTGATCGGCCCGGACGGTGCGGCCATGGCGCCCCGATGGGCCTCATTCGACCACTTCGCTGCGGCCTGACGCCGCGCCAAACCACTTTCATCCGAGAAGGACTGCCCATGGTTCAACGCTCCGCCCTGCCCGTCCTCTCTGCCCTGGCAGCCGCCTGCTTCCTGCTGGCAGGCACCCCGGTCCAGGCCCAGGCACAAGCCCAGGAGGCCACCATCGCGCGCGTCACCCTGTATGCGGGCGTGGCCTCGGTGGAGCGCACGGCGCGCATCACGGCCGCCACGCGCCAGCTGGTGTTCGAGTGCCTGCCGGGCTCCATCGACCCGCAGAGCCTGCAGGTCAGCGCCGATGCCGGCGTGCGCCTGGGCGACTACAAGCTGCAGACGCAGCCGCGCGAACTGGCCTCCAAGGCCTGCGCCAGCCCGCTGGAGCAGCAGATCCGCACGCTGGAAGACCAGCTGGCCGCGCTGGAGGCCGACGAGTCCGCCGCCAAGCTCGTGGGTGACTACCTGCAGGGCCTGGCCAAGCCCGGCGATGACGCCAAATCCCCCGCCCTGCCCGCCGCCAGCCAGCTGGGCGCCGCCACCGAGGCGCTGCGCAGCACCAGCCGTGGCAACACGCTGCGCGCCCACCAGATCCTGCGGCAAAAGCAGGCGCTGCAGGAGCAGCTCAGGCCGCTGCAGCTCGAACGCGACCGTACGGGCGCAGGCAACGCCCAGGTGATGAAGGTCACCGTGCAACTGGCCAGCCCGGCCGATGCCAATGTGCAGCTGACCTACCAGGTGCGCGGCCCGAGCTGGCAGCCCACCTACCGCGCCCAGCTGGACCCGGCCAAGGGCACGGTGGCCATCGAACGCCTGGCCCTGGTGGCCCAGAACAGCGGCGAGGACTGGAGCCAGGTGCAGCTGCTGCTGTCCACCGGCCAGCCTTCGCGCAGCACGCAGGCGCGCCTGCCCAATCCCTGGACGCTGGATGTGGAACGGCCCCGCCCCGTGGCCGCCATGGCCCCTCCGCCAGCGCCGGCCCCGGCGGCCCCTGCGATGATGCTGGAGCGCGCCCGCAAGCCCGGGGCGGCCGGCGAGGCCGCCGAACTGCCGGTGCTCGATGTCGCCAGCCTCAACACCGCCTACGCCACGCAGTTCTCCGTGCCCTACCGCATCAGCGTGCCCTCCAGCAGCGAGCGCGTGACCCTGGCCCTGGGCTCGCAGAACCTGCCGGCCACCTTGCTCACGCGCACGGCGCCCGCCGTGGAAGAGGCCGCCTACCTGGTGGCCCAGCTGGCCGTGCCGGCCGGTGTCTGGCCCGCAGGCCCCGTGGCCCTGTTCCGCGACGGCGCCTTCGCCGGCCAGGGCCGGCTGGACTTCGGCAACGCCGCCGCGCTGGCCCAGGGCCTGTCCTTCGGCCGCGATGACAAGGTGGTGGTGCGCAACCTGCCCGTGGACTCGGCCACGGGCAGCGGCGGCCTGCTCAGCAGCAGCACCGAACGCCAGGTCACGCGGCGCTTCCAGGTGGACAACCGCCATGACCGCGCCATCGAGCTGCAGGTGGTGGACGCCGCACCCGTCTCGCGCAACGAGCAGATCCGCGTGCAGTCCCAATACAACCCGCAGCCGTCCACCACGCGCTGGAACGACCGCAACGGCATGATCGCCTGGCAGCAGCCGCTGGCCGCTGGCGCCAGCGCCAGCTTCGAGGCCCGCCACCAGATCCGCCATCCGCAGGATCTGGCGGTCGAAGAGCGTCAGTGAAGCACCAGGGCCGCGCTTATGATCTCGCCCCATGAGTGACGCGCCGCTGCGGCCGGAGGTTTCCGGCGATCCTGCTACCCCCACCTTTGCCTCTGCGGCGCGCCCACCGGAAGGCCCGCCGCAGGGCGGCATGGCACGCCCCACGCTGGAATTCATGATGTCCCACCCGGCCCACTTCATAGCCATGGGGCTGGGCTCGGGGCTGGGGCGCATCGCGCCCGGCACCGTGGGCACGCTGTGGGCCTGGCTGTCCTTCCTGCTGCTGCAGCACTGGTTCACGCCCCAGCAGATCGGCCTGCTGATCGCGGGCAGCATTCCCCTGGGCTGGTGGGCCTGCACGGTCACGGCGCGCCACATGCGTGTGGCCGATCCCGGCAACCTGGTCTGGGACGAGATCGTGGCCTTCTGGCTGGTGCTGTGGCTGGTCATGCCCACGGGCTTCTGGGGCCAGCTCATCGCCTTTGGGCTGTTTCGCTTCTTCGACGCCGCCAAGCCCCAGCCCGTCAAATGGGCGGACCGGTGCTTCAAGGGCTTCGGCTGGCGCGGCGGCTGGGGGATCATGTTCGATGACCTGGTGGCCGCCTTCTGCACGCTGCTGGTCATCGCCCTGTGGCGCCATTTCATCGGCTGAAGGAGCTGGCATGAGCGCATCCAACGAACTCGTCGAAACCCTGGCAGGCCTGCTGCTGCAGCGCGGCTGGATGCTGGCCACGGCCGAGAGCTGCACGGGCGGCATGATCGCTGCGGCCTGCACGGACCGCGCCGGCTCCAGCGAATGGTTCGAGCGCGGCCTTGTCAGCTACTCCAACGCGGCCAAGCACGACCTGCTGGGCGTGCCCGAGGCGCTGATCGCCGAACACGGCGCAGTGAGCGAGCCCGTGGCGCGCGCCATGGCCGAAGGCGCCATCGCCCACTCACGCGCGCAGTGCAGCGTGGCCGTGACAGGCGTGGCCGGGCCGGGCGGCGGCAGCGCCGCCAAGCCCGTGGGCACGGTCTGGTTCGGCTGGAACGTGTACGGCACCACGCACAGCGAATGCGTGCGCTTTGACGGCGACCGCGCCGCCGTGCGCCAGGCCACCGTGGCACACGCCTTGCAGCGCCTCAATGCGCTGATCAGCGCAAGGCTTTTATGAGCCTGTGCGCGATCTCCTGCAGCGGTGCAGGCAGGGCGCGGTAGCTTTCCAGCAGGCGCTGCTCGTCCACGGGCAGCGGCGCGTTGTCGTCTTCAAGCCCCGCCGTCAGCTCCAGCGCCGTGGTCTGCAGCGCCAGGGCCACGCGGGCCAGGGTGTCGTTCTTGAGGGTGCGGATGGCCCCCGATTCGATCTGCGACACGGCCGAGGCCGTGATGCCTGCGGCCTCGGCCAGCCGGCCCTGGGTCATGCCCAGTTCGGCGCGGCGGGCGCGTATGCGTTCACCGATATGTCTCATGGCCCGTGCATCCAAAGCCTGTGGCGCGGGCGCTCAGGCGCCGTGGCACTTCTTGAACTTCTTGCCGCTGCCGCAGGGGCAGGGGTCGTTGCGGCCCGGCTGCTCGCCCTTGACGATGGTTTCCTGGCGCGGACCCATGCTCTTCCAGATCTGGCGCAGGTCGTACAGCGCCCAGATGGCCTCGCCGAACTGCTCCACGCGCTCCTGGCTGGTGCTGGCGGGGCCGTCCTCGTCGTACATGCAGACTTCGGGCTTGCCGGTGTCGTCCTCGGTCAGGGCCACGACGGCGTTGAGCGCCTCGTTGAGCCAGCCGGCGGCTTCCTTGTCGCGCGGGGCGGCCCATTCCTCGGCCCAGTTCTCGACCACGAACATGAAGCCCAGCGCCCAGATCTGGCCGAACGAAGGAATCTCGCCGTCATCGGGACGCTCTTCCTCGGGCAGCGACAGGATGGCGCCGCGCATGTCCATGGCCTCGGGCTGGAAGGTGCGGTCGTCTTCCAGCGTCTTCACGTCGGCGTCCAGCTGGGTGCGGATCTCGTCCATGCGCAGGCCCACCAGCTCCAGAAAGCGCGCCTGCTGCGCCGCGTCCTTGAACACTTCCATCAGCGGCAGCGGCTGGCCCTCGGCCGCCTCCAGCGTGCCGCCGTCGCCCAGCAGCATGGGCAGCCACTCGGCGGCCGGCACCTCGCGGCGCGTGCAGATCAGCGCCGTCAGGAAACCGTCGCAGAACTCCCACTGCGGAATCTCCTCGCCGCGCGTGCGCAGCTCGTCGAGCAGATCGTCAAGCTCCTCCAGCGCCTCGGGCGTCAGGGCAGGCTCGTCGGGCAGGGCGGTGGCTTCGTGGGCGTCGTTGGACATGGCGGGAATCTCTAGGGAAAACAGGGAGAAGGAACCGGCCACGGCCAGCCCCTCGAATGAATGGCCCGCAGTGTAGCCGCGCCGCCATGTCCGTGGCGCCCGGTCGGAACTGGCGCCCACGGGGCCCTATCGCCCCACATGGCCCACATGGCCCACCCGCTACCCGGCTCCCTGCCAGGCCGGGAGCATGGAAAGCCCCACCCATTCCCCGACCCGGCTCATCGTCAAATTCTGCAAAGCGCCGCTGGCGCCGCCAAAGACTGCCACCAGTGCCCATGTCTGCTCGTCGAAACCGCGGGTCGTGCAGCAGGCCATCTGGGGCAGGCACAGCGCCTCGGACTGGGCCTGGGCCAGCAGGCTGACGAATTCCTGCGCGGTCACGGTCTCCGGATCCAGGCCCATGGGCCAGGACCCCTTCCAGCGCTGCGCATCCAGGGTCACGCTGTGCACGCCCCATGTCGGAGCGCCTAGCATGTCGCCCCAGGCCAGGCGTTGAAGGACCAGGCCCAGCCCCGTCTCCGCCCATGTCACCGGGTAAGGCGGGGCGTGATCAATCTTCAGCAGCTGCGCATCGCTCAATCCCGCCTGGTGCAGAGCCAGGCGCAGGTAATCCTGCCGGCTGTGCCGTCCCAGCGTGCGCAACACGGCATCCATCAACGGGGCGATGGGCTGTGGCTTCATGGTGCTTTCCATTCAGAACTCATCAAAACGACGCATATAGGCGTCGCATGCCAATTGCCACGCGTCTTCGTCGTTGGATCCGGAAGGCGGCGGTCCGATGAAGTTGTTGAGCCGGGATTTGGCACGAATCGGCTTGAGCAGGCGCGCCGCCTCGCCAAAGGCTGGCAGTGTCAGTCCCTTATCCATGTCCCCCAACCCCGGAAAATCTCCTGCCCGAATCCCCAGGCAGTTGCCCACATCCCCGGCGGAAAGGTATTGGCTGGCCTGCACCTGCTTGCGCACCGCTTCCCGCCCGCCCAGTTTCTCCAGCAAGGCATCGCTGACAAAACTGAGCCAGTTGATGCTGTACATGGCGTTGTTGAAGTCATGATCGAACAATGCAAGACTGCCCAGGGCATTCAATCCGGGGAACCGCTGCAGATAGGGATACAGCACCTGCTGACCCTTGCCATCGGGTCCAATATTGCGTTCTTCTACTGCGGGCAGGACGCCCCAGCCTGCAATAGCCCAGAAGGGCTGCATCAACTCCACCATCTGGGTGGTAAGCCGGCCCACATTGTGCTCAGGTGGCTGGTCTAGAATCCACCACGCAGGAAATGCCATGCGAATAAATGACATGGCAGGACCTATGCCAGGTGATATATGGCGATCATGCAGCCAAATAACCTCATCGTTCTCAATACAGCAATAAAGACGAAAATCTTGAGCGTTGTTCTCCCACGCTTCAGGAGGATTTGGCTTACCCGATGCCATATGAAAAATCAGTGCATAACCTTTAGGATTGTCTAGGCTCTTCTGCTTCTTCGCGGTCAACTTCTTTTGTGCCATTGCGCTGGTTAGCATGGCAGGCATTCCGTCATACCAATAAACCAATTTCTCCCTCCCTACGGCCTCACAAAAAAGATCAACCACTTTCCATGCACGTTCACGCACAGCCAAGGAATCCCCCTCATGAAACACCATTTCAATGGTCCAGCCGGCTCTTGCACAGACATCACCGAACTGATTGCACAGTACCAGCGCCTTGAGAATATCCATCGTCGCCACGGTTGAAGCATCCGCCTTCTCATTGCCCCAAGGCCAATCGAAATCATGTTCCGCAGCCATTGTGATCTTCCCCATTCCTTCGAAACACCAGAAATCAGAACAAATCAAACCGACTCATATAGGCATCGCATGCCAGCAGCCACGCATGTTCATCATTGGAGCCCGAAGGCGGTGGGCCGATGAAGTTGTTGAGCCGGGATCTGGCGCGAACAGGCTTGAGCAGGCGCGCCGCCTCGCCAAAGGCGGGCAGCGTCAGTCCTTGATCCATATCCCCCAGACCAGGAAAGTCTCCCGCACGGATTCCCAGGCAGTTGCCCACATCCCCGGCCGAAAGATACTGACTGGCCTCCACCTGCTTTCGCACGGCCTCTCGCCCGCCCAGTTTTTCCAGCAAGGCATCGCTGACAAAACTCAGCCAGTTGATGCTGTACATGGCTTTGTTGAAGTCATGATCGAACAATGCAAGACTTCCTATGGCATTCAATCCTGGGAACCGCTTCAGATAGGGATACAGCACCTGCTGGCCCTTGCCATCGGGTCCAATATTGCGTTCTTCCACTGCAGGAATGACACCCCACCCGGCAATAGCCCAGAAGGGTTGCATTAATTCCACCACCTGGGAGGTGATCCGGCCCACATTGCGCTCGGGCGGCTGACCCAGAATCCACCATGCGGGAAACGCCATGCGAATGAAAGACATGGCAGGACCTATGCCAGGCGAGATATGGCGGTCATGTAGCCAAATACCTTCATCGTTGTTTATACGGCAGTGAAGTCGAAAGTCTTGAGCATTTTCAACCCAGTCATCTGGTGGCTTTGGATTTCCCGAAGCTAGATCAAAAATCATCGCAAACCCTTCGGGATTGTTAAGCGTACTCGGCTTGTGTTTGGCAATTCTCGCTTGTGCTTGCTTGCTGGTCAGTGACATAGGCGCCAGACCCCACCATATTGCAAGCTTGTCTGCGCCAACAACCTCACAAAACAGATCAATCACTTTCCATGCACGCTCACGTACGGCCAGTGAATCCCCTTCATGGAACACCATTTCGATGGTCCACCCAGCTCTTGCGCAAATACGTCCAAATCTATTCTGTAATACCATCGCTTTCAGAATATCCATAGTCGCCACGGTAGCTTTTTGCAGTTCTTTGGTGCTTAAAGGTTTATTAAAGTCTTTAGCCATATCCATCTCCATATCTGACCGTACCGAAGCCATTGCTTCAAAATGTCACGCCGAGGACTCTTGCCAGTGCGGTTCCCACCGCACCTACACCTCGGAGTACACGCCCCAATGCGGACGCACCGGCCGCAGCCCCAATTGCTGCTGCCGTATCCGCATTTACCCGTTCTGCCAAATAAATTTCCTTTTCTCTGTTGGCCTGCCATCGCATTGCTTGGTTCAATACGCCTTCGTTCGTCGTTTCTCCATCGCCTTCGCAAGCACAACTTCCTGCGTCTAAGGCATCCTTGAAAAACTTTTCTTTAAAAATGTCGCTATATGCCTGAAACTGTATCTTGCCGTCTGGCCCAAATTCTGAAGAAAATTTATCCCCCGGGCATTTCATCTCATACACCCGC
Source organism: Delftia sp. CH05 (assembly GCF_009827015.1). Lineage (NCBI taxonomy): Bacteria > Pseudomonadati > Pseudomonadota > Betaproteobacteria > Burkholderiales > Comamonadaceae > Delftia > Delftia sp. CH05. The sequence goes on along the minus strand of NZ_WUMG01000026.1, from coordinate 44,376 downwards.
TGCACGTTGTCCAGCACAGGCGGCAGGCGCGGGTTCTTCACCACGACCACATCCGGAATGCGCGAGCCCGCAGGCCGGCTGCGCGTGGGGCGCACGGGCTCGTTGCGCGACATGACAGGTGCTCTGTTCAGGTAAGGCACTTCCTGCTTGTAGTAGCCCCGGTAGCCTTCAAACCCATCGGCCTGCATGACCACGCCGGCCACGCAGCGCTGGCCCAGGCCGCCGGTCATGCAGCAGCAAAACAGCTCGCACAGCGCCCTGCGGTCCAGTTCGTTGTCGAAGTCCCGGGTGCCGCATACCTTGTTGAAGCCAACAAGCACGACAGCCTTGCACAGGTCCCTGGACCGCTTCAGGCGATTGAGGGCAATGAAGGCGGGGACCAGTTGTTCGCAGCTCATGCGCCAGGCCCGCCGAGGGGCGAGGACGATTCGCCAGCAGGCGTGCGCCGCCGCACCACGTCCCAGATGCCCATCGGCAGTTCAAGCATCATCAACTGGATGCGTCCGTCAGGCGGCAGGTCGGTGCGCGAGAGAAACTTGCGCACGGCGGGAAATTCGTCGAAGCGCTCGCCAAACTGGTGGCGCAAGGCCAGGAAGCCGATGACATCGTCCGGCGTCGACAGGCCCCAGCCCACCGCGCGGTCAAGGCCTCGCCGGGTGTGGGCCAGCAGCCTGTCATGCGGCCAATCCTGCTCGCTGAGATGGCAGGTCTGCCGCACGATGGCGGCAATCCCTTCTTCGCTGGGCACAAGGTTGCGGCGCAGCGTGCGCTGCATTTCCAGGGTTGAAATTTCCATCATGGCGAAGACACCTCCCATTGCCTGTTGTCCAGGCGCGCCAGGCCTGTGACGTGGTCCAGAAACTTGCGTTGCGCCATGCCGACCCAGATCCCCTCGGGATGCGGTGCCAGGCAGACGAGGATGCTGTGGCCGCGGAACCAGTCCCCCAGATGCGCCGGGTCGAACTGCGCCAGCAGGCGAGGCAGCACGCGCGGGTCGTAAAAGCGCAGCCACAGCCGCTGGCCGCCGTCTCCCCTGGCCTGCAGAAACCGCTTGAGATGGCGCTTGAGCGCAGGGGCCGGCAACCGGCTGATCAGGAAAATGCCCCAGTGCGCCTGCCAGCCCTCCAGCGGCCAGCGCTGGAACAGGGGGCTGCCTGCATGCACCCGCATGAGATAGGGCGCGTAGCGCGCATAGCGGGCGGCAGGCATGCCGTCATACAGGCAGGTGATGCCGGACTGCGGCGGCTCGGCCAGGATGGCGTCATGCAGGTGCTCATCCGCCGCCGCGTCCACGATGGCGTAGAGCAGGCCGTCATAGGTCGCCGCCACCTTTTCGAGCACGGCTTGGCGTGCCATCTGGAGGTCGTCCGGCGTGCCGGGGCCTGGGGGGATCAAGGTGGACATGGCGATTCAGTCCTCCATGGCCGACACGAAGGCGGCCCCCGATTGCGCGGCTTCGGCCAGGCACCGGCCCGCATTCGCACCGATCCAGACGGTGGTGCAGCCCGAGACGACCACGCCGCCGTGCACGGTCCTGTCCCCCATGCGGGCTGCGGGCCTGCCGCCGATCAGTACCGTGGCTTCGCCTTCGGCAATGGCGTCGGGCGGCGAACGGGGGCACAGCGCCTGGTCCGTGACCCTGGCCGCCGGCATGCCGCCTATGAGCACATCGGCCTGGCCGGAGAGAATGGCCCCGCCCCCGTGGGCGGGACAGGCATGCATGTCGCCCACTCTTGCTGCAGGTTGTCCCATGCGAGTGTCCCGGGTTCAGCAGTTGATCTTCACCAGCGGCGACTTGATCTCGACCATGGCCGGAGAGATCTCGATGGAGCTCGCCCCCGATTGCAGCCGGATGCTTCGGGTGCCGGTGACGATGACCTGTTGCCCATCGACCGTCAGCGTGGTGCCCGCCGCCAGGGCCAGCTGTCCGCCCGCATCGACCAGGCTGTTGGCGCCCACCCGCAGCGCGTGGTCGTTGCCGACGTTGACCGCCTGGTCCTGCCCTACCTCGGTGCTGTCGTTGTTCTGGATGGTGCTGCTGCGGTTGTTGCCCACGATGAGGCCTTCATCGCTTCCAACCTGCGCGCTGCGGTTGCGCCCCACGGTCCGGCTCCAGTCCATCCCCACGCTGTCGCTTCGCAGGACACCCACGTTGCTCATCAGCACCGCGCCTACGTTGAGGTTGTAGGCACACCCCACGGTGACCATCTTGAACAGGCCCGTGCCCTGGGTGTAGCCGATGCCCACGGTTTCGGATTTCATGCGCCCCGTGGCCAGGGTCCAGTTGCGGCCGATGCTGTCGCGTCCATTGGCATCCACGGTTTTCGTGCGGTTCTTGCAGATGCGGATGCTTTCATCCAGGTCCACCGTGCGCGTGCGGTTCTGGTGGACGGTGAGGGTCTCGTCCAGGTCCACCACCTCCGTGCGCCAGCCGTGCACGTCGATCTTCTCGTTGCGGTCCACGGTCTCCGTGCGGTCGCGGTGGATGACATTGGTCTCGTCCCGGTCGATGGTCTTGCGCCGGTCGTTGCCCACCCATTTGTCCTCGTCGTTCTCGACCTCGGTGAGCTGGTCCTTTTGCGCATGCAGCCACAGCTGTTCGGCGCCCGCCTTGTCCTCGAAGCGGATGGCGTTGGCGTCGCCCGGGCCGTTCTTCATGCCCGCGCCTGCGGCACCGCCCTTGCTCGATCGGGTCTTGATGCCCGATTGCGTGGCATTGGCCGGCAGCGCCCAGGGCGGCATGTTGGCCGCGTTGTAGACGCAGCCCGTGACCAGCGGATAGTCGGGGTCGCCATTGAGGAAGTCCACCACCACCTCATGCCCTATGCGGGGGATCGAGATGGCGCCAAAGCCCGGGCCGGCCCAGTTGGTGGCCACGCGGATCCAGCAGCTGGAGTTCTGGTCCTTCTTGCCCAGCCGGTCCCAGTGGAACTGCACCTTGATGCGGCCGTATTCGTCGGTCCAGATTTCCTGCCCGGCCGGGCCCACGACAATGGCCGTCTGCGGCCCCGTGGTGCGCGGCTTGGGCGTGGTGCGCGGTGGCTTGAAGGCAAGATCCGTGGGCTGGGCCTGCAGCTCGTAGCGCTGGAAGGAGCCTTCTTCCTTGGCGCCGTCCCGGGTACTCGGTGCGGATGGGACGCCACGTACGCTGGAGATCGCGCTGACGCGAGGGTTTTCTTTCAGGTGGTAGCTCAGGCCGGTGATCAGGTACTGCCGGTTCTGGTCCCCGCGCGGGTAGTTGTAGAGGCTGAAGGTGTAGCCCGTGGCCAGCGCCCGGTGGCAGGACTGGCCCCGCACCCGGCTGTGGCCCGTGAGGCCTTGCTTCAGTCGCACGCGGATGTAGGCATCTCCGTCGCCGTACTCCGTGTAGCCGCCCGGCCATTCGTAGGTTTCATGGCCGTCGTGCGCATGGCCCGGTGGATCGCGGCGCATGTGGGACAGTTCGGCCCGGGGCTTTTTGAAGTCGTAGTCGTCGATGTAATGGCGGCCCGGCTTGATTTCCTGCTCCAACTGCCAGGCGTGGATGTTTTCCTGATCGCCTGCGGCGGCTTTTTCGGGGGGATAGAAGGGAATGGATTCGCCACCGGGCAATGCGCCGTGCGAGGCAATGATGTCGTCGCACAGCACCAGGGTGTGCTGGCCCGATGCGTGCGCGAAGAAATAGTAGATGCCTTCGTGCTCCATCAATCGCGAGACGAAGTCGCAATCGCTTTCGTTGTATTGCACGCAGTAATCCCAACTGCGATAGGCACGCGTGAGTTTCTTTTGCAGGGGATGGCCATAGACGCCCAATACCTGCTCGACGATGTCGGGCACGTTGAGGTTCTGGAAGATGCGAAAGTCGCTCTTGCGCGTGGCCAGCCACAGCCAGGGGCTCAGGCGCGCCTTGTAGGCGTAGTGGCGGTGGTCCTGGCCCTGCATGCCGAAGCGGGTGACGATGCCGTCGATGAAGCGCCTGCCGCCGCCCTGGGTTTCTATTTCTATGGTGGCGTTTTTGCCCAATAGGGCCTTGGGATCGATGCTTTCGTTTTCGCTGAGCATTTCCACATCAAGGCTGAAGAGCTGGCTGATGTTTTCCTGGCCGCGCAATTCACGGAAATGCAGTTCATCGCCCAATGGCGTATGGATGGTGACTCGGCGTGTCATTGGTGCTCTCGCCCTGTGGGGGCGCCCTCCCGATCTTTCGATACGGAAAGATCATGGAAGAATGAGCCGCTCTATGGAAATTCCAATTTCTGCCAAAAAATAGGATTGCCAAAAGGAAAATTGCCGCTTCTCCCACTCGGATCGGGCTTGGGAAAAGCCTAGGACAAGCGGCCGGAGCAAGGGCCTTCATGATGTGCAGCCGCCACACATCGCCCCGGCTGGCCGCCCCCGGATCAGGGCGCCGCACGCCCGCGCAGCCGCTCAGGGGTTCAAAGAGTCCTTGCGATGATCTCCTTCATGATCTCGTCGCTGCCCCCGTAGATGCGCCCTATGCGCGCATCGGTCCAGGCGCGGCCGATCTGGTATTCGGTCATGTAGCCGTAGCCGCCGTGCAGTTGCAGGAATTCGTCGAGCAGGCGGTTTTGCAGCGCCGTGGCATTGAGCTTGACCATGGCGGCCCGGTCGGGCGCGAGCGCGCGGCGCAGGTGCAGGGCGATGCAGTCGTCCACGAAGACGCGCAGCATGGTGGCCTGGGCCTTGGCCTCGGCCAGCTTGAAGCGCGTGTTCTGGAAGTCGAACACCGGCTGGCCGAAGGCCTTGCGCTCGCGCGTGTAGGCAATGGTCTTGTGCAAAAAGGCCTCGATGGAGGCGGCGGCGCGCACGGCCACCACCAGGCGCTCCTGGGCCAGTTCGTGCATCAGATACCTGAAGCCCGCGTTCTCCTCGCCCAGCAGGTGGTCGGCCGGCACGCGCACGTTGTCGAAGAACAGCTCCGAGGTGTCCTGCGCCATGAGGCCGATCTTCTCGAGCTTGCGGCCCTTGGAGAAGCCGGGCATGCCGTCCTCGACCACGATCAGGGACACGCCCTTGGCACCCATCTCGGGCGCGGTCTTGGCGACGACGATGACCAGCTCCGAATTGATGCCGTTGGTGATGAAGGTCTTCTGGCCGTTGAGCACGTAGTGGTCGCCCTCGCGCCGCGCCGTGGTGCGCACGGACTTGAGGTCGCTGCCCGCGCCGGGCTCGGTCATGGCGATGGCGCCGATCAGCTCGCCTGCGGCCATGCGCGGCAGCCAGCGGTCCTTCTGGGCCTTGCTGCCATAGGCATGGATGTAGGGCGCGACGATGTCCGAATGCAGCGGAAAGCCCAGCCCGCTGGCGCCCGTGCGCGCGATCTCCTCCAGCAGCACGGCCGCATGGCCGAAGTCGCCGCCGCCGCCATAGGGCTCGGGCAGCATGGGGTTGAGCAGGCCTTCGCGCCCGGCCTTGCGCCAGACCTCCTTGGGCACGATGCCCTGGCGCTCCCATTCGGCATGGTGGGGGACGATCTCGCGCTCGAAGAAGCGGCGGGCCTGCTCGCGGAACTGTTCATGGTCTTCGCGGTAGACGGAGCGCTCGGTCAGGTCTTGCATGGGTCGGTATCCGGTGGTTGTCGGTGAGGAAAGACGGTGAAGGGCCGTTCAGGCGCTGCGCAGGTTGAAGCCCGCGTGGGGCTGCTCGCGCAGCCTGTCCTTGAGCACGCGGCGCAGCAGCTTGCCCGTGGGCAGGCGCGGCAGCTCGTCCACGAACTGCAGGCGCTGCGGGCGCTTGAGGCGCGACAGCGTGGCGCCGGCCTCGGCGACGATGGCGTGCGCCATCTCTGCACTGGCCGCATGGCCCTGGCGCAGCACGACCACGGCCATGGGCTGCTCGCCGAAGTCGGGCTCGGGCACGCCGACCACGGCCACCTCCTGCACGGCCGGGTGCGTGGCCAGCGCGTTCTCTATTTCCTGCGGATAGAGGTTGACGCCGCCCGACAGGATGAGGTCGGCCCGCCGGTCGCTGAGAAAGAGGTAGCCCTCCTCGTCCACATGGCCCAGGTCGCCGTAGGTGGCCCAGCCACGCTCGTCGATGGCCTCGCGGGTCTTGGCGGGGTCGTTGAGGTAGGCGAAGGGCGCCACGTCCGAGAAGAACACGCGGCCGATCTGGCCCGCAGGCAGCTCCTGCCCGTCGTCGCCCACGATGCGCAGCCGACCGTAGCTGGCGCGGCCCACGGAGCCTGGACGCCGGCGCCATTCGGCGGAGTTGATCAGGGTGATGCCGCAGCCTTCGGAGCCTGCGTAGTACTCCAGCAGGATGTCGCCCCACCAGTCCAGCAGCGCCTGCTTGACGGCCACCGGGCAGGGCGCGGCCGCATGGATGGCGCAGCGGTGGCTGGACAGGTCATAGCCGTGCCGCACCTCCTCGGGCAGCTGCAGCAGGCGGCCCAGCATGGTCGGCACCCATTGGCTGTGGGTGATGCGGTAGCGCTCGATCATCGCCAGCGCCTGCTGTGCGTCGAAGCGCGCCGTGATCACCACCGCGCCGCCGCCGTCCAGCGTGCGCAGGCAGTAGCGCAGCGGCGCTGCGTGGTACAGCGGCGCGGGCGAGAGGTAGACCGTGTCGGCGTCAAAGCCCATGTTGCGCTGCCAGGCCAGGAATTCGGGGTCGGCCTGCGTGCGGTAGAGCGCCGCCGGCAGCGCCTTCTTGATCCCCTTGGGCCGGCCCGTGGTGCCCGAGGAGTACAGCAGGTCGCGCCCCAGCGGACGGCCTGACAGGTCGATGGGCGCGGGCGCCTGCGCACGCCAGGCGGCCAGGGCATCGGCCAGCGACGGCAGGCCGGTGGATGCGCAGTCTCCGTCCACCGAATGCACGGAGGGGGCCAGTTCGGCCGGCAGCTGCGCCGCCGTGGCGGCCGAGGCAAAGACATGGCGCGACCCGCTGTCGCCCAGGATGTAGGACACCTCGGGCGCCGTCAGGTGGGTGCTGATGACCACCGCGTACAGGCCCGCCAGGCGCGCGGCCAGCACCAGCTCCAGGATCTCCACGCGGTTTTCCATCAGCACGGCCACCGTGTCGCCGGCCGCCAGGCCCTGCCCGGCCATCCACTGCGCCACCTCGCGCGAGCGCTGCGCCAGCGCGCCCGCCGTGTGCTGCTGGCCGCTGTCGCCCATGGTCAGCGCAACGCGGTCGGGCCGGGCATCGGCCCAGCTGTGAAAGTCATGCACGCCTGTCTCCTTTGCTTTTTTTGAATCCGCCGTCTCGAATTCATCGGGTTTTCAGCAAGTATTTTTGTTTACGCCCGGTTTTTCATCCGGGAAAACGCTTTGTTCAATGCAAATTTCGAGACTTATCATTCATTTCATGAACCTCCAGTCTCATTAAATCCGCATGAACACACCCGTCATCGTCGATGCCATCCGCAGTCCCATGGCCCGGGCCAAGCCCGATGGCGCCCTGGCCCAGCTCCACCCCGTCGATCTGCTCAGCCAGGTGCTGGAGCAGCTCGTGCAGCGCAACCGCATCGACCCCGGCGCGGTGGACGATGTGATCACCGGCTGCGTGAGCCAGGCCGGCGAGCAGGCCGGCACGCCGGGCCGCCTGGCCTGGTTGGCCGCAGGCCTGCCGGCCCATGTGCCGTCCACCACCATCGACCGCAAGTGCGGCTCCAGCCAGCAGGCCGTGCACTTTGCCGTGCAGGCCATCATGTCGGGCACGCAGGACATGGTGATCGCCTGCGGCGTGGAGTCCATGAGCCGCGTGCCCATGGGCAGCTCGCGCATGGGGCAGAACACCACGGGCGCACGCTTTGATGCGCGCTTTGCGCCGGGGCTGGTGGGCCAGGGCGTGTCGGCCGACCTCGTGGCCGCGCGCTGGGGCCTGGGCCGCGAGGAACTGGATGCCTATGCCGCGCGATCGCACCAGCGCGCCCATGCGGCCCAGTCGGCCGGGCACTTCGAGCGCGAGATCGTGGGCATCACCACGCCTGCCGGCCTCTTCACGGCCGACGAGACCATCCGCCCGGCCACCACGGCGCAGAAGCTGGGCGCGCTCAAGGCCGTGTTCCAGAACGACGAGCTGTCGGCGCGCTTTCCGCAGATCCGCTGGCACACCACGGCGGGCAATGCCTCGCAGATGACCGACGGCGCCAGCGCCATGCTGCTGATGAGCGAAAAGCGCGCCCAGCAACTGGGCCTGCGCCCGCGTGCGCGCTTCGTGGCGCTGGACGTGGTGGGCGACGATCCGCTGTACATGCTCACGGCCCCCATTCCCGCCACGCGGCGCGTGCTGGCCAAGGCCGGCATGCGGCTGGAGCAGATGGACCACTGCGAGATCAACGAGGCCTTCGCCTCCGTGCCGCTGGCTTGGCAAAAGGAACTGGGCGCCGACCCCGAGCGGCTGAACCCGCGCGGTGGCGCCATCGCCCTGGGCCATCCGCTGGGCGCGTCGGGCATCCGCCTGATGACCACCATGCTGCACGCGCTGGAGGACAGCGGCGCGCGCTACGGCCTGCAATCCATGTGCGAGGCCGGCGGCATGGCCAACGCCACCATCATCGAACGCCTGTGAGCCAGGCACGGGAGACACATCCATGCAACTGCAAGAGAACATGACGGCCCTGGTGACGGGCGGCGTATCAGGCCTGGGCGAGGCATCGGCCCAGGCACTGCTGGAGCGCGGCCTGAACGTGGTGGTGGTGGACCTGAACGAGGACCGCGGCGCGGCCATGGTGGACGCCGCCCGCCAGCGCCACGGCAGCCGCCTGCGCTTCGTGAAGGCCGACGTGGCCGACGCCGACCAGATGGCCGCCGCCATTGCCGCCGCCGAGGACTTCGGCGAGTTCCGCGCCCTGGTGCACTGCGCGGGCGTGGGCGGGCCGCTGCGGCTGGTGGAAAAGGACGGCAGCCCCGGCTCGCTGGACAAGTACACGGGCATCGTGCGCGTGAACCTGATCGGCACCTTCAACACGCTGCGCCTGGCCGCCGCCAGCATGGCGCGCAACGAGCCTGTGCAAGGCGAGCGCGGCGCCTGCGTGCTCACGGCCTCGGTGGCGGGCTATGAGGGGCAGATCGGCCAGATTCCCTATGCCTCGGCCAAGGCCGGCATCATCGGCATGACCATCGTCGCCGCGCGCGACCTGGCCACGCGCATGATCCGCGTGTGCACCATTGCGCCGGGCCTGTTCGACACGCCCATCCTGGCCAAGCTGCCCGACAACATCCGCCAGTCGCTGGCCGCCTCCGTGCCCAACCCCGCACGCCTGGGCCACCCGTCCGAGTACGCGCTGACCGCGCTGCACATTCTTGAAAATCCCATGCTCAATGGCGAGACGATTCGCCTGGACGGTGCCCTTCGGATGAGTCCTCGCTGAGAAGCGCCCTGGCCCAGCACACGCGCGGAGAAGAAACACCATGTTCAAACGTCTCACGCTGGCGGCTGCCGCCTGGCTGTGCGCCACGGCCGCCATTGCAGCCGACGCCTGGCCCACCCGGCCCATCACCCTGGTCGTGCCGGGCGCGGCCGGGGGCTCCACCGACATTCCCGCGCGGCTGCTGGCGCTCAAGCTGGGCGAGCGGCTGGGCCAGCCCGTCATCGTGGACAACAGGCCCGGCGCGGGCGGCTCCATCGGTGCCAGCCAGGTGGCACGCGCGCAGCCGGACGGCTATACGGTGCTGGTGGGCAACACGGGCTCCAACGCCATCAACTACACGGCCTACAAGAAGCTGCCCTACAGGCCCGAGGACTTCGTGGCGCTGACGGACATGATCTCGTTCTCCAACGTGCTGGTCGTGCCCCAGGCATCGCCGGTGCGCTCGCTGGACGACCTGCTCAAGGCCGCGCGGCAGGCGCCGGGCAAGCTGTCGTTCTCCTCGGCCGGCGTGGGCCAGACCACGCACCTCATGGGCGAGCTGCTGCGCGAGCGCACGGGCGTGGACGTGGTGCATGTGCCCTACCGCGGCTCGGCACCGGCCACGGCGGCCATCGTCTCGGGAGAGACGCAGTTCATGTTCGACAACCTCACGGCCTCGCTGGTGCACATCAAGGCGGGCAAGCTGCATCCCATCGCCGTGACGGGCGCGCAGCGCGAGCCCGAGCTGCCCAACGTGCCCACCACCACCGAACTGGGCCTGCAGGACTTCGACAAGGTCGGCTGGATGGGTTTCTTCCTGCCCGCGCAGACGCCGCCCGCCGTGGTGCGCAAGCTCACCGACGGCCTTGTCGCCGTGCTCCGGGACCCCGAGGTGGCGCGCCGCTACCGCGAGCTCGGCGGCCGCCCGGGCGGCATGCCGCAGGCGCAGTTCACCCAGCTGGTGGACAACGACCGCAAGAGCTGGGGCGCGCTGATCACCAGCCGCCAACTGCAACTCGACTGAACCGATTTCGACGGAGACGCCATGAAGGTGCTGGACAGCGTGCGCGTGCTGGAGATTGGCGGCATCGGCCCGGGGCCGTTCTGCGCCATGCATCTGGCGGACCTGGGAGCCGATGTGGTGTCCATCGTGCGGCCCGAGGCGGAACCCGCCGCCACCTCAGCCGCCTCGGCGCTGTCGCGCGGCAAGCGCTCGGTGTTCGCCGATCTCAAGTCACCCGAAGGGCGTGACCTGGTGCTGGCCCTGGTGCGCGATGCCGATGCGCTGATCGAGGGCATGCGGCCCGGCGCCATGGAGCGCCTGGGCCTGGGACCCGAGGCCTGCCAGGCCCTCAACCCGCGCCTGGTCTATGGCCGCATGACGGGCTGGGGCCAGGACGGACCGCTGGCCCAGGCAGCCGGCCACGACAACAACTATGCGGCCGTCTCGGGCGCGCTGTGGGGGTGCGCGCCGGCCGATGCCCGGCCGGTCTCGCCGTTTGCCACGCTGGGCGACATCGGCGGCGGCGCCATGTACCTGATGACGGGGCTGCTGGCCGGCATCGTGCAGGCGCGCGCCACGGGGCGCGGCACGGTGGTGGACGCGGCCATCGTCGATGGTGCGGCGCACATGCTCAACCTCATGCTGCACGCGCGCCAGCGCGGGCTGGTGGCCGACGAGCGCGGCCACAGCATCCACGACAGTGCACCGTTCTACGAAACCTATGCCTGTGCCGATGGCGGCTTCATCACCGTGGGAGCCATCGAGCCGCAGTTCCACGCCCTGCTGCTGGCCAGGCTGGGCCTGGCCGGTGCCGCAGCGTTCCAGGGCCCCCAGTGGGACCGCGCCGCCTGGCCCGCGCGGCGCGCGCAGCTGCAGACGCTGTTCGCCTCCCGGCCCCGCGCGTACTGGCAGCAATTGATGGAGGGCACCGATGCCTGCTTCGGCGCCGTGCTCAGCCCTGTGGAAGCCGCCAGCCACCCGCACCTGCAGGCGCGTGGCGTCTATCTGCAGCCCGAAGGCGGCGCCCTGCAGGCCAGCCCCGCGCCGCGCTTTGACGGCCAGGCCTATGCGCCGGGTCCTGCAAATGCTGCAGGCTCAGACACCGCCAGCGTGCGGGAGAAGGTGAGCGCAGGGCGCGCGCAGGAAGTCTGGCGCAGCGCCCGCTGATTCACGAGAGGCTGGAGGCGCCCAGCATGCCTTCGACCAGGCGCACCAGCGTGATCAGGCGTGGCCCGGCATCGCTTTCCAGCGCGCGGCTTTGCGGGCTGTAGATGGGCAGGGAGACCGAGAACACCCAGTACTCGCCGTCCTTGGCCGTGGACATGGGCACGGCAATGGACTGGATCTCGCGGTGCAGGTCGCCGTGGCTGCGGCAAAAGCCGTGCTCGGCCAGGTCGCGCCGCGCATCGTCGAGCCGCTCGCGCAGTTGCTGGGCGCGTGCGGGATCGTCGGCCTGCAGTTCGGCGATGAAGGCCTCACGCTCGGCCTCGGGAAGGCTCAGCAGGTAGGCGCGGCCCGTGGCGGTGCGCGACAGCGAGATGTGCACCCCGATCTCGGGCAGGAAGACCTTGTTGGTCAGGCCGTTGGCCAGCTCCACCAGGCACAGCTGGCGGCCGTGGCCCACGGCCAGCTGGATCTGGCCCTCCAGGTGATTGGCCAGCTCCTGCATGTGCGGCCGCGCGAACTGGCGCATGTGCATGCGCGCCAGCACGGGTGAGGACAGGTTCAGCAGCCCCACGCCCGGCACGTACTTGGACAGGCGGTCCGAGTAGCGCATCAGGTTCAGTTCGCACAGGGTGTCGATCAGGCGGAACAGCGTGGGCTTGGGCAGGCCCGTCATGTCCATCAGTTCACGGGCGCTGAGTTCCTGGTGCTTGTTGGAAAAGCACTGGAGCACGGAGATGCCGCGCACCAGGGCGGCCACCAGCTTGCCACTGTCTTCTGTGTTCATGAATGGTTTTCGGCACTGCTAAAGATGAAACGATTGTCTCAATTTTCCGGCTGCCAAGCGGCAAATCCACCGGCCTTGCCGCAGTGCAAACCCTGGCGCCCCTGCCGGCCGGCGCAAGCGGCAAGTCCTGGCACGGCACAATTGCCGCATCCGGCTGGCGTTGCGCGCCAGCCACTCACTTTCCAGAGCCTGCCGTGTCCGAACCGTCCTCCGCCGTCCCGCCTCCCGAGCCGCCAGACTACGACGCCTTTTTGCGCGCCCATGTGCTGAGCCAGCCCCTGAGCATCCAGCGCTATGACCGGGAAGACGAAACCATCTGGGTCAAGCGCGCGGGCGCCAGCAACCCGGCATGGCGCTATCGCGCGCTGGCCCTGCTCGCCTTGTGCCTGCGCCTGCCCGTGCTGCGGCCCGTGCCCAATCCCGGCGGCCACGAAGCCATCCGCACCGAGGTACGCCGCCTGCGCCAGCTGGCGCAGCGCGGCCTGCGCGTGCCTGCCGTGCTGGCCGAGTGCGAGGACGGCTTTGCCATGCGCCACCTGGGCAGCCCCGGCGTGGAGGCGCCCTCGCTGGGCAATGCCATGGAAGCCGCCCTGCCCCGGGGGGATGGCAGCACGCTGGCGCTATGGCTGCAGGGCCTGCAGACCCTGCAGCAGGTGCATGGCAGCGGCGACTGCCTGAGCCAGGCCTTTGCGCGCAACATGGTCTGCTGCGCCGATGGCGTGATCGGCTTCATCGACTTCGAGGACGACCCCGCCGCCCACCTGCCCCTGGCGCTGTGCCGCGTGCGCGATGCCCTGTGCTACGCCCACTCCACGGCCTGGATACTGGAGCAGGCCGGCGCCATGCCGGCCGCGCGCACGGCCTGGCAGGATTTCGTGCAGTCCATGGAACCCGAGACCCGCGCCCTGATGGCGCGCACCGTGAAACAGCTGGCCTGGGTGCGCCGCCTGCCTGAGAGCCGCCGCCTGGGCCGCGACATGCAGCGCGTGCGCATGGCCTACACGCTGGTGACGCCGTAGCGGCAGCGGGCTGCAGGCCTCAACCGGGCTTCAGCCGGGCAGATGGCCCAGCGAGGCGCTGACGCGCGCCGCTTCGGCGCGCAGGGCCCGGGCCACCGCGCCCTGCGGGTCCGGGTCGAAGCCGCCGCTGGCGCCCAGCGCGCACAGCACGCCCACCACATGGCCTGTGTAGTCGTGCAGCGGCGCCGCCACGGCGCTGATGCCCGGCAGGTTGACGTCGCGCACCGAGGCGCAGCCCGCAGCGCGGATCTCGCGGCGCAGCGTGCCCAGCGGGTCCGCGCCATCGAGCAGCGCGCGCCGCGCGGCCGGCGCCTCGGCCAGCTCCCGGGCCAGCAGCGCATCCACGCGGGCATCGTCGTCCATGAAGGCGAAGAAGGCGCGCCCCGTGGCCGACCACAGCAGCGACATCACCGAGCCCACGCGCACATTGACGGTGACCGGCAGGCCCGGCTCCTCGAAGCGCACGATGGTCGGCCCCAGGTTGCCCATCACGGCCACGAAGCTGGTGACCTGCAAGGCCTCGCGCAGGTGCAGCAGGGCAGGCTCGGCCAGGCGGATGGGGTCGGACTGCCGCATGGCGGCCAGGCCCACGCGCATGGCCTCGGCCGCCAGCGCGTACTGCGTGCCGCCACGGTCCTGCTCCACCAGCCCCTCGGCCATCAGGCTGGCCAGGTAGCGGTGGACCTTGGCCGGGCTTTCCTCCACCGCGCCCGCGATGGCCGTGAGGCTGGCGCGTCCGCCCAGCGTGGCCAGGGCCTTGAGCACGGCCAGGCAGGTCTCGGCGGCCTGCACGCGCTGGCGCCTTTCGCGCGGCGGCGCGGGCTCGTCAATCTCGGAGACAACAGTGGAAGTCATGGCGGCAGGGCGGGTCTGGATAGGCCTGTTTTAAGCGCTGGCGGGGCATTGTGCCGCAGCTTGCGGGTAATCCCGGGCGGTATTTTTACGCAATGCGTAGAAAAATTACGCAAAACAAGATTCCATGGATTCCACCCAGGCCTCACCGGAGACAAGCCCCATGCACAAGCGCCTTTTCCTCACCACACTGGCCGCAGGCCTGCTATCGGCCACCGCCCTGCCCGGCGCGCTGGCCCAGGACGGATTCCCCAGCAGGAACGTGCGCTGGATCGTTCCCTACGCGGCCGGCGGCGGCTCGGACTTCCTGGCCCGCACCATAGGCCAGGCCTGGGGCGGCCAGGTGCACCAGCCCATCGTGGTGGACAACCGCCCGGGCGGCAACACGGCCATAGGCGCCTCGGAAACCGCGCGTGCTGCCGCCGATGGCTACACCGTGCTGTCGGCCGACAACGGCACCCTGGTCTTCAATCCCGTGCTCTACAAGAGCCTCAGCTACAACCCCGCCAGGGACCTCGCGCCGGTCACGCTGATGGGCCGCTTCCCGATGATCCTGGTGGCCGGCCCCGGCATGGCAGCGGCCACGGCCAAAGACTTCCTGGCCCAGGCGCGCACCAGCAAGGACGGCGTGAACTACGCCTCGGCCGGCGCCGGCAGCCCGCACCACCTGGCCATGGAACTGCTCAGGGTGGAGGCCGGCCTGAAGCTGGTGCACGCGCCCTACAAGGGCGCGGCGCCGGCCCTGGGCGACGTGGCTGGCGGCCAGGTGCCCGTGATGATGGTGGACCTGGCCGCGGGCGCAGGCTTCATCAAGGGCGGCAAGGTCCGCCCGCTGGCCGTGGCCAACGCCACGCGCCTGCCCCAGTTGCCCGACGTGCCCACCTTCGCCGAGCTGGGCCTGCCCAAGGTGCAGGCCGCCGCCCTGGTGGGACTGGTGGCGCCCGCCAGGACGCCGGCCCCGGTCATCGCGGCCCTGCACCGGCAGGTCGTGGCCGCGATCAACGAGCCCGCCGTGCGCCAGAAGCTCGTGGATTTCGGCGTGGAGCCCGTGGGCAACACGCCCGAGCAGTTCGCCGCGCTGCTGGCCAGCGAAAGCACGCGCTGGCACCAGCTGATCCGCGACCAGAACATCACTTTGGATTGACCCTCCGCGCCTGCCTGCGAACCTGCCATGACTGCCTCCGCCGCCCCCGACACCGCCCCGTCCGCCTCTGCGCCAGCATTTGCGCCCGGCTCTGCGCCCGCCTCCGCGCGCTGCCCCTTCGACCACCGCCAGCCCAGCGGCCAGACCGGCCCCACGGGCTGCCCCGTCAGCGCAGGTGCCGCGGCCTTCGACCCGTTCAGCGACGGCTACCAGCAGGACCCGCCCGAATATGTGCGCTGGGCGCGCGAGCAGGAGCCGGTGTTCTACAGCCCGCAACTGGGCTACTGGGTGGTCACGCGCTTCGACGACATCAAGGCGGTGTTCCGCGACAACATCGCCTTCAGTCCCTCGATCGCGCTGGAGAAGATCACGCCCACGGGCGAGGAGGCCAATGCCGTGCTGGCCTCCTACGGCTTCGCGCTCAACCGCACCCTGGTCAACGAGGACGAGCCCGCCCACATGCCGCGCCGCCGCGCGCTGATGGACCCGTTCACGCCCGAGGAGCTGCGCCACCACGAGCCCATGGTGCGCGAGCTGGCGCGCGCCTATGTGGACCGCTTCATCGACGACGGCCGCGCCGACCTTGTGGACCAGATGCTGTGGGAGGTGCCGCTGACCGTGGCCCTGCACTTCCTCGGCGTGCCCGAGGAGGACATGGACCGGCTGCGCGAGTACTCCATCGCCCACACCGTCAACACCTGGGGCCGGCCCCGGCCCGAGCAGCAGGTGGCCGTGGCCCATGCGGTGGGCAACTTCTGGCAGTTGGCCGGCAAGGTGCTGGCCAAGATGCGCGAGAACCCCGATGCGCCGGGCTGGATGCAATACGGCATACGCAAGCAAAAGGAGCTTCCCGAGGTCGTCACCGACTCCTACCTGCACTCCATGATGATGGCCGGCATCGTGGCCGCGCACGAGACCACGGCCAATGCCACGGCCAACGCCGTCAAGCTGCTGCTGCAGCATCCCGGCGCCTGGAAGCAGATCTGCGAGAACCCCGCGCTGATCCCCAATGCCGTGGAGGAATGCCTGCGCCACAACGGCTCGGTGGCCGCCTGGCGGCGCCTGGCCACGCGCGACGTGGTGATCGGCGGCGTGGCCGTGCCGGCGGGCTCGAAGCTGCTCATCGTGACCTCGTCGGCCAACCACGACGAGCGGCATTTCGCCGATGCCGACTTCTTCGACATCCACCGCGACAACGCCGGCGACCACCTGACCTTCGGCTATGGCTCGCACCAGTGCATGGGCAAGAACCTGGCGCGCATGGAGATGCAGATCTTCCTGGAGGAGTTCACGCGCCGCCTGCCCCACATGCGGCTAGCCGAGCAGCGGTTCACCTACGTGCCCAACACCTCGTTCCGGGGCCCCGAACACCTGTGGGTGGAGTGGGACCCGGCCCTGAACCCCGAGCGCGCCCGTCCCGCCCTGCTGCAGGCGCGCCAGCCCGTGCGCATCGGCGAAGCCCTGCAGGGCGGCGCCAGCCGGCCCATGGTCGTGGCCGAGGCCGAGGCTGCCGCCGAAGGCGTGCTGCGCCTGCGCCTGAAGGCCGCCGATGGACACGCCCTGCCGCGCTGGACGCCGGGCTCGCACATCGACCTGCAATGCGGCGACACGGGCCTGTCGCGCCAGTATTCGCTGTGCGGCGACCCGCAGGACACCGGCAGCTACGAGATTGCCGTGCTGCGCGAGGCCAACGGCCGTGGCGGCTCGGCCTGGGTGCATGCGCATCTGCACCGCGGCGCCACCGTACAGGTGCGGGGCCCGCGCAACCATTTCCCGCTGGACGAAGGCGCCAGCCACCTGATCCTGGTGGCCGGCGGCATCGGCATCACGCCCATCTCGGCCATGGCACGGCGCGCCAGGGCGCTGGGCCTGTCCTATGAAATCCACTACAGCGGCCGGCGCCGCGCGGGCATGGCGCTGCTGGCGCCGCTGCAGGCCGAGCATGGCGCCCGGCTGCACCTGTACGTGGCGGAGGAAGGCCGGCGCGCCGACTACGCCGCCCTGCTGGCCACGCCGCGCGCCGGAGCCCGCATCCATGCCTGCGGACCGGCGCGCCTGCTGCACGGCCTGGAGGCCGCCAGCCGCCACTGGCCCGAGGACAGCCTGCGCGTGGAGCATTTCGTCTCCACCGTGGGGGCGCTGGACCCTGCCAGGGAGCAGGGCTTCGAGGTGGAACTGCGCGCCTCGGGTCTTGTGCTGCAGGTGCGCAACGACCAGACGCTGCTGGACGCCCTGCGCAGCGCGAAGATCGAAGTGCAAAGCGACTGCCGGGAAGGGCTGTGCGGGTCCTGCGAAGTGCCCGTGCTCGACGGCGAGGTGGACCACCGCGACATGGTGCTCACGCGCGGCGAGCGCGCGGCCTGCACCAAGATGATGAGCTGCTGCTCGCGCGCCAGGAGCGGCAGGCTGGTGCTGGGACTGTAGCCAGGGCTACAGGGCAGCCCGGCGCCCAGAAACACAAAAGCCCCAAGGCCATCATCGGCAATGGGGCGATCGCATCGGTGGGCGCGCTTCGGGGCGCACCTGCCTCCAACCGGATTACTGGTTGGCGATTTCGAGCTCGGCGTTGCGGGCTTGCTGGATGAAATCGATCAGGGAATAGATTGCTTGGCGCATGGTGAACTTCCTTACTGAGACGCTCAACAATCACTGGCGGCATGCATCTCAAGTGCCGCGAATGCCGGGAAAACCCTCTAAGCGTTTACCCTATGAATAAGTATAAACCACTAGATCCCGGCGTGCAAACGCACAGTTGTAAGCGCACGTCAAGATTCCGCAGAGGCGCCCAACTGCGTCCCAATGTCAGGCATGGGATGATTCAGGCTTATGACCGCGCCTTCCGTTTCCCTCGCACCCTGGCACATAGAGCCGCTGAACCCGGCCGAGGCGCCGTGGCCGCTGCTGCTGTCGGCGGACCCGTCGCGGGAAAAGGTGCGCGGCTATCTGGCGGGCTCCACCTGTTTTGCCGCGCGCGAGTCCTTCCAGCGCGAAGGCCAGCCGCCGCGTCCCGGCGGGCGCGGCGAGGTATTGGGCATGTGCGTGCTGGTGCCGCTGCGCGCCAGCGGCGACGAGGCCTCAGGCCCACCCGCCTGGGAGCTGATGAACATCGCGGTCGCAGAATCGCTGCACCACCGGGGCCTGGGCACCGCCCTGCTGCGCCAGGCCATCGCCTGGGCGCGCTCGCAAGGTGCTCCCCGCATCGAGGTCGGCACCGGCAGCTTCGGCGACCAGCTGGTCTTCTACCAGCGCGCGGGTTTTCGCGTGACGGGCATCGTGCGTGACTTCTTTCTGAAGCACTACACCACCCAGCTGTGGGAGCGCGGCGTGCAGCACCGCGACATGCTGCGCCTGACGCTGGAGCTGGGCACGGGCCGCTGAACGGCCACCCGCTCAGTCCGAAGACATCTTCATCAGCACCAGGCCCGAGACGATGAGCACGGCCGCGCCGATACGCATGGCGCTGACCTGCTCGCCCAGGACCGTGATGCCGACCAGGAAGGCGCCCACGGCGCCGATGCCGGTCCAGATCGTGTAGGCCGTGCCCAGCGGCAGGCTGCGCATGGCCACGGCCAGCAGGCCGAAGCTGGCGATCATGGTGACGATGGTGATGGCGCTGGGCACCAGCCGCGTGAAGCCGTGCGATTGCTTCATCGAGAACGCCCAGACCACTTCGAGCAGCCCCGCCACCAACAGATAGACCCATGCCATGGAAAACTCCTTGTGAAGCCGGGTCGTCCCGGCGCATGCATGTCCCAATGTGGGGGAGGCCGTCCTCCTGGCAGAAGGGCTTGCGCCTCCTGCATGGCCGCCAGTTTAGGAGAAAGCCTTCAAGCCGGCCGCACCCAGCCTGTTGCCCCATTGCCGCCTGGGTGGTTGCTGCACAACAGCATCCAGGGCGTCAGGCGGCCAGTGCCTCTTCCTGTTCAGCCAGCAGGATGTTGCCCACGGTGGCGCCCAGGCCGGCCACGCGCTTGCGCAGCTTGAGCACGGCCTTGTCCTTGCTGATCAGCAGCGCCTGGTGCTGGCTGGCCAGGTCCAGGAAATGCTGGTCGTCGGGGTCGGTGCAGGCAAAGCGGATGCGCGGCGCATCGGCCACGTACTCGACCGCTCCGTCAAAGGCCGAGAGCACGCCCTCGACCGTCTTGCCGTAGAAGGCCACGCGCGGCGCGATCTGGCTGTAGTGCAGCACGCGTTCGAGCTCGATGCGCTGGGCCTGGTCGGCGATCCAGCGCATCTGCCCCTGCTCCACCAGCTCGCGGATCGGCGGAACATGCGGATCGTCGAAGATCAGCATGTCAAGGACCACATTGGTATCGAGCACCACGGGCCGGGGCAGGGGACCTTCGTAGCCGTCGTTGCACTGCGGCCAGCGCAGCACGATCTTCATGGCGCGGTGCCCTCTGCCGGGCCTTCGGCGGCCTTTCTGGGCTTGACAGCGCCACGGACCATGTCGAAGCGGAACAGCCGGCACTCGATGGGGCCGTTCCACATGGGCGTGCGCCGCGCTTCCTTCAGGCGCATCTTGCCGGGCAGCTTGAGGTCGGGCGTGAGCATCCAGGCGCTCCAGCCGCTGTAGTTCTTCTTCCAGTGGGTGGCCAGCTGGCTGAAGAATTCCACACCGTCCTCGGTCTGGGCCGTCTCGCGGCCCGCGCGCTCGACCACGGCCATGCGCTCGCCGGCGCTGCGGCCGGCCGAGCCGGCTGCGGCAATGCGCTCGCCATAGGGCGGATTCAGCAGCATCAGGCCGGGCTGCTCGCAAGGCGGCATGCGCTGCAGGGCGTCGCCGCCGCGCAGCTGCACGGTCTGGCCCACGCCCGCGCGCTCGGCGTTGCGCTGGGCGAAGTCCACCATGCGGTGGGACACGTCGGAGCCATAGATGCCCACGGGGCTGTCGGGCAGGATGGCGGCCTCTGCCTCGTCCAGCATGGCTTCCCACACATGCCTCTGGAAGGGCACGAGCTTTTCGAACGCGAAGCGCCGCAGGATGCCGGCCGGAATGCGCCGGGCGATCTGCGCGGCCTCGATCAGCACCGTGCCGCTGCCGCAGCAGGGGTCGTACAGCGGCTGGGGATCGTCGCCGTGCGGGTCCCAGCCCGTGGCGGCGATCATGGCCGCGGCCAGGGTTTCCTTGAGCGGCGCATCGCCCTTGTCCTCGCGCCAGCCGCGCTTGAACAGCGCCTCGCCCGAGGTGTCGATGTAGATGGTGGCCTCGTCGGTCGTCAGGTGCAGGTGCACGCGCACGTCGGGGTGGCGCGTTTCCACGTCGGGGCGCACGCCCTTCCTGTCGCGGAAGCGGTCGGCAATGGCGTCCTTGACGCGCAGCGCCGCAAAGTTGAGGCTGGTCAGCGGGCTGTGCTGGGCCGTGACTTCGATCTTGAAGCTCTCGCGCGGGGAGAACCAGATCTCCCAGGCCACTTCGCTGGCGGCGCGGTACAGGTCGTTTTCGTTGCGGTACAGGGTCTGCGACAGCTGCACCAGCACGCGCTGGGCCAGACGGCTGTGCAGGTTCAGCAGCAGGGCGTCGCGCCACAGGCCGCGCACCATCACGCCGCCACGGCCGACCAGGAGGTCGTGGCCGCTCAGGCCGGTGATCGCGTGGACCTCGTCGGCCAGAAATCCCTCGACGCCGGCGGCGCAGGGCAAAAACAGATGCAGTTGGTTCATAGCTTGGGTGCCGAGCATACGCGCACCGCGATTCCCCGCGCAGGCGCCAGCCGAAACCCGCTTGCCTGCGCTTCGGCCCGGGCCTACAGTGGAAGCAACCGCGAGGGAGAGCACCATGAAGACTCGAACCACGCCCGTCCACACGGATTTCCTCGGCGCCACGCAGGCCGCACGCCTGGTGGCGCAGGTCGGCGTCGCCGCCTGCCTGGCCGGCCTGGCCGATGCCATCGAGCAAGACTTCGCGCGCTGGCCCGATTTCGAGAAATCGGCCCGCCTCGCCCACCATTCGCCCGGCGGCGTGATCGAGCTCATGCCCGTGTCCGATGCGCTGGACTACGCCTTCAAGTACGTCAATGGCCATCCAGACAACGCCGACCGGGACCTGCCCACGGTGATGGCATTCGGCGCCCTGGCCGACGTGGCCACGGGCCTGCCGGTCTTCCTGTCCGACCTGACGCTGGCCACGGCGCTGCGCACCGCGGCCACCTCGGCGCTGGCCGCGCGCCGGCTGGTGCGGCCGGGCTGCCGCAGCATGGCGCTGATCGGCGCAGGATCGCAGTCCGAATTCCAAGCCCTGGCCTTCACCCACCTGCTGGGCGTGGAGCGGCTGCGCATCTTCGACATCGACGTCCAGGCCATGCGCAAGCTGGTGGACAACCTGGGCCATGCAGGCATTGCCGCCCAGCGCATCACCTGCTGCACCAGCAGCGCCCAGGCGCTGGAAGGCGCCGACATCGTCACCACGGTCACGGCCGCCAAGCGCCGCGCCTGCGTGATCGCCGATGCCGATGTGCGCCCCGGCACCCACATCAATGCCGTCGGCGGCGATTGCCCCGGCAAGACCGAACTGCCCGTGGAGTTGCTGCGGCGCGCGCGCATCTTCGTGGAGTTCACGCCCCAGACGCGCGTGGAAGGCGAGATACAGCAGCTGCCCGCCGACGCGCCCGTGACCGAGCTGTGGCAGGTCATCAATGGCCTGGCGCCGGGACGCGGGCACGACACCGAGATCACGCTGTTCGACTCCGTGGGCTTTGCGCTGGAAGACTATTCGGCCCTGCGCTGGTTGCGCGCGCTGGCCCACGACACCGGGCTGATGCAGTCGATCGACCTGGTGCCTGCGCTGGCCGACCCCCGCGACCTGTACCGGCTGGTGCGCGAGGCCGGGCAGGCAGAACGCGGCTTTGGCTGACACGGGGACTGCATACCATGGGTCCCATGAGCATGAACACCCATACGACCCCGCAGACCGCACGCGCCCTGAGACTCATAGGCGTGCCCACCGACATCGGCGCCAGCCGCCTGGGCAGCGCCATGGGCCCCGACGCGCTGCGCGTGGCCGGCCTGGCCCCGGCGCTGCGCCAGCTGGGCTGCCAGGTGCGCGACATCGGCAACCTGGCCGGTCCGCCCAATCCCCAGACACCGCCCGAGCAGGGGCTGCGCCACCTCGCACCGGCCCGCGCCTGGATGGACGCCGTGCACCAGGCCGTGGGCCAGGCGCTGGACGATGGCGAGCTGCCGCTGATGCTGGGCGGCGACCACAGCCTGGCCATGGGCTCGATCAGTGCCGTGGCCGCCCACTGCCGCCGCCTGGGCCGCGCGCTGCGCGTGATCTGGCTGGACGCCCACGCCGACTGCAACACGCCCGATATCTCGCCCAGCGGCAACCTGCACGGCATGCCCGTGGCCAGCCTGTGCGGCCTGGGGCCCGAGCCGCTGACCGCGCTGTCCCAGGGTGGCGATCCGGCGCTGGATGCCGCCTCGCTGTGCCAGATCGGCCTGCGCAGCGTGGATGACCAGGAAAAGCGCCTGCTGCATTCGCTGGACATCGAGGTGTACGACATGCGCGCCATCGACGAACTGGGCATGCGCGAGGTCATGCGCCGCGCGCTCGACGGCCTCGCCGGCAGCGACACCCACCTGCACCTGAGCTTCGACGTGGACTACCTCGATCCCGACATCGCGCCCGGCACGGGCACGCCCGTGCGCGGCGGCCCCAGCTACCGCGAGGCCCAGCTGTGCATGGAGATGCTGGCCGATACCGGACGCCTGGGCTCGATGGACCTGGTGGAACTGAACCCGGCGCTGGACCTGCGCAACCAGACGGCCGAGCTGGTGGTGGACCTGCTGGAGAGCCTGTTCGGCAAGAGCACGCTGGTGCGGGCCGATCGCTGAGGCCGCTCAGGCTGGCGAGAGCGAAACACGCCAGCCGTCGCCCCCTGCATCTGTGGCGAAGCGCACAGGCACAAAGCGCTCGATCACCTCGAAATTGCTGCGCGCATGCGGCGTCAGTTCCGTGCAGGTGTAGCTGGCACCGCGCCCGCTGCGCCAGACGGCCAGCGCCAGCGGCAGGGCCCATTGGTCGGCCAGGTACGGGCCCAGGGCGGCCTGGCTGCCCTGGTGGCGGCGCACCTCGCGCGCCAGGTCGTGCGCCACCTTTTCGGCGCTGACGCCCTTCATGCCGAACTGCGTGAACACTTCGCTCAGGTGCTCATAGGCCAGCGTGGCCAGCAGCGCGTTGCCCGGCCCCTCGTTCTGGCGCACGGCAGCCACCTGCAACTGCTCGCCAGACCAGCCCAGGGCCTGGCCCAGATGGTCCAGTTCGCGCTGGGCCACCGCGCGTGGCAGCGCGGGCGCAAAGCATTCGGCATGGCTGGCCACGGGTGCGCCGCGTTCGGTGATATCGAAAGGCACCAGCCCATTGGTTGCCGGCGTGATCGTCACGTCCATCTCGCCGCCACCGGCCGGATAAAAGCCCAGCCGGCGCAGCCGCAGTTCGCAGCGCGCGCCCAGCCTGTGCAGCAGCGGCGCATAGCTGCGCTCCAGGAAATGGAAGGGCGGCGCGGCCGGGTTGTGGGTGCCGCCGCCCAGGGTCAGGCGGCTTTCGCCATTGGCCAACATCAGCGCGGGCCACAGCGTCTGCAGCAGCAGGGTGCAACTGCCGGCCGAGGCGATCACGAAGCGGTACTCGCCCGCACGCACCGGCCCCGGTGTGAATTGCAGCGTCTGCGAATTCATCTCGGCGCCCTGCATCTGCGCGCCGCAGATTTCGGCGGCGGCATTGACGCAGGCCAGGTGCTGGCGCATCAGGCCCGGCTTGGCGCGCCCGGCACGGATGCGCTGCATGGCAAAGGGCTGACCCGTGCACATGGACAGCGCCAGCGCGCTGCGCAGCATCTGGCCTCCGCCCTCCCCGGCGGAGCCGTCGATCTCGATCACTTTCATTTTTCTCTTTCATTCATTGCCGCCAATTGCCGCCAAAGCGCGCCACGGCATCCCGCAGATAGCGGTCCAGCGGCGCCGCATCGGCCTGGCCCCCCGGATCGGGCGCATGGGCCATGGCATGGGCCAGCTCGCGCTCCAGGAAATCATGGACCCGCACCCGGCGCGGCCCCTTGGCGGCCTCGCCCAGGCGCATCTTGAGCTCCAGCAGCTCGTTGAGCTCGGCCAGCAGGCCTGCATCCTCCAGCGTGCCCGCCGCCAGCTGCGCAAAGCGCATGGGCGGCGCACCACGCCCCTCGCGTATCCAGCGCGCGGCCAGCAAGGGGCGCAGCACATAGAAGTATTTCTTGTAGCGCACCACATCACCCTGCAGGTGGGCGCGCAGGTTCTTGCGCGCCATGGCCACGTAGTGGTGGTAGCCGCGCACCGGCGAAAAGCCCTGCTCGGCCAGCAGATGCAGGCGCTCGGCCCAGGGCTGCTCCTGCCGGTAGACCACGGGCGAGCGCAGCCATTCGAGCAGCGTGGGGTTGGAGGCGCGTAGCAGCCCCAGCGCCTTGCGCAGCTCCCAGC
Organism: Delftia sp. CH05; assembly: GCF_009827015.1. Taxonomy (NCBI): domain Bacteria; kingdom Pseudomonadati; phylum Pseudomonadota; class Betaproteobacteria; order Burkholderiales; family Comamonadaceae; genus Delftia; species Delftia sp. CH05. The sequence continues at coordinate 19,659 of NZ_WUMG01000026.1, read as the reverse complement.
CGCTGACATCGAGCTCGCCGCTGAGCGGCTGCTCTATGACATCGCGGCCCGGCGCCACCGTCAGATACCAGGGCAGGCGGTGGACGTAGATGAAGCGCACGTCATAGTCGCTGTCGGGCGAGGCAAAGCCCCAGCCGCGGTTGCCCGACTCGCAGGCAAACAGCACCGTGACCTCGTGCCTGCGCTCCACCTCGGCCAGATTGGCCAGCACCGTGGCGCGCATGGCATCGGAGACCGGATGCGCGCTCAATACCTTCTCTTCCCTCATGCTCTCATCCTGCTTTCTGTTCCGGAGGATGAGAGCCCGGGGCCCTCATCCACTCACCCTTTCACGCACACCACTTGCTTCAGGGTGTGCACCACCTCCACCAGATCCTGCTGCGCGGCCATGACCGCATCGATGTCCTTGTAGGCCATGGGAATCTCGTCCACCACATTGGCATCCTTGCGGCATTCCACGCCCTCGGTGGCCTTGATGTGGTCCGCCACGCTGAACATCTTCTTGGCCTTGGTCCGGCTCATCACGCGGCCCGCACCGTGGCTGCAGCTCTCGAAGCTCTCCGGGTTGCCCAGGCCGCGCACGATATAGCTGCGCGCGCCCATGCTGCCCGGGATGATGCCCAGCTCGCCGCGCCGCGCGCTCACCGCGCCCTTGCGGGTGATGAACACATCCTGGCCGAAATGGCGCTCCTGCTGCACGTAGTTGTGGTGGCAGTTCACCGCCTCCACATGCGACTCGAAGGGCTTGGCGATCACCTTGCGCACCGTGGCGATGAGGTTGGCCATCATCACCTCGCGGTTGCGCATGGCGAACTTCTGCGCCCAGGACACGCCGCGCACATAGTCGCCAAAGTAGCGGGCCCCTTCCTCGAAATAGGCCAGGTCCTTGTCGGGCAGGTTGCGCTGATGCAGTTCTGCGTCCTTCTTGGCCAGCTCGATGAAATGGGTGCCGATGGCATTGCCCACGCCGCGCGAGCCCGAGTGCAGCATGAACCACACGAAGCCCGCCTCGTCCAGGCAGATCTCGATGAAGTGGTTGCCGCTGCCCAGCGTTCCCAGGTGCTTGCGGTTGTTGGTGTTGGCCAGGCGCGGATGCAGCTCGCACAGCAGGTCGAACTCATCGGCCAGCGTGGCCCAGACCTGGTCCACCGACACGGGCGGGTTCTCCCAGCTGCCTGGATCACGGCCCCGGTGGCGCGGCACCGAGCCATGCGGCACGGCCTGCTCTATCGCCGAGCGCAGCGGGCCCAGGTTGTCGGGCAGGTCCTCGGCGCGCAGCGTGGTCTTGGCAGCCATCATTCCGCAGCCGATGTCCACGCCCACGGCCGCCGGGATGATGGCCTTGATGGTCGGGATCACCGAGCCCACGGTGGCGCCTATGCCCAGGTGCACGTCGGGCATGGCTGCGACATGCTTGAACACCACGGGCAGGCGCGCGGCGTTCTCCAGCTGCTTGCGCGCCTCGTCCTCGACGGGCACGCCCTTGGTCCACATCTTGATGGGAACGCCGCCCTCGACATCATGCTGTTGGTAGTTGTTCATGGTGCTGTTCTCTTTCATGTCTTTGTTCTTGGTTGAATCGTGTTTCCGCCTCAAGTGGCCATGGCGTCGAATACCGCGCCTATGCGCTCATCCAGCGGGTAGCACTGGTGGTCGCGCTTGCCTGAAGGCAGCCAGGTGCTGGCCGGGCCGCGCTCGGCCAGTTGCAGCAGCTTCTCTGCCCAATGCTTCTTGGTGCCTGCCTGCGAGAGCCACTGCTCCATCGTTGCACGGTAGCCATTGCGATCGGATGCGAAGGCATTGCTGATGCAGTTCCCACCCCAGATGAATTCGTAGAAGCATGCATCGACAAAATGCAGCGTGGCGCTCTCGCTGTCACAGGTCAGCCAGTGGTCCAGCAGGGGCTGGAGCGGCACACCGGCGTAGTCCCACATGAGCAAAAAGGAGAAGGCCTCTTCGCCCTGGAAAACGCTGGTGTCCGGCTCAGCCCACTGCTCCAGCCCCAAGGCAAAGAAGGCACGAGCAAAGGCTTGCAACGCCGCGCTTTCCTGCGATGAAAAGGAGCCGGGCTCGCAACGACCAAGGCGGTCCAGATACAACTCGGTGGAGTGGTGCAGCCTTGCGCCCTGCGCCAGCAGTTCCAACATTCTTGGCGCCAGGTACTTGATCTCATCCGCAGGCTGGACCACGCTTTTGGCAGCGTCGTTGTATTGGTAGAAATGGTGCTCGGTCAGGCTGCGCAGGGGCAGTCGACGCATCTCGCGCTCCAGGTCTGCATCCATGCAGCATGTGACGCAAGCGTCCAGCGCTACCGACGGCGACCTGTATCCAGCAAAGCTCTGGTAGAGCGCCTGTGATGCAGCAGCCAGGGCGTCTGTACGCTCCTGTATTTGCGCTGCAGGCGATTGCATCCTTTTCGATGTCATCTTCTTGTCCATGGTGTCTCTCCTTCAAGGGCAGGCATGAAGCAACCGGCACCGCCGGCGACTCCACGCCCGCCTCATCGCGTGATCAACGCATCTTCACCAGCCCGTTGAGCACCTGGTCCAGCCCGCCGAACACGGAGATCTTGTCGATGCGCTCGGCCACGCGTTCCAGCGTCTCCAGCTCCTTCATGCGCAGGGCCACGGGGTTGTCCTCCATGACCTTGGCGGTGTTGAGCAGCGAGCGCGTGGCCGCCGTTTCCTCGCGGCGGCGGATCACGTTGGCCTGGGCCTGCTTTTCGGCCTGCACCACCTGGGTCAGGATGCCCTTCATCTCGCCGGGCAGCACGATGTCCTTCACGCCCACGCTCTCCACCACCATGCCGAAGGGCTGCAGCTTGGCCGCCATGTGCGCGGTCACCACGTCGTCGATCACCGTCTTGTTCTCCAGCAGCTCATCGAGCGTGCGGGTGCCCACGGCGGCGCGCAGCGCGAACTGCAGCTCCCGGTACAGGTGCTCGGCAGGCTTTTGCAGCTGGGCAAAGGCGCGCAGAACGTCGGTGTGGCGATAGGTGGCGCTCAGGTTCAGGCGCAGGCTGACCTTGTCGCGGGTCATGATGTCCTGGCCCGAGACCTTGACGGCCTGCAGGCGCAGGTCCACCAGCTCCACGGCAATGCTGCGGCCGAACTTCCAGAACGCATGGCTGCCGGCCTGCAGCAGGCGGTCCACCTTGCCGTCGATGGTCAGCAGCGCGCACTGGCCTGCGGGCACCTGCACCTGCAGCACGCCGTTGAGGCCGGACACGCTGCGCTGGCGCAGCTGCGTCTGGGTCAGGCGCGCCGCCAGGGCGGCGGGCAGCTCGGCGCCGGCCTGCAGGTCGACCACCTGCACGCTCACATCCACCAGTCCCTTCCAGTACAGGCGGCGCGTGCCGGGCGGCAGGATCTCGACCAGCACGCCGTTTTCGCTGCGCAGGCCCGCCTCGGTCTCGGACAGTTCCACGCGCAGGAATTCGGCGGCCACCACGGCGGGCTCCTGGGCCATCAGGTAGTCGGCCAGGCCGTGCGTGAAGGCGGGCTGCTCCAGGGCAAAGGTTTCCACGCGCAGCTGGTCGGTGCCGGCAAACAGCCAGTGCCGGCCGCTGTGCAGCACGCGCTCGAAATCGCCGTTGCGCAGCAGCAGGGCGCGTTCGTTCTTCTTGACGGTGATGCGTTGGATCTTCAGCATTTCTTCTTCTCCTCGTTCGGCGTCTTCGCCGCAATCCATAGGGGTGCCGTTACAGCAGCGGCAGGGTTCCAGGGGGCACGGCCCGGGCCTTGCAGTGCGCCGTGGCGGCAACCCTGGAAACAGGTTGCAGCGTGGCTGGCTGCGGGCGCGGACCGTGCCGGGACCTGGCACAGCCGCCGCTGCTGACGGGGGGGCGGCCTGGGGCTGCATCGCAACCCGGCGGCCACCTCCCGCGTTCGGCGGGTGGTCTTTCGACCGTTTCAATAGCCCGGCCTTGCGGCCGGAAGAGTGGACAGGAATCGAACCTGCGACAGTCCTCTTGCGAGGGTGCTCTACCAGACTGAGCTACCAGTGGCTGGCAAGCCTGGAGTCGAACCAGGCGTCCCTTGCGGGACGGTTTCCACAACCTTGCCGTCACCCAGCGCCTGCGGCGTGCGGCATGCGGGAAATCGACAAGCCCCTGGGGGCCCGGACTTCCGGCACCGGCGGGGCGGGCCTTTGCCCCAACCCCGGCCTGTGAGCGGTCACCGCCTGCACTGGATGCCTTGCTTATTGCGAGATGCGTGCCAGCCTGGCATCAGGCGCCAAACAATTCTTCAACCCCTTGATTTATTTGGATAAATCTCAAATCACACTTTTCTTGATTTCTTCTTCAATCCAAAGAAACTAGAATTTCAGCTATCCAACTAGACAAAAACATGGAAAAGAAAAAGGTCGTCATCGGCTTTCTGGGTACGCAGCTGGACTCCGGCAGGGGCGCGGGGCGCTGGGAAAAATGGCGGCCGACCCTCTCCCTCATGCAGCACGAGGATCTGGTGGTGGAGCGGCTGGAGCTGCTCTACACGCCGCCCCATCTGGCCCTGGCGCAGCTGCTGCAGGGCGACATCGCCACGGCATCGCCCGAGACCCAGGTGAACCTCGTGCCCATGGACATTGCCGATCCCTGGGATTTCGGCGAGGTCTATGCGCGGCTGTTCGACTGGACGCAGGCCTATCGCTTCGACCCCGAGCGCGAGGAGTACTGGACCCACATCACCACGGGCACGCACGTGGCACAGATCTGCCTGTTCCTGCTGGTGGAGTCGCGCCGCATTCCCGGCGTGCTGGCCCAGACTTCGCCGCCCCGGCGCCAGCGCATGGGCGACCCGGGCAGCTATGCGCTGATCGACCTGGACCTGTCGCGCTACGACGTGATCGCCCAGCGCTTCGGCGCCGAGCAGAGCGAGGCCGTGCAATTTCTCAAGAGCGGCATCGCCACGCGCAATGCAGGCTTCAACGCGCTGATCGACGAGATCGAGCGTGTGGCCGTGCGCTCGCGCGCGCCCATCCTGCTCACGGGTCCCACGGGTGCGGGCAAATCGCACCTGGCGCGGCGCATGTACGAGTTGAAGAAGGCCAGGCACCAGGTGCAGGGCGAGTTCGTCGAGGTCAATTGCGCCACGCTGCGCGGCGATGGCGCGGCCTCGGTGCTGTTCGGCCACAAGAAGGGCGCGTTCACGGGCGCTGCGGCCGACCGCGCCGGCCTGCTGCGCAGCGCGCACCAGGGCGTGCTGTTCCTGGACGAAATCGGCGAGCTGGGCCTGGACGAACAGGCCATGCTGCTCAAGGCCGTGGAGGAAAAGCGCTTCTATCCCATGGGCAGCGACCGCGAGGTCAGCAGCGACTTCCAACTGGTCGCCGGCACGCACCGCGACCTACGCATCGACGTGGCGCAGGGGCGCTTTCGCGAGGATCTGTTCGCGCGCATCAACCTGTGGTCCTACGCGCTGCCGGGCCTGGCCGGGCGCCCCGAGGACATAGAACCCAACATGGACCACCTGCTCGCGCGCTCGGCCGACGAGACCGGCCAGATGGTGCGCTTCAACGTGGAGGCCCGCGAGCGCTATCTGCGCTTTGCGCGCTCGCCCGAGGCGCTGTGGATCGGCAACTTCCGCGACCTGTCGGCCAGCATGACGCGCCTGGCCACGCTGGCTGACGGAGGGCGCATCTCCACGGCCCTGGTCGATGCCGAGATCCAGCGCATGCAGTGGCTGTGGCAACGGGGCGAGGCAGCGCAGCCCGCCCCCGCCGGCGCCGGCTGCGGCCTTGATGCGCTGTTGCCCGCCGAGAGGCTGGAGCAGATGGATCTGTTCGACCGCATGCAGCTCGAAGCGGTGCTGCGCGTGTGCAGGCAATCGCCCTCGCTGTCCGATGCGGGGCGCCGCCTGTTCGACCAGTCACGCACCCAGCGCAGCGTGGTCAACGATGCCGACCGCCTGCGCAAGTACCTGCTGAAATTCGGCCTCAAATGGGATGACGTGGCCGGCCGCGCGCCTGCGGCCTGAGAGCGTGCGCGCCCTGCGCGGCTACAGGGCCTTGCGCAGCGTGGTCGGGGGGATCTTGAGCAGTTCGCGGTACTTGGCCACGGTGCGCCGTGCGCATTCGATGCCCTGCTCCTTGAGCATGTCGGCGAGCTGGTTGTCCGACAGCGGCTTCCTGGGGTCCTCGGCTGCGACGAACTGCTTGATGAGCGCGCGCACGGCCGTGCTCGACGCGTTGCCGCCCGCCTCGGTGCCCAGCCCCGAGCCGAAGAAATACTTGAGTTCGTAGGTGCCCTGCGGCGTGGCCATGTACTTGGCCGTGGTCACGCGGCTGATGGTGGACTCATGCAGGCCCAGCGCATCGGCAATGTCGCGCAGCACCAGCGGGCGCATGGCCAGCTCGCCATGCACGAAGAAGTTCTTCTGGCGCTCCACGATGGCCTGCGACACGCGCAGGATGGTGTCGAAGCGCTGCTGGATGTTCTTGATGAACCAGCGCGCCTCCTGCAGCCGCTGCTGCAGCGCCGCATGGCCTTCGCTGCCCCGGTGGCTGCGCAGCGCGCTGGCATAGATGTCGTGCACGCGCAGCTTGGGCATGACATCGGGGTTGAGTTGCACGCTGAACTCCATGCGTCCCGCACCCATGCGCACGGGGCGCACGATGACATCAGGCACGACGATCTGGCGCTGCACGTCGGCGAAGCGCCGGCCCGGGCGCGGCTCCAGCCGGGCGATCAGGACCATCGCCTCGCGCAGCCGCTCCTCGCGCGCGCCGCACAGGCTGGCGAGCTTGCGCAGGTCACGCCGCGCCAGCAGGTCCATGGGCTGGGCGCAGATGTCCAGCGCGGTGCGCAGCACGGCCTGCCGATCTTCGTCCTCGGCACTGCCGTCGCCTTCGCGCTCGGCATCGGCCAGTTGGTCGCGCAGCTGCAGCGTCAGGCATTCGGCCAGGTCGCGCGCGCCCACGCCCACCGGCTCCAGGCTTTGCAACAGGCGCAGCGCCACGGTGAAGCGGTGCACCAGTTCCTCGCACTCCTCCAGGTCGTCGCCCGCCAGGCCCTGTGCCAGCTCGTCGAGCGGGTCTTCCAGGTAGCCGTCGTCGTTGAGGTTCTCGATCAGAAAGCGCAGCGCGGCGCGATCCACCTCGCCCAGGCGCAGGCTCAGGGCCTGGCGGTGCAGATGGTCGGTCAGGCTTTCTGCGCTGCGTGCCAGCTCGGTGGCATCGGTCTCGTCATCGTCACCCTGGCCGCGCGTGCGGCTGGAAGGCGCATCGCTGCCCCAGTCGCGGTCGTCGTTGCCCGAGTTGGTCTGGCCATCGCCTTCCCAGCTCAGGGACTCGGCCGTGCCGGAGGTCTCGACGGCATCGCCGGAGGATGTGTCCGACGGCGCCTCCCATTCCACCGCAGCCGATGGCTGGTCCGCACGGCTTTCCTGGAAGGAGTCCGCGGCGTCGGCGCCGGGCGCCGCAGGCTCCGGGGCGCTGCTTGCCGCTTCGTGGTCGCCGTCGTCGTTCGCCAGCTCCAGGAAGGGGTTGTCGCCCAGCATCTGCTCCACTTCCTGCGCCAGCTCCAGCGTGGACAGCTGCAGCAGCTGTATCGACTGCTGCAGTTGCGGGGTGAGCGAAAGATGCTGGGAGACGCGCAGCGACAGTCCGGGCTTCAAGCGGCAGCTCCTTCGCGCAGGCAATCTCGCAGACGGGCCAGGCAGGGCATGGCGCTACATCCGGAAGTGTTCGCCGAGGTAGACGCGCCGCACTTCGGCGTTGTCCACGATCTCCTCGGGTGTGCCTTGGGCCAGCACATGGCCGTCGCTGATGATGAAGGCATGGTCGCAGATGCCCAGCGTCTCGCGCACGTTGTGGTCGGTGATGAGCACGCCGATGCCGCGCGCCTTGAGAAAGCCGATGATGCGCTGGATCTCGATCACGGCGATGGGGTCGATGCCGGCGAAGGGCTCGTCCAGCAGGATGAAACGCGGCTGCGTGGCCAGCGCACGTGCAATCTCGACGCGGCGGCGTTCGCCGCCCGACAGCGCCAGCGCGGGCGATGCGCGCAGATGGTCCACGCGCAGTTCCTGCAGCAGCGCCGTCAGGCGCTCCTCGATGACGCTGCGCGCCAGCGGCCGGCCCTGCTCATCCCTTTGCAGCTCCAGCACGGCGCGCACGTTGTCCTCGACGCTGAGCTTGCGAAAGATCGATGCCTCTTGCGGCAGGTAGGACAGGCCCAGGCGCGAGCGCTGGTGGATGGGCATGTTGCCCACGGCCTGTCCGTCGATGAAGATGTCGCCGCCGTCGCTGCGCACCAGGCCCACGATCATGTAGAACGAGGTGGTCTTGCCCGCGCCATTGGGGCCCAGCAGGCCCACGACCTCGCCCTTCTTCACGGACAGCGACACATCCTTGACCACCTTGCGGCTGCCGTAGGACTTGGCCAGATGGCGCGCCTGCAGGCTGCTGCCCTGTTCGGCGCGTGGGGAGGAAGCGTGGGCAGCGGGGGCTGAGGCCTCGGTACTCATCGCTTGGTACCACCAAGGCTGTCCAGGGTGTTGCTGGGCTGCAGGGATGTGCCCGGCGCGCCTGCGGCGGGAGCGCGCGGCTGCGAGCCCGGTGTGCCCTCCTTGGGCGCCAGCACGGCGCGCACGCGCCCGCCCTGGCCGGCGGTGGAGCTGGGCTGGCCGCCGCTGGTCTTTTGCCCATCGACGGTGAACACGTCGGTGAGGTTGTTGTAGACGATGATGGAGCCCGTGATCTCGTCGCTGAGCTGGCCGCCGCGATAGCGCCGCAGTTCGCCGCGGCGGATGAACTTCACGAGATCGGCCTTGCCGTCGTATTCGATGACCTCGCCCTCGCCTTCCACGAATTCCTCGGGCTGGCCGGGAACGGTGTCGCGCTTTTGGCGGAAGAAGGCGCGCTTGCCCGCTTCGGCCGTGACCACGCCGTACTGAAAGCCTTCGGGGTCCTGGCGCACGTCGAGCTGGGCACCGCGCAGCACGATGGTGCCCTTGGTCATCACCACGTTGCCGGTGAAGACGCTGGTCTGCTTGAGTTCGTCATGGCGCAGCGCGTCAGCCTCGATGTTCATGGGCTTGGTGCTGTCGGCCTTTTCGGCCTGGGCCAAACCGGCGAAAGCCGCCAGGGCGGCTGCGAGCAGGAGGGGGGAAAGTCGTTGTTTCATGGAGGGCACGCTTCTTGCATCCATTGTAGGGGGTGTCGCGCGCAACCGTTCCTGGCGTCTTTCAAGCCGGGGGCAAAGCACTGACACGAAGGCACAAAAAGAGGTTTCCAAAAGCGACAGGCCCGCTCAATGGCGGGCCTGTCACGGGTGGTCTGGGCCGAGGCCCCTACCTCAGCCCTTGCGGCTGGTGGCGATCAGCTGATCGACCACGCGCAGCACATTGGTCATGTTCCCGGCCTTGGTGCCATCGGTGTAGTAGCGGCCCGCCACGCCCATGGCCGGCACGCCTTCCACGTCATAGTCCTGCTGCAGCTGGGTGGCCTTGCGCACCTGGTTGGAGACCGTGAAGGAGTTGTAGACCTCCTTGAACTTGGCCACGTCCACGCCCTGCTTGCCCACCCAGGCGAAGATCTCGTCGTCCTTGGCCAGGCGGTTGCGTTCCACATGGATGGCGTGGAAGGCGCGCGCATGCATGGTGTCCAGCAGGTTCATGCCTTCAAAGGCGTAGTACAGCTTTTGCTGGGGCACGAAGCTGGCGTTGAAGGCCACGGGCACGCGGTGCACGACCACGTCGGCCGGCGCCTGGTTCTTCCAGGCGGCAAAGGTGGGCTCGAATGCATTGCAGTGCGGGCAGCTGTACCAGAAGAACTCGACCACCTCGACCTTGCCGGCGCCGGCGCTGGTGGGTGCGGGCTTGGCCAGCTTGATGTAGTCCTTGCCCTCCTTGGGCGCTGCCGCCTGGGCCTGGGCGGCGGAGGTGCCCAGCGTCAGCGCGCTGGCAGCGGCTGCCGAGGCAGCCAGGGAAAAGTCGCGGCGATTCATCAAAACAAACTCCTCGTTCAATGCTGCAGATTAGGAGGCTGGGGTTTGCCAAAAAGTTCAGCGCTCTTGCTCAACGCTGTTTCAGCGAGCGGCGCGCACCAGCGTGGACTCGACCCCGGCGCCATCGAGTTTTTGCTTGAGTTGCTCGGCATCGTCGCGCTTGGTGAACGGACCCACGCGCACGCGGAAGATGGTGATGCCGTTTTGCTCTCGCTCGCTCACGCGCGCCTCCCATCCCAGCATGGCCAGCTTGGCCCGCTGCGCATCGGCATCGCCCTGGCTGCGGAAGGCGCCGGCCTGCACGAAGTAGTTGAAGGCAGCCTCGGCCTTTTCCGTCTTCTCGGCAGCGGCGGAACGCGCCTTCACCAGATCACCCAGCGGGTCGGCGGAGGTCTTGCCATCGGCCTTGGTGTCGGGCTTGGCGGGCGGCTTGGCCGGGTCCACGGGCGCGGGCGGCGGCGTCACGCCGCCGGCCACGGCGGGCGGGGTGGGCGCTGCTGGCGTGGTGCTGCCGGGGAGGCTGGGCGTGACGGCAGCCGGTGGTGGCGGCGCCGGGTTCTTGCCCTGCAGCGGTGCGTTGGGGTCCCAGTTCTTGTTGCGCTGGGCCTCTGCCGCGTCCTGGTCGGCCGTCTTGCCGCCCTTGGAGAGAAAGGGCACGGGCACCTTGGTCACATAGACGGCGACGGCCAGGGCTGCTGCCAGCCCGACGATCATGCCGATGATGAGACCGATGACGGTGCCCCCACGTTGCTGTGTCTTCATAGATGGCTTGTCGCTCGAAGTTACATGCGTTGCGGGGCCGAGACGCCCAGCACTGCCAGGCCATTGTGCAATACCTGGCGCGTGGCCGAGATCAGCGCCAGGCGGGCGAGCTTGACCTTTTCATCGTCCACCAGGATGCGTTCCGCGTCGTAGTAGCTGTGGTACAGCGAGGCCAGTTCGCGCAGGTAGAAGGTCACGTCGTGGGGCGCATTGCCTTCTGCGGCCGAAGTCAGCATGGCCGGGTACTTGGCCAGCTGCAGCATCAGCGCCTGGGCCTGCGGGCCTTCCAGCGCCGACAGGTCCACGTCCTTGAGCGTGTCCGCATCGCCGCCCCAGGCTGCCAGCACCGAGCAGATGCGCGCATGGGCGTACTGCACGTAGTACACGGGGTTGTCATTGTTCTGGGCCACGGCCAGGTCCACGTCGAAGGTGTACTCGGTGTCGGGCTTGCGGGACAGCAGGAAGAAGCGCACCGCATCCTTGCTGGTCCACTCGATCAGGTCGCGCAGCGTGACGTAGGAGCCGGCGCGCTTGCTGATCTTGACTTCCTCGCCGCCGCGCACCACGCGCACCATGGTGTGCAGCACGTAGTCGGGATAGCCGGCCGGAATGCCCACGTCGGCGGCCTGCAGGCCGGCGCGCACGCGTGCGATGGTGCCGTGGTGGTCCGTGCCCTGGATGTTGACGACCTTGGAGTAGCCGCGCTTGAACTTCTGGATGTGGTAGGCGACATCGGGCACGAAGTACGTGTAGTTGCCGTCCTGCTTGCGCATCACGCGGTCCTTGTCGTCACCGTAGTCGGTGGACTTGAGCCAGAGCGCGCCGTCGAGTTCGTAGGTGTGCCCGCCCGCGATCAGGCGCTGCACCGCGTCCTCGACATGGCCGTTGGTGTAGAGGCTGGATTCGAGGTAGTACTCGTCAAAGTGCAGGTTGAAGGCCTGCAGGTCCTTGTCCTGCTCGTTGCGCAGATAGGCGACGGCGAACTGGCGGATGTTGTCGTAGTCCTCGACATCGCCGTTGGCCGTGAATTCGCGGTCATCGGCCTTGACGGTCTTGCAGGCCTTGAAATCGTCTGCGATGTCCTGGATGTAGGAGCCGTTGTAGAAGGCCTTGCTTTCCGGATTCTCGGGATCGATGGGCCAGCATTCGTCGCCGGGCTTGAAGCCCTTGGCGCGCAGCTGCGTGCTCTTGGTCAGCGTGTCGATCTGCACGCCCGCATCGTTGTAGTAGAACTCGCGGTGCACGCCCCAGCCCTGGGTGGCATAGAGGTTGCAGATGGCATCGCCCAGCGCGGCCTGGCGGCCATGGCCCACGTGCAGCGGGCCGGTGGGGTTGGCGGAGACGAACTCGACCAGCATCTTGGCGCCACGGTCAGCCTGCCAGCCGAATTTCTCGGCCTGTCCCAGCACTTCGCGGATGATCTGCTGCTTGGCGGCGGGCTTGAGACGGATGTTCAGAAAGCCGGGGCCGGCGATCTCGATGGCATCGACCCAGCGCTGGAAAGCCGGCGTGGCCTCCAGCGCAGCCTTGAGCTGTTCACCGAGCGCGCGCGGATTGAGCTTGAGTGGCTTGGCCAGCTGCATGGCGGCCGTGCAGGCGAAATCGCCATGGGCAGCCACCTTGGGGGATTCGAAAGCGGCACGGGCACCGGCGCCGGGCGACAAAGTTTCAAGCTCGCCGGCCAGAGCCGCGAGCAGTTCCTGTTTGACGGAGAGCATCGGCGGATTCTACGTGGCAGGCCCGCCCCATGCCGCCAGACAGGAAAACCGGGCCTACATGCCCCGCGCCCAGAACACCGCCACCACCGCGATCACAGGCACCACATGCGCCTGCCACATCACCCAGCGGCGCGTGCTGGCCACCTCGGCAGGCTGGGGCAGGCCCTGGCCGGCATCCAGCGCGCGGCGCCAGCGGCGGAAGGCCAGCGTGGGCTTGATCGACAACACGGCGCCGACCACGAACAAAGTCATCTTCAGATGAAACAGTGGCTGCGAGACGTACCAGGACATGCCCTTGACGCCCCACACCAGGCGCGCAATGCCGGTGAGCACCAGGAACACCACCGCCAGCCCGTAGATCATGTCCAGCCGCGCCAGGCGCTGGACCACGGCGGCACTCATCCACTCGCTGCGGCACAGCGCTGCCTGGCTGGACAGGAACACCACGAAGGTGAGGATGGCCAGCAGGTGAAGGCTGGCCAGAATGGCTTCTATCGTCATGGGGAATCCGTATAGAAATTGAGCCTCTTGGGCCATGCTGCATTACGCCAGAAACGGCGACCGCCATCGGGATGCCCGAGGCAATCGGTAGACCACTGCGGTCCTCCCGTCGCGCCGGCTCTTGCGTCGCTACTTCGGCAGTTCCGCGCGCAACCAGTCATCCAGCAGCGTCTTCTCATAGCGCAGGGGATCGTTGGGATACAGGTCGGGGCGCATCATGAAGGTCGCATCGCGCAGTTGGCGGCTGCCCTCGCGCAGCAGCTTTCCGTCGGCATCCAGCAGCTTGAAACGCAGGTCGATGCGCGGTGGGTAGATATCGCGGACGATGCGCACATCGGCGGCCTGGGGTCCGCGCCAGGGCTCGAAACTGCCGGCACGCTGCACATCGGTGAGGTGGACTTCAAGCCGCTGGCCCTGGGGCAGCCTGGGCGCGGCCCGTTCGGCCAGGAACTGGGCCAGTGCGTCAACCCAGGCACGGCGCGCCTTGTCGGTCTCCCCGGGACCGCTGCGCAAGGCGTCGAAGCGCGAAGGGTCGTCAAAGGTGACGCTCACGATGCCCGCAGGCACCGCCCCCTGGCGGGCCCCTGCGGCCCTGCCCTGCTCCGGCCCCTGGACGGCACAGCCCGCCACCATCCCCAGGCAGGCGGCGCCCAGCGCCATGCACATCCAGCGCCGCCTTGCGGGGGGCGCGGCCTGCGTTGCGGATATCGCTTTCTTCGCGATCGACACTGCCATGCTCATTCCTCCTTGCTGGGCGGCCCGATCAGGCCGCGTGGGTTCGACGCCAGAATTCCGGCTGCTCGTAATGGTGCTTGAGATAGTCGATCCACAGCCGCACGCGCAGCGGCATGTGCTTGCGCTGGGGAAAGACCACGAAGATGCCGTTCGGTGGGGCCGCAAATTCCTCCAGCACCGCCACCAGGCGCCCGGCGGCGATCTCGGCCTCCACCTCCCAGGTGCTGCGCCAGGCAATGCCCCAGCCGCCCAGGCACCAGTCGTGCAGCACCTGGCCGTCGGAGCAGTCCAGCGGACCGCCCGGCTTGAAATGCACGACTTCGCTGGTACCGCTGTCCGGGTGCGGAATGCGGAAGGCCCAGCCGCGCGTCTGCGAGGCATCGCTGGACAGCGTCAGGCAGTCATGCTGGGTCAGCTCGCTGGGGTGGCGCGGCGTGCCGCGGCGCTCCAGATAGGAGGGCGTGGCCACGCACTGGCGCCGGTTGTCGGCGATGCGCACGCTGACCAGGGCCGAGTCGGGCAAGTCGCCTACCCGCACCGCGCAGTCAAAGCCCTCACCGGCCAGATCGACCACGCGGTCGCTCAGATTCAGGGAAATCGTCACATCGGGGTGCAGGTCCCGAAAACGCGGCACCAGAGGCGCCACATGCCGCCGACCAAAGCCTGCCGGCGCCGTGATGCGCAGATGTCCTGTGGCCTTGACCCCGCCCGCACTGACGCTGGCCTCGGCGTTGGACACATCGGACAAGAGGCGCTGGCAATCCTCGAGAAAAGCGCTGCCCTCGTGCGTGAGCGAGATGCGGCGTGTGGTCCGCACCATGAGCTTGACGCCCAGGTGCTCTTCCAAGGCATCCAGTCGCCGCCCCATGATGGCTGGCGCCACGCCTTCCGCCTTGGCCGCTGCCGTGAGGCTGCCGCGCGTGGCCACCGATACGAATGACTCGAATGCCTTGAGCTTGTCCATGACTGCTGTCCGTTTCTTTTCCGTGTTCTTGTGGGGCATGCGCATGCATGCCTGTCTCCTGGGGTCCGCCTTTTTGCGCAGTAGGCACTGGCTGTCTGCCATTTGCCCTTCGCACCGGGCTGCATGCCAATTTCCGATGGTTTTGGCAGGCGCATAACCTTCCCACATTTTTGCGTAAAAGTCACGAGTTTTAAGATTTATGGTCTATTTATGTACGCAAATAAATCTAATAAAGTATTCCTTATAGTCAGGCCCGTAAAGGGTCTAGGCCAGTCTTTCCATCCATCCAACCGGGGTTCCCACCATGACCGATCGCACCCAAGCCCACAGCCTGCAGGTGGCCACAGAGCTGCACCGCTTCATCAATGAACAAGTGCTCCCGGGCACGGGTGTCGCGCCCGAGGCATTCTGGAAAGGCTTCGACGAGATCGTCAACGACCTCGCCCCCCGCAATGCCGCCCTGCTGGCCGAACGCGACCGCCTGCAGGCCGAGCTGGACACCTGGCACAAGGCCCATCCCGGCCCCATCACCGACATGGCCGGCTACCAGCAGTTCCTGACGCAGATCGGCTATCTGGTCGAGCAGCCCAAGGATGCCAAGGCGACCACCACCAACGTGGATGCGGAACTGGCCATCCAGGCCGGCCCCCAGCTGGTCGTGCCCATTCTCAATGCCCGCTATGCGCTCAACGCCGCCAACGCGCGCTGGGGCTCGCTGTATGACGCCCTGTATGGCACGGATGCCATCGGCGAGGACGGCGGCGCGGAAAAGGGCAAGGGCTACAACCCCGTTCGCGGCGCCAAGGTCATCGCCTTCGCACGTGATTTCCTGGACCAGGCCGCCCCGCTGGCCTCGGGCTCGCACAAGGATGCCGCCGGCTACCGCGTGGAAGGCGGCCAGCTGGTCGTCGCGCTCAAGAACGGCGGCACCACGGGCCTGAAGAACACCGCCCAGTTTGTGGGCTACCAGGGTGATGCCGCAGCGCCCTCTTCCGTGCTGCTGCTCAACAACGGCCTGCATATCGACATCCGCATCGACAAGACCACGGCCATCGGCCAGACCGATGCCGCCGGCGTGGCCGACGTGGTGGTCGAGGCGGCCCTGTCCACCATCCTGGACCTGGAAGACTCCGTGGCCGCCGTGGATGCCGAAGACAAGGTGGTGGGCTATGCCAACTGGCTGGGCATCCTCAAGGGCACGCTGACCGAAACCTTCGACAAGGGCGGCAAGAGCATGACGCGCGGCCTGAATGCAGACCGCGAGTACACCGGCGCCGACGGCAAGCCCGTCAGGCTGCATGGCCGTTCGCTGATGTTCGTTCGCAACGTCGGCCACCTGATGACCAACCCGGCCATCCTCTGGGGCAACGGCAAGGAAATCCCCGAAGGTATCCTGGACGCCATGGTCACCACGGCCATCGCCGTCCATGACATCAAGGGTCTGGGCGCCAACGGCATCCGCAACTCGCGCACGGGCAGCGTCTACATCGTCAAGCCCAAGATGCACGGCCCTGCGGAAGCCGCCTTCGCCAGCGAGCTGTTCGGCCGCGTGGAAAAGGTGCTCGGCCTGCCCGAGAACACCGTCAAGCTGGGCATCATGGACGAGGAGCGCCGCACCAGCGTCAACCTCAAGGCCTGCATCGCCGCCGCCGCATCGCGCGTGGCCTTCATCAACACCGGCTTCCTGGACCGCACGGGCGACGAAATGCACACCGCCATGTATGCCGGCCCCATGGTTCGCAAGGCCGACATGAAGGGAAGCGCCTGGCTGGCCGCCTATGAGCGCAGCAACGTGCTCGTGGGCCTGGGCCTGGGCCTGCGCGGCAAGGCGCAGATCGGCAAGGGCATGTGGGCCATGCCCGACCTGATGAAGGCCATGCTGGAGCAAAAGATCGGCCACCCCAAGGCCGGCGCCAATACCGCCTGGGTGCCCTCGCCCACGGCCGCCACGCTGCACGCCCTGCACTACCACCAGGTCAACGTGGCCGAAGTGCAAAAGCAGCTGGAGCAGACCAATGCCGACGCCGAGCGCGCCAACATCCTGGCCGACCTGCTGCAGGTGCCCGTGGTCAAGGAAGACAAGTGGAGCGCCGCCGAAAAGCAGCAGGAGCTGGACAACAACGTCCAGGGCATCCTCGGCTATGTGGTGCGCTGGGTGGACCAGGGCGTGGGCTGCTCCAAGGTGCCCGACATCCACAACGTGGGCCTGATGGAAGACCGCGCCACGCTGCGCATCTCCAGCCAGCACATCGCCAACTGGCTGCAGCACGGCATCGTGACCGAGGCGCAGGTGCGCGAGACCTTCGAGCGCATGGCCGCCGTGGTCGACCAGCAGAACGCGGGCGATGCGCTGTACAAGCCCATGGCCGGCCACTTCGACACCTCGATGGCCTACCAGGCTGCCTGTGACCTGGTCTTCAAGGGCAAGGAGCAACCCAGCGGCTACACCGAGCCCCTGCTGCATGCCTGGCGCCTGAAGGTCAAGGCCGCCGCCTGACGCGGGCGGCGCCCGGCGCTTGAAAAGGCACCCAGGCTTGCCTGAGGTGCTTTTTTCATGGATCTACACTCAGAACCACGATGAGTGCCCCTCCCCCCGATGCCAGCCTGTGTCCGCTGTGCGGCCGCAGCAATCAGTGCGCCATTCTTGCGGGCGCTGATCCGCTGAACTGCTGGTGCATGGACACGCCGGTGGCACCCGATGCATTGGCCCGCATTCCGGAGCCCCTGCGCAACAAGGCCTGTCTGTGCCCCGCCTGCGCCCTTGGCACCGACAAGCCTCGACCGCCCGCGTCGGCCGATATGATGTCGCCGATCCAACCCCTAGAACTTGATCCCTGAGGAGATTGACATGCCCACGTACCACGTCGAAATGATGGAAGGCCGCACCGTCGAACAAAAGCGCAAGCTGGTCGAAGAGATCACGCGCGTCTCGGTAGAAGTCCTCGGTGGCTCGCCCGAATCGGTGGACATCCTGATCACCGACATCAAGCGCGAAAACTGGGCCACGGGCGGCAAGCTCTGGTCCGAACGCAGCTGAGGACTTTTCCTCCAACGCATGCAAAAGGCAGCTTCGGCTGCCTTTTTCCATGAAGCTGCAGCTTTATTTGCGCATTTCTCCAAGTGCCTGCAGCGCACTGGCAGCCACGGTCCACGGCACAGGATGGGAGTCTCTGGCCTGCCAGTACCTGGCAACCCCATCCATGGAAACCTGGGTCAAAACCACCTGGGCGGTGCCGGCCGCATAGGCTTGAAAAGCGGCATCGGTCATCCGTGCCTGGTAGCCAGAGAGATCGCCTCTACGGAAAAGCGCCCATGCGCCTTCGACACACTGCAGCTGCAGGCGCAGATGTGCATCGCCAGACAGCAACGCTTGCATGAACAGATCGCGCGTGGCTTCATACGTTGTGGGAGCAGCACACAGCAGTGCAATGCGTGACTGGGGATCTCTCTGCAAGGCAGCAGCCACCTTGCGGGCCAGCATGCCATCGGCACGCCAGACCTTGTCACTGAGGCAATCCGCCACGGCCGGACCCAGGGTCGAACAGGTCAGCAGCACGGCATCGATATCGGCAGGGTCTGCCAGCGCATCAAGCTGCCCTGCTGTTTTCCGCCGAAGCGCCGCATCCATGCCGCCAGCAGCCTCCGCCTCCAACAACAGTTCCTCATGCACCTGATGAACGATTGAGTGGGCCGGCCAGCCCAGTTCGGCAGCAGCCTGCTCGAAGATCACGGCGTTGCTGTGCGCCGTATGCAGACAGAGGATGGGCATGGGTTTCTTCCGTTTTTTTGCCGTTGCACCGCATTGTGCTTGCAGCTGCTGCGCCAGGCGTTAGGCTATGGCTTGAACTACGCAAACAACGATACCGCCATGTGCCAGCTGCTTGGAATGAACTGCAACACGCCCACCGACGTGCGCTTCAGCTTTTCGGGGTTCACCCAGCGCGCGGGCAATACCGGCGACCATACGGACGGCTGGGGCATCGCCTTCTTCGAGGACAAAGGGCTGCGCCACTTCGTGGGCTATGAGCGCGCCATCGACTCACCCATCGCCAAGCTGATACGCGAGTACCCGATCAAGAGCCGCAACGTCATCGCCCACATCCGCAAGGCCACGCAGGGCGCGGTAAGCCTGCAGAACTGCCACCCCTTCGTGCGTGAACTGTGGGGCCGCAACTGGGTCTTCGCTCACAACGGAGATCTCAAGGGCTTCGCTCCCAAACTGCATGCCCACTTCCATCCAGTAGGCAACACCGACAGCGAGCAGGCCTTCTGCTGGATTCTCCAGGAGCTGTGGAAGTCGCATGCCGGCCTGCCCAGCGTGCAGGAACTCACCCACACGCTGCGCGAGCTGGCCAGGCGCATCTCGCCGCATGGAACCTTCAATTTCCTGCTGTCCAACGGCGAAGCGCTGTGGGCCCATGCCACCACGCACCTGTGCTATATCGAACGACGCCACCCCTTTGCCCAGGCCCATCTGTCGGATGAAGACCTGGCCGTGGACTTCGCCCGGGAAACCACACCCCAGGACCGCGTGGCCATCATCGTCACGGCGCCATTGACCAAGAATGAGACCTGGACCTCAATCCAGTCGGGCGAACTCAAGGTCTTTGTACAGGGCGAATGCCTGCCGCTTTGAACCATTGCGCATTCAGGAATAAAAAGAGAGCGCGTCAGCGCTCTCTTTTTTTGGGTTGTCCGTTTTGGCGGTTCAGCCTGTTTCCCCGTTTCCTGCAGCCCAATGCAAAAAACCCCGTAGCTTTGGGCTACGGGGTTTCTTGGGCTGTAAGAGCCTGACGATGACCTACTTTCACACGGGAACCCGCACTATCATCGGCGCAAAGTCGTTTCACTGTCCTGTTCGGGATGGGAAGGAGTGGTACCAACTTGCTATGGTCATCAGGCATAACTTGTTGTCATGCTGCTCTTGCGAGCAACACAACGAATTCATAGAGTCTGTAATCAGCTTTGTATTTTGACTGCGCCTTACTTGGCATAACCACCTTGATGATCAACGTCATCAAAGTTATAGGGTC
>NZ_WUMG01000025.1:0-80286 GCF_009827015.1 Delftia sp. CH05 | reverse complement strand
TCCGTGGGGTTGGTCGGATTGGTGGGGTTCGTAGGATTGGTCGGGTTCGTGGGATCCGTGGGGTTGGTCGGATTGGTCGGGTTCGTGGGATCCGTGGGGTTGGTCGGATTGGTSGGGTTCGTGGGGTTGGTCGGGTTCGTGGGATCCGTGGGGTTGGTCGGATTGGTCGGGTTCGTAGGATTGGTCGGGTTCGTGGGATTGGTCGGATTCGTGGGATCCGTGGGGTTGGTCGGATTCGTGGGATCGGTCGGCACCGGGGGGGCTGGGTCGTCGTCGTCGTTGCTGGCTGCGGCGATCAGGCCCACGCCGCCCGCGCCGATCAGGCCGGCCAGCAGGAAGTCGCTGAGCACGGAGCCGCCGGCTGCGGCTGCGGCGCTTTCCTTGGTCACGATCAGGCCCACGGCGTCACTGTCACTGGCGGGCGCCACCTGGACGTTGCCAGATGCCAGGTCCAGCACCATGGCGCCTGCGCCATCACCCTCGCGCTGGGCCAGCGTGGCCTGGGTGCCGCCCTCGAAGGTGCCGACCAGGGTCTGGCCGTCCTTGCCCTGGAACAGCGCCTTGGCGCTGCCATCGGCGGGCACGATGATCTTGTCGCCGACCTGCAGGGCACTGCCCGGCTGGGCCATGAGGGTTTCCCCATTGCGCACGATCTGCACGCCCGGGCTGACCTGGGACAGTGTGGCGGGAGGCGTGCCCCGGGGCATGACCGCTGCGGCTGCGCCGGGCTGCATGTTCGACGTATTGAGCTGCGCAAGCACAACGCTGGAGGGCTGCGGGTCACCGAACTGCACGGGGCTGACGGTGGTGTTGCCGGTGGGCTGCATCGATTGGGCGGTCATTTACTCTCTCCAGACAAGGGTTGAGACGACAAGGTCAGACGGTGGCTTGGAAGCCGTGAAAAATCTGTCGAGCCCTTTTGTGCAACATGCATGCCACGTGCACGCTGCAGGTCCGGATGGCCTAGGAATCATCCTAAGATATTGATTTGTATGGATTTATCTATTGATCACAATGTCTCATCAAGGGTCTGTTACGGCACACGTTACGTAACGCTGCCGGGTCTGCTCCGTTACTCGGACGCCGGTGCCGCGCCATGTTTCATGGCCCTTGACTCGCGGGCCCATGCAGCGGGGCAAGATGGCTTTCGCCTATAAAATCGCTGGCTTTTGGCTGCAGGCGTGTATCGGCGCATGCAGTAAGCCCAAAAGCGAACAGGCCCGTCTTCCAACTTTCATTGCGTAGAGAGCGCCCATATGCTGATTTCGTCCAGAGTTCCGTCGCGAGTGCCGGGTCGTACCTATTTGCGGATAGCCCGGCCCGTGGCCATTGCCGCCTTCAGTCTGGGGGCGGCTTTGTGCGGGGCGTTTGCCCATGCATCGCAGGAGGCGGTGGACGAGGTCTCACGGCTGCTGGAGCAGGGCAAGGCCCCCCAGGCCGCCAAGCAGGCCGAGGCCTACCTCAAGCAAAACCCGGCCGATGTGCAGATGCGCTTTCTGCAGGGCGTGATCGCCGCGGAGCAGCGCCAGAACGCCCAGGCCATCAAGATCTTCACGGCGTTGACCCGTGACTACCCCAGCCTGCCCGAGCCCTACAACAACCTGGCCGTGCTGTACGCCGCCGAAGGCCAGGAACGCAAGGCCTCGGAAGTGCTGGAGCAGGCCATTCGCACCAACCCCAGCTACGCCACGGCGCATGAGAACCTGGGCGACCTGTATGCGCGCATGGCCAGCGATGCCTATGCCAAGGCCTTGCAGCTGGACGGATCGCGCCAGGCCATCCAGCCCAAGCTGGCCCTGATCACGCAGATCTTCCCCAAGCAAGGTGGCGCCCAGGGAAAGACGGTCCAGGCTGCAGCTGCCTCGACCAAGGTCGCCGATGCCAAGGCGGCCGATGCCAAGGCCCGCGAATCCGACGCCAAGCTGGCCGAGGCCCGCGCCGCCGAGACCAAGGCGGCAGAGGCCAAGGCCGCCGAATTCAAGGCCGCTGAAGTGAAGGCGGCCGATGCCAAGGCAGCGCAGGCCAAGGCCGCAGAAGCCAAGGCCGCAGAGGCCAAGGCAGCGGAGGCCAAGCTGGCCCAGGCCAAGGCAGCGGAAGCCAAGGCCGCCGAGACCAGGCTGGCCCAGGAGAAGGCTGCCCAGGCCGCACAGGACAAGGCGCGCGCTGCCGAGGAAGCCAGGCAGGCTGCGGCCAAGGCCGCCGCCGTGACCACCGCTGCGGCCCCTGCCGCCGCCGCTGTGGCCGCCGCCGAGCCCGCCAAGGCAGCGCCTGCCGTCGACGAGAAGAAGGCGGCCCAGTCGGCCGCAGCGCAGGAAGTGGAGGCCGCCGTCAAGGCCTGGTCCACCGCCTGGGCCGGACAGGACATGGACCGCTACCTGGACGCCTACAGCGACCACTTCTCCCCGGCCGATGGCAGCAGCCTGGCCAAGTGGAAGGAACAGCGCCGCCAGCGCATTGTCGGACGCACCACCATCGTCGTCACCGTGCGCGACCTCAAGGTGACGGTGGACGGCGACAAGGCCACGGCCCAGTTCCGCCAGTACTACGCATCGGGCGCGCTCAAGACCACGACCCGCAAGACCCTGCGCATGCAGCGCGAAAAGGGACAATGGCGCATCACCCACGAAGGAACCGGTTCCTGATGCCTGAAAGAGCGCGCCCCCTGGCACGGTCATCCGCCGGCTTGCTGCGCCTGCATGCGCGGGCCGCCGGCGTGGCCGTGCTGCTGGCCGCTCTGTCCACGATGTCGTTCGGCACGGCGGCCTACGCCAAGCCGGCCAAGGCCTCCAAGACGGCATCCGCCAAGCCTGCAACGGGCAAGACCAGCAAGACCGGCAAGGCCGGCGCAGCCAGGCTGCGCTCGGCGTCGGGCAAGACGGCCGTGGCCGCTGCTGCGGTGGCGGCCACGGCAGGCGGCATCGCTGCCACGGCAGGCCATGCCAAGGCGGCGGCCGGCTCGCAAAGCCAGGCGGAGGCCCGCCTGCTGGCCATCATCCGCCAGGTGGAGCAGCGGGATCTGGATGGCGCCCTGAAGGCGGCCGCCGATCTCACCGCCGAAGTCCCCAATTTCCGCGCAGCCCAGCTGGTGTATGCAGACCTGCTGCGCTTCAAGACCGGCCGTGCCGGCGAGGTGCTGGCGGGCACGCCCGTGGCTGCGTCCGCCGCTCCCAGCCATCCGGGCCAGGGCGTGCTGGTGCGGCGCAACCTGTCCGTGGGCAGCGTCACACGGCTGGAGGGTCCGGCCAGTCCCGCGCAGGCCCAGCTGCAGGATCTGCAAAACGAACTCAAGCGTCGCCTGCAGGCGGACAGCGGCGCGCCGCCTGCGGGTTCCGTTCCCGGCGAGTTTTTGATGCTGGGCGCATCCGTGCGGCATGCCATTGCCATCGACGCCAGCAAGTCGCGGCTGTACCTGTTCGCCCATGAGGCAGGCGGTCTGCGGCTGCTGGGGGACTTCTATGTCTCCGTGGGCAAGCTGGGCACCGACAAATGGCAGGAAGGCGACCAGCGCACGCCGCTGGGCATCTACTTCGTGGGCCGCCACATTCCCGGGCCCCGTCTGCCGGAGTTCTATGGCAAGGGTGCGCTCACGGTGAACTTTCCCAATGACTGGGACAAGGCCGTGGGCCGCTCGGGCAGCGGCATCTGGCTGCATGGCTCGCCGCCCGACCAGTTCTCGCGGGCGCCCGAGGCCAGCGATGGCTGCCTGGTGCTGGCCAACCCCGATCTCACCTTGCTCATGCAGACCGTGGACCGGCAGACGCCGGTGCTGATCCGCGAAAAGCTGCAATGGGTGGCCCCCAAGGCCCAGGCCCAGCAGAAGGCGGCAGACGCCTTCGTGCGCGTCATCGACGACTGGAAGAGCGCCTGGAACGGTGCGGACCCGCGCAAGCTGGCCGCCCTCTACGCGCCCGACCTGCTGCAGTCGCCGGCCTCGCGCACATCACAGGAGCGGCTGGCCGCCTACCTCAACCGCCCCGGCGTGACGCTGCAGGACCTGTCCATCTATTCCTGGAAGGACGCCAAGGGCGAGATCCGCGTGGTCAACCTGCGCGCCAGCAGCAAGTCCTTTGCCGAAGGCCTGCCGCTGCGCCAGTACTGGCGCAAGACGGGCGGGCGCTGGCAGCTTTTCTCCGAGGACGTGATGGGCTGAGCCCGGCGCAGCTCAGGTGTTCTCGTTGTGGCGGTTGCTGTCGAAGCGGCGCTCCGCATCGAACAGATGCTGTATCAGCACATGCGAGGTCATGTTCACGCCGATGCCGCCAATCATGGCCGGCAGCAGGTACAGCGCCGTGGACAGCTCGGAGACGAAGAGGGTGTTGTCGGACAGCGAAGGCGTCGCCTTGGCCGCCGAGGCCAGGCTTTGCAGCAGGTAGACATCCACCCCCGCCATGGCCACCAGGGCCAGCCCGAACAGCAGCACCGTGGTGCGCGAGATGCTGCGCTTGGCCAGCAGGGCGGCGTAGATGGCGCAGGGAAGAACGACCGAGAAAACCACCAGGCTCCAGAATCTGGCTTCGGTGAAGACGGTGGTGCTGATGCGCAGGGCATTCATCGGTGCGGTCTTTCGGTGCGGTCCTTCGGTACCTGTGGGGTCCTGCGGTTCCCTGTCGGCCGCCCAATATGCCGCGCTTGCGTAAACGCCCGGTGAACCCGGCGCAAACCGGTGGTTGCACATGCAACCAGGCGCACCGGTCGCAGTCTTGTCCGCTTCGGCCCTGCCTGGCCCGATGCGTCCCTCAGGGGGTCACGACTGCCGCACCAGATAGGCCGGCAGCTGCGCCTCGGGCAGCACGGACAGGACCTTGAGCTGCAGCTGGGCGCGCTTGCGTGCCTGGGCCAGGTAGTCCTGCAGCGCCTGCGCGGCCCGCTCGTACTCACCATCCCACAGGGCGTCGATGACCTGGCGGCAGTTCTCAAGCAGGGGCGGGTTGGGCGACTGCGGGAACATGCGGTCAAAGGTGCTGTGGATCAGCCACGGCATCTGGCACTGCTGCAGCATGCCCACCAGCTTGTGGTTGGGATGCCGTGCCAGCAAGGCGCCGTGCAGGTGCTGCTCCAGCCGCAAAAGCTCCTGAGCTTGCGGTGCGGCGGGGGCGTGCAGGCGGCGGCGCAGGTCAGCGAGCATGTCCCTGTCCAGGCGCGGGCCGCTTTCGCGCAGCGCCGCGGGCGCCAGCAGCGCCAGCAGCTCGAAGTCCTGGTTCACCGCGCGTGCCGTCAACGCCGCCACGCGCCAGGAGGCATAGGTGCTCTTGTCCACCAGTCCCCGGTCCACGAGCCGGCTCAGCACCTCGCGCAGGGCCACGCGGTTCACGTTGAAGTGCTCCATGGCCGCGCTTTCGTCGATCTGGAAGCGCCCGAAGATCATGGCGATGGAGATGGTCTGCTCCAGCTCGTCGTGGATGCGCTCGCTTTCCGAGGGGATGTGGATGGTGGCGTTGCCCTCCTCCAGGCCCAGGGCCCGCGCGTCCAGCGGCAGGCGCTGGGGCTGCACGGCCTGCCCGGGCCGGGCCACCAGGTAGCCGCGTCCGTCGAAGGTGCACAGCAGCCCTTCGGCATGCAGCAGCTCGAAGGCCTTGCGCACGGGTATGCGGCTGGTGCCGAAGACCTTGGCCACCGGCCCCTCCAGCAGCACCAGGCCGGGCTCGATCCGCTGCTCGACGATGGCCCCGCGCAGGCGCTGGCGTATCAGTTCATAGCGCAGCCGGCGTTCGCCGGGATCGCCGGATTCACCGGATTCGCCGGGGCCTGCTTCCTCGTCGCGGGCAAGCTGCGTGGGTGCTGGGGTGGCTCTTGTCATTCCTGCTTCATCTGCATGTACCTGTGCACCGGCCGCCGCAAAGGGGGCCGGTATCCGGCAGGACTATAAGGGGCGGGCGCGGCGCAGCAGCGTGGCCCATTGGCGCACCAAGTAGTTGTGCTCGTCCATGACGGTGTTCCAGACGGCGATGTGGCCCAGGCGCTGCTCGTAGGAACCGCCGTCGCGCACGCTGCCGCGCGGGATCACGACCTGGCCGTCGGTGCCCCGCAGGTCCTCGGCGGCAGGCAGGCCGGCGTACCAATAGTCCCATTCGCTGGCGCGCAGGTGCTCGCGGCTGCGCAGCGGGTTGGAGATGTAGTAGCCCTGCCGTGCCATCGCCGCACCGGGCCAGCCGGACTGCCACCAGTTCAGGTAGCGGTAGGCGGCATCCAGCGTTTCGCCCCTGGCCTGGCTGGAGATGCCCAGGCCGCCGTACCAGGCCCGGTATCCTTCGCGCGGGCAGGCCAGCCGGTAGTCCAGCCCCGCCGCGCGGTAGTGGGCGATGGCCGGCGACCAGTGGCTTTGTATGGCGACGCCGGCATCGATCATCAGCCGCGCCGCATCGGCGTAGTTGCCCCAGAAGCCCCGGAACTGCTCCGACTCCTGCCGCTGCAGCAGCAGGGCCATCATCTGGTCGATCTCCTCCAGTCCCAGGTTGCTGATGTCGCCAAAACGCATGTCGCCGCCGGCCTGCAGGGCCAGGGCCGCATCCAGCGCGCCGATGGCCGCATCCGCCTGCAGGGCCGCACGGCCACGGCAGGCGGGAGACAGCAGCCACGACCAGCTCTCCTCGGTCTGCGCGAACAGATCTGGCACGGCGGCGGGCAGGTAGACGAAGCTGTCGGCGTTGTGCGTCAGCGGCAGCATGCTGATGCGCGATGCGGGCGTGCCGCCCAGGGTGCCATCGGCCTGCACGTACAGGCGCATGGCCGGGTTGCAGCCCGCGCCCAGGGCCGCCTGCGGCGTGATGCGCCCGGTCTTGGGCAGGGCGTTGACCTCGTCCCAATGCGCCAGCCTGCCGATGTCTATGGGTTGCAGCGCCCCTGTCGGCCACAGGCAGTCCAGGCTGTGGAACCATTGGTCGTAGAGATCGAAGCTGTCCTGGCGCATGACGGCCTGGCGCTGCGCGTCGAAGCCGTCGAGCACCTCGAAGCGGATGCGCAGACCCAGGTCCTGCTCGGCGCGGCGGCGCATGGCCTCGGTCAGCGTCACCGAGGTGCCCAGTACCCGCAGTTCAGGCATGTTCTTGCGCATGGGGTGTTCCTTGTCAATGGAAGGCGGCCGGGCCGGGTGCGGCGCCGGGTTGCGCCCCATTGTCCTGCGCGAAGAAACGCTGGAACGACTGCCAGGAGTCGTCCACCTGCTGCCCGTTGAGCCCCGAGGCGATGAAGACCAGGCGCGAGCGGCCGTCGCCACCGGGCCATTCGGCCAGATGCTCGGGCGCATGCATCAGATGACCCATGCCGTGCAGCACCGTCGGCTGCCCCTGCGGCCATCCTTCGGCGGCCACGGCCACGAGCCCCTTGAGCCGCAGCACCCGCTCGCCATGGCGGTGCAGCAGCCAGGTCAGCCACAGCGTCAGCGCACACCAGTCCACGGGGCCGTCGAGTTCCAGGCAGAAGGCCTGGATGCTGCCGTGCGGCTCCTGGCCCTTGCGGCTGCGAGGCGTGCCTGCAATGGCGCGTGCCAGCCAATTGCTCTCCTGCACGGGCTGCTCCTGCCAGGCCGGCAGCGCCTGGCGGCTGTTGCCGAGCACGGCCAGCGGATTGAGCCTGGCAAGCTGCGCGCGCAGCGCCTCGGCGTCCTGCGGCCGGGCCAGGTCGGTCTTGCTCAGGTACAGCCGGTCGGCGGCGGCGACCTGGGCCTGCCATTCGGGCCGCTGCGCATGCGTGGCCGCGTGCAGGGCATCGACCACGGTGGCGACATGGGCGGGCCTGAAGACCTGGCGCAATTGCGCATCCCCTATGAGGGTGGCGATCACCGGGCCGGGCGCGGCAAGGCCCGTGGTTTCGATCAGCACGCGCTGGAACGCAGGCAGCTCGCCGCGCTCGCGGCGCTGGTGCAGCCGCCACAGCGCCTCCTTGAGTTCGCCGCGGATGGCGCAGCAGATGCAGCCGTTGTCCAGCAGCACCGTGTCGGCGTCGATGCGGCCCACCAGCAGATGGTCCAGCCCCACGGCGCCGAATTCGTTGATCAGCACGGCGGTCTCGGCAGCGGGAGAGTCCTGCAGCCATTGCCTGAGCAGCGTGGTCTTGCCGCTGCCCAGAGAGCCCGTGAGCACACCCACGGGCAGGCGTGCATCGCCGGTCATGGCGCCTGCTCCGGTTGGGGCCAGGGCATGGCCAGCGGATCCAGCTCGCGGGCCAGCAGCCGCTCGGCCGCGGGCCACAACGCACCGAAGTCGGGCACCAGAACGCTGGCGCCCGTAGGCCCCTGCAGCAGGTAGGACTGGCCGTGGAAGTCGCTGAGCTGCAGCCGCCACAGCGCCAGCAGCCGGTTGGCGCGCGCAATCTGAATCAGCCGCTGGCGGCGCCCGGCCGATCCGGCCGGCGCCTGGCTCCAGTGGCCGGAGGCCTGCAGCAAACCGCACATTCCACACATGACAGAAAACCTTTCGGTTGCGAATGGAGCCGCCTGCGAAACTGGCGCAGCCAAAGAGCAGAGACACCCAGGAAGGGCCTATGCCGGCCGCGCCGCCCCGCACCGAGGGTGTCGCCGGCTGCCCGTACGCCCTCCCTGAAGAGAGGGGGAAGGCGCGAAGCGACTCAGGGGGTGCTTCTTTTCACGGCATGACATCGCCGGAATTGGGCCCCAGCGTCTGCCCCACATACAGATTGCCGCCGGGGTCGGAGGCCAGCAGCACGGCCGTGGGAGCCACCTCGTCGGCGCGGCCGAAGCGGCCCAGCGGCAGGCTGGCCTCCTTGGCGCGTTTCCAGTCCGCGCTGATGCCGTCGACCAGCGGCGTGGCGATGGGGCCGGGGGCAATGGCGTTGACCAGGACATTGTCAGGTGCCACTTCCAGCGCCAGCGACTTGGTGAAGCCGATCACGCCGGCCTTGGCCGCCGCATAGTGGCTCAGCTCCACGCCGCCCTTGATGCCCAGCTGCGAGGCGATGCTGATGATGCGTCCCCAGCGCTGCGCCTGCATGTGCGGCACTGCGCGCCGCGCGCACAGGAAGACGCTGCGCAGGTCCACGCGCAGCATCTCGTCCCACATCGCGGTGGACATGTCGGCACAGCGCGACTGGGTGAGCATGCCGGCGTTGTTGACCAGGATGTCGATGCCGCCGAAGGCCTGCACGCAGCGGTCGATGATGCGGTGGGCCGTGGACTCGTCGCCCACGTCGCCGATGACGGTCTCGGCCTGCGTGCCCAGCGCGCGGCAGCGCCGGGCCACGTCCTCGGCCCGCGCGGCATCGATGTCGGCCAGCAGCAGCCGCGCGCCGGCCTGCGCATAGGCCAGGGCAATGGCCTCGCCGATGCCGCTGCCGGCGCCTGTCACGACGGCGCGGCGGCCGTCCAGTGGCTTGGATGTGCTCATGTCGAATGTCCTCAACTGGGCCAGCGCACCGTCAGGCCGCCGTCGGCAATGATGGATTGGCCGGTGACGTAGGAGGCCTCGTCGCTGGTCAGGAAACGGATCAGGGCAGCGATTTCTCGGGCCTGCCCGACACGCCCCAACGGAATGCTTTTTGCCGCCTGCGCCAGGCCCGCCGGGCCCAGCGAGTTGACCGGGTCCAGCGACTGCGGCGTCTCGATCAGGCCCGGAATCACGGCGTTGCAGCGTATGCCGCGCGGTGCCAGCTCCATGGCCACGGCGCGGCACAGCCCGGGCACGCCTGCCTTGGCGGCCGCATAGTGGGCATGCTGCTCCCAGCCGTAGACGCCGCCTGCAATGGAGGAGACGGCCACCATGGCCCCGCCCGCCGCCATGTGGCGCGCGCTGGCCCGGAAGGTGCGCATGACGCCGCCCAGGTCGATGTTGATGACCTCCTGCCACTGCGCATCGCTCATCTCGGCCAGGGCCGCCTGGCGCAGCAAACCTGCATTGGCGACGGCGAAGTCCAGCCGGCCGAAGCGGTCCACGGCGACGCGGGCCAGGTGCTCGACCTGCTCGGCATCGCCCACATCGACCGCCTCCATCACGCACCGCCCGCCCGCGCGCTCGACAAGGTCCCGGGTCTGGCCGGGATCGTGCGGGTCCTGCGGGTAGTAGCTGCCTGCCACGGCAACGCCGGCCTGCGCGTAGGCCACGGCCAGCGCCTGGCCGATGCCGCTGGCAGCGCCGGTGATGAGGGCGACCTTGTTCCTGTCGATATGCGGGTGCATGGCGGCCTCACTTCACGGTCTCGGGATCGACATGGGGTGCCAGGAACATCAGCAGTCCCGAGGCTGCGCAGGGAATGGCTCCCCAGTACAGCGCCGCCTGTGCCCAGTCCGCCCCCTGCGACAGCGTCCAGGTCACGCCGAAGCCCGCCGCGATGGCGCCCACCTGGCCCATGGCGTTGACAAAGGAGCTGGCCGTGGCGCGGATGTGGCTGGGAAAGCTCTCGCCGATCAGGAAGAGGGCCGCTGCATAGGGGCCGATCAGGAAGAACAGCCCCAGCGAGTACAGCGGCACGATGCGCCAGAAGTCGCCCGAGGGCGCGTTCAGCATGAGTGCGAAGGCCAGGCCACCCAGCATCCAGCCTATGGCCACGGCGTTGCGCCGGCCTATGCGGTCACCGAGCCAGCCATGGAAGACATAGCCCAGGAAGCCCGCGAGATTGGAAATGATGAGCACCTGAAGCGCGCTGGAGAAATCCACGCCCTTGCCCGGCGTGCCACCGGCGCCGCCCAGCACCGAGGTGCCCAGCACCGCGAAGATCACGATGGCGAACCAGTTCAGGAAAAAGCCCAGGGCCAGCGACAGCGTGGGCCGCAGCGAGGCGCCCCGGAACATGGCCGACAGGCCGGTGTGCTGCGCTTGCTGCGGGTGGGCGCCATGGGCCTGGGCCAGGCGTACGGCCTCTGCCTCGCGTCCGGCAAGGCGCAGATCGGCAACGCGCCGCGCGGTCAGGAACTGGGGCGTTTCCACCAGCCGGCGGCCCAGCACGGCAATCACCAGGGCGGGGAACATGGCGAACACGAAGGACAGCACCCAGCCGCCGCCCTGGCCGAACCAGCGCTCGCCCAGCGGATACAGCAGGGCCACCAGCACGGCCGTGAGCACCGCGCCCACGGGCCAGCCGCCTTGCACCAGCGAGTAGATGAAGCCGCGCCGGCGCAGGGAGGCCGGGTCCGTGTAGACCAGGGAGAACAGCTCGCTCAGGTAGGTGGCGTTGATGCTTTGCTCTGCATAGCCCAGGCCCGCCAGCGAGCGCACCACGATCAGCAGCACGAAGCCCAGCCCCGCCGACAGCCCGATCACCCAGCCGGCCAGCGCCGTCAGGCCCGAGCACAGCGCGGCGCCCGCCACGGCGATGATGATGCCCTTGCGCCGGCCCAGCCGGTCGGCGATGGGGCCGATGCCGAAGGCCACGATCACCGTGCCCAGCGTCACCCAGGTGTTCAGCCGCGCCTGCTGCTCGGCGCTCCACTGGAAGTGCTCGCCCAGTTGCGGCAGCAGGGTGCCGAAGAGGATGAAGTCGTAGACGGCGAACACCCAGGCGAAAAAGCAGACCCAGGTGGCGTAGCTGACCTGCCTGCGCGTCACGGTGGGCGCGGTCCAGGGGGCATCGATCCCGGCCGGTGCCGGATGGCCGGCGCCTGGGGCGTCGGAGGCAATGGCGGAGGTATTCATGGTGTCCTCGCTGAGGTGGGATGCGGCATCAACGCGGCTGGCGGCGCAGGAAGTCGTCGGCGATCTGGTCGCACGTCATGAAGCGCACGCCGTCGTGCGACTGGAAATGCTCGATCAGGCGCTCCAGCATCAGCAGCACCTGGGGGCGGCCGGAGACATCGGGGTGGATGGTGATGGGGAAGACCGCGTAGTCGTGCTCGCGGTAGACCCAGTCGAACTGGTCGCGCCACATCTGCTCTATGTCGCGCGGGTTGACGAAGCCGTGGCTGTTGGGCGACTTCTTGATGAACATCATGGGCGGCAGGTCGTCCAGGTACCAGTTGGCGGGTATCTCGACCAGCCGTGTCTCCTTTCCGCGCACCAGGGGCTTCATCCAGGTGTCGGGATGCTTGCTGTAGTCGATGCGGGTCCACTGGTCGCCCACGCGCACGTAGTACGGGTGGAAGTCGTTGTGCATCAGGCTGTGGTCGTACTTGATGCCTTTCTTGAGCAGCAGCTCGTTGGTGACGGGGCTGAACTCCCACCAGGGCGCCACATAGCCCGTGGGTGCGCGGCCGGCCAGCCGCGTGATGACCTCGATGCTGCGGTCGAGCACCGCTTCCTCCTGCTCGGGCGTCATGGCAATCGGGTTCTCGTGGCTGTAGCCGTGGATGCCGATCTCATGGCCCGCTTCCACCACGGCCTTCATCTGCTCGGGAAAGGTCTCGGCGGAGTGGCCCGGGATGAACCAGGTGGTCTTGAGGCCGTATTTGTCGAACAGCCTGAGCAGCCGCAGCGAGCCGACCTCGCCCGCGAACATGCCGCGCGAGATGTCGTCGGGCGAGTCCTCCCCGCCATACGAGCCGAGCCAGCCGCCGACGGCATCGACGTCCACGCCAAACGTGATCTGTATGTCCTTGCTCATTGCATGCACTCCTTTTTCACTGGGAACGGTTGAGGGAAGAAAGCGCCTGTTCGACGGCCAGGGCAATGCGCAGCAGCCGGTCGTCATCGCCCTGCGGGCGCATCAGCTGCAGGCCGATGGGAAGCCGTTCGGTGCTCGCGCCAGGGCCTTGCAGGCACAGGGCGCCGCAGGGCAGGGCCACGGCCGGCGCATCCAGGAAGCTGCCGGGCATGGTCAGGCGCAGCGTGGCGAGATTGGTCTGGGCAAACAGCGCGTCGTCTTCCAGCAGGGGCTGCAGCAGCGGCGCCGGATGGCCCACCGTGGGCAGCACCAAGGTGGCGCCGCCCAGCTCCTGCGCAAACAGCGCCGTCAATGGCTGGCGCCGTGCCAGCAGTTGCAGGTAGCCGCCATGGTCCAGATGCCTTGCGGCCTCCAGCCGGCTGCGCACGCGCGGGTCCATGCGCGCGGCCTGCTCCGGGGCATCCAGGCGCTCGCGGTGCGTGGCCAATGCCTCATGCGCGCCCAGCCAGCCATGGCGCTGCGTCAGCGTCTGCACCGTGTCCAGGCTTTGCAGCCGGCGCCGCTGCACGCGGGCGCCCTGCCGCTGCAGCAGGGCCAGGCCGGCTGCAATCGCGTCGCGCACCTGCGCCTGCACGCTGTCGTCGTCCAGCAGGCCGGGGTCGATGACGAACACCTGTCCCTGCAGGCCTATGACAGGGCCTGGGACGGCAGGGCCTGCAGCGGCATCGCCGGCAGGCACGGTGCTGCGCAGCACCTGGTCCAGGGCCATGCAGTCGGCCACGCCCAGGGCCAGCGGCCCCAGCGTGTCCAGGGAAGGTGACAGCGCAAAGACGCCTTGCATGGGATAGCGCCCCCGGCTGGCACGAAAGCCCACCAGCCCGTTGAAGGCTGCGGGAATGCGCACCGAACCTGCCGTGTCCGTTCCCATGGCCAGCGGCCCGCAGCCCTGCACCACGGCCAGGGCCGCGCCGCTGGAGGAGCCGCCAGGCGCCCGTGCGCGCCCACCCAGGCGGGGATTGGCGGGGGTGCCGAAGCCGGGGTTCAGGCCCAGTCCCGAATAGGCGAACTCGCTGAGGTTGGTCTTGCCCAGGCAGACCATGCCGGCCGCCGCGGCCCGCGCCACCACGGGGGCATCGGCAGGGGCTGGCGGGGCAGAGCGAAGCAGGGCCGATGCCGCCGTGGTGGGCGTGCCACGCACATCGAACAGGTCCTTCCAGCTGATGGGCACGCCGTCCAGCGGCCCGAGCGGGCGGCCCGTACGCCAGCGCTGCGTGGATTGCCTGGCCTCTTCCAGCGCGCGCTCCGCCGTGATGCGCGTGAACACGGACGGGCTTTCACAGGCCGCTTGCAGGCAATGCTCGGTGGCTTGCGTGGGCGTCAGCGTGCCGGCCGCATAGGCTGCATGCAGTTCGCAAGCCGAGGCAGGCGCTGTCCGGAGGCCGCTGTTTTTCATTGAATTTGAATGTTGTTGTCAAAGTTCATTTTTGAATTCTAGTGAGCGCCTCCATCCCGTGTCCGGGTGATTACCCGGGGGATGAGGCGCTCTGTGTTGATCTGTGAAGGAGGCCGTTTTGTGCCGCTTGCGCCGCTCTAGCGGTCCTTGTGGTCCGCCTCGCCGCACTTCCAGTAGCCCTTGGCGCTCAGCTGGCCGGGTGCGATGCCACGGTCCAGGAAATGCCGCTTCAGCGCACGCATGGCGCCGGACTCGCCCGCCATCCACAGATAGCCGTTGCCCGGCGGCAGCGGCCGGTACATCAGCCGCTGGCACAGCCTCTGCCCAGGCTGGCCCGGCGCGGCGGTGATCCACTCGGTGCGCCAGCGGGCAGCGCTGTCCATGGGCTGGCATTCGCCGTCATCGGTGATTTCCACGTAGGCCTTCACCCGCGCGGAGGCTGGCAGGCGCGCCGCGATCGATTGCATGGCCGGCAGTGCCGAGCCATCGCCCGCCAGCATGAGCCAATCGGTGCCGGCCGGCGGAGCGAAGCCGCCGCTGCGCGGGCCGGCAATGGCCACCTGCTCGCCCACGCGGGCCTGGGCGGCCCAGCGGGAGGCGGGGCCGTCGCCGCCAGCGGAGGTGCTGTTCTCATGCTTGGCATTGAACGCATCGCCATGCAGTACCAGGTCAATGTCCAGCGTGCCGGCCTGGCGGTCCACGCTGCGCAGTGTGTACGCCCGGCCCTCGCCCGTGGGCAGGAACAGCTTGACCCAGGCGGCGGGCGTATCCACGGCAGGCGCCCGTGAGAAGGCGGCGATCTGCTCGCCACCCAGCGTGATGCGGCGCATGCGCGGCGTGACGGATTGCACCTTCAACACGGTGCCCAGCGCGCGCTGCGTGCCGGCAGGCATGTGAATCGGCTCAGCCATGGGTGGCTCCCCGGGCTGCGTTCAAGCGCAGCAGCAAGGCCACGGCGATGGACAGCGCCACGCTCACGGCGGCGGCGAAATACACGTCTCCGACGCCTGTGACACTGGCCAGCAGCCCGGCGGCAGGGGCCGTCAGCCCCATCGACAGGTCGAAGAAGGCCACATAGGCGCCCATGGCCGCGCCGCGTGCCTGGGCAGGCGCCCGGCGGACAGCTTCCACGCCGAAGGCCGGGAAGGCCAGCGAGTAGCCGAAGCCGGTGAGCGCGGCGCCGGCATAGGCCCATGGCGCATCGCCCCCGCCCCAGATCAGCAGCAGGCCGGCGGCTTCCAGCGGAATGCTGGCCAGTGCCACCCGCACGCCGCCCAGCTTGTCCGGCAGATGGCCGAAGAGCAGGCGCGCGCCGATGAAGGCCAGGCCGAAGGCCGTGAAGGCCAGCGAGGCCGCTCCCCAGCCCCGCGATGCGAACAGCAGCGCTGCAAAGGTCGTGATCACGCCAAAGCCCACGCTGGACAGGGCCAGCCCCAGGCCGGGAAGCCATACCGTGCCCAGCACCTTGTAGAACGGCGTGCGGCGCTGGGCCGCAGCCGGCGTGGCGCGCAGGCCCCAGACCATGGCCAGGGCGGCCAGCGGCAGCACGATGGTGGCCACGGCAATGCCGGAGAAGCCCCAGGCCGCCTGCACCGCCACGCCGGCCGGCGCGCCCGCCGCATAGGCGCCGTACATGGCAATGCCCACCCAGGCCATGACCTTGCCGGCGTTTTGCGGACCGATCATGCCCACGCCCCAGCTCAAGGCCCCGGTGATGATCAGGCTCTCGGCGCAGCCCAGCAGCACGCGGCCGGCGGCCAGCACCCAGACTGCGGCCGGCCCTCCCTCGAAGGCGCGTGACATCAGGTAGGCCACGCCCGAAGCGGCGGCCAGCAACATACCCAGCACCACGGCACGCCTGGCGCCGCGCGTGTCGGCCAGAGAGCCGGCCCAGGCCCGCGACAGCAGGGCCGCCGCGAACTGGCAGCCCATCACCGTGCCCACCCCCAGCGTGCCCAGTCCCAGGGTCTGGCTCAGGTGCAGGGGCAGCACGGGCATGGGCATGCCCAGGCAGAGAAAGCTGACGAAGACCGCCAGCGTCAGCGGCAGCAGCCGCGCGAATGCGTTCACCGGCGGCGACGCGGCCGCAGATGGCGAAATTCCGGAAGACATGTGCATTCCCTTTCAAATACGAGTAAAAACTCAGGTCACATGTCCAGGAGAATATGAGCCATGGCTCGCATTGAAAACTCGCATTCGCAGGCGGCGCAGCGCCAGCCGCCCCAGCCCCGCAAGCAGCCACGGCAGGCGCGTTCCCTTGCCACGGTCGAGGCCATTCTGGAAGCTGCGGCTCGCGTTCTGGCCGAGCGCGGCTATGCCGCCACCAACACCAATCTGGTGGCCGAGCGCGCAGGCGTGAGCGTGGGTTCGCTCTACCAGTACTTTCCCAACAAGGACTCGCTGATCACGGCCTTGCACGAGCGCCACGCCGCGCAGATGTACGCGGCCATTGCCGCCGTGCTTGCTGCAGAGCGGCCGCAGGGCCTGCAAGGCCATGTGCAGGCCATGGTCCGGGCGCTGCTGGCGGCGCACCGGGTCGAGCCCGATCTGCACCGGGTGCTGGAAAAGGAATTCCCCTTCTTCGACGCGCCGCGCGAGCAAAGCGCGGCCGACGGCGGCATCTTCCGCCAGGTGCGCCAGCTCCTGGAGCTGCACCGCAGTCAGCTCGCCCACCGCGATCTGGACCTGGCCACCTGGATGCTGCTGCAGACCATGGAGTCCCTGGTGCATGCCGCCGTCATCGACCCGCCTGCCATGTTTACCCCCCAGGCCCTGGAGGATGGCATCGTGCAGGTGCTGATGGGGTATCTGCGAGCGCCTGCCCTGGGTTGAGGATGCAAGGAGCGATTTGGCCGCCAGGTCCTCAGGGCGCGAAGACCTCTGGATCGAATGGGCCAAGCAGTCGGGCCACTTCGCCGGCGTCATAGGGCTGGCCCAGCATGTCCATGAGTTCTTCGCAAGGGGATTTCATGGGCACGGAGGAGGTTCTCAGTACTGGGTGCAATCACGCAATGCCGACGGGCGCGGCCGGCAAGCAGCGTATTCGTTCAGCTTTCGACGCAGCCGCCCGCATCCTCCTGCGGCGGGGTGACACGCCAGAAGAGGGAGGGAAAGCCTTCGCCCACCGGCTGGTGGCCGGGCGGCGGCGATGCCGCCAGCTGCAGATGCAGCACCCCGCAGGCATCCACCATGTGCTGGGAAATCCAGGGGCTGATGTCCATGCGGCCATCGATCAGCACCAGCGGCTTTTCGCGCAGCTTCAGGGCCAGGGCCTTGGCCTCGGCCGTGGGGCCTGAGATCACGCGGATGTCGCCTCCCAGTGCCTCGCGCGCGGGTTCGGCAAGCGCCTGGCTCAAGGCCTTTGAATCGAAGTTTCTCCAGTGCCGGCTGTTAAGCCGCAGTTCACTGCGCGCCGAGGTCATCTGGGCCACGAGCAGCAAGGCCAGTTGAAGCGCCACGAAGCACTTGATGGCGGTGGTGATCGATATGCGCGACGGCTGCAGCCTGGCACCGGCCAGCTCCATGGCGACGGGAACGGCCAGCAGCAGAAAGGGCGTGCCCCAGTGCAGCTGCAGCGACGAGCCCGCAAAGATGCCGATGGCGCAGGTCAGCACGATGGGCGTGAGGCCAAAGCACAGGATCAGCGCCCGCGATGCATCGGCTGTCCCGGGACGCTGCGGTGTGTCCTGCGGCGCAAGGCGGCTGCGGCGGTGCAATGCCATTACCAGTCCCAGCAGCACCCAGGCCAGCAATGCGCGGTTGAGCAGCTGGTCGGCCAGCCAGTGCAAGGTATTGAGCAGTCTTGCGCCGCCGCCCAGGCTGGCGCCCAGCGAGGATTCGGTGGCATAGCGGATGGGGCCGAAGTCGTTCAGGAACAGCCAGTACAGGTGCGGCGAGATGATGGCCAGCGAAATGGCAGCGGCCAGTGCCAGGCCGATGACATGGACCCGCTCGCGCCAGGCGCCTGACGCCAGCCAGAACAGGAATACCGCCACGGCGGCCAGGATCATCTGGTACTTGGCCAGTGCGCCCAGGCCCAGGCAGCAGCCCAGGGTCGCCCACCAGTGCAGTTGCCTGCTGCCCACCGCACGCCACACCAGCAGGGCACTGGCCACGAAGAAGGGCATCAGCACCACTTCATGGTTGAAGAAGTGCAGCCGCTCGTTGTAGTAGGTGATGCACAGGGCCGCCAGCAGGGCCAGCGTGGCATGGCGGCTGCCGCGCAAGGTCTGCATCAGCTTCCAGAAGACAAACAGGCCGGCCAGCGTGAAAAGCGCGCCCGTCACATAGCTGGTGCGGGCAGACAGTCCGAACACATTGACCGGCACCGAGAACAACCAGGTCGGCAGCGGTGGATGCTTGTAGTAGCCCCATTCCAGGCTGTGCACCCAGGTCAGCTGCTCGAGGTTGTCCTTGGGTGCCGTGAGGCTGGAGCTGTCGATCTGCAGCAGCCAGACCACCGTAAAGAGAAGGAGGCCAATGAGGACCTTGATGTCCAGGGAAAGCGACGGTGCGGGCATGGCCAGCGGAGCGCTTCGCGTGATCGTGCTCGCTGCTTGTGAGGGGACGGGATGGGTCATAGGAAATGCCAGCGGCGATGACAAGTGCGCTGGCACAGGGGAAATTCCCAGGAAGGCGGTCGAACGGGAGCTTCAGCGTTGGCTACGGACTCTTGGCTTACGCGAGGCGCTATGAGTCCGGCAGAATATGTCTGCCTGGTCAATGCAATGTAAAGATTGTGTGAAGATATTGTGGAGACGCCGGCCGCGGCTCAGGCGCCGGCCGGCTCGCCGAAGTCGTGGACTGCCGCGCGCAGCAGCAGCATCGACAGGCGTTCCGCGGCGGGCGTCAGAGGCAGCGCAGCACGCGTGACCTGCACGATGTCGGGTGCCATCAGGCTCTCGCGCACGGCAATGGGCTCCAGTACACCGTTGAAGAGGGGCGTATCGGCCCACTGGCGCGGCAAGAAGGCGAGGGCGTCGCTGCTGGCCAGCAGCGCCAGCAGGGCCATCAACGATTCGGCGACCGTCACCACGCGCGGGCTGCGCAGGCCGAGCGCGGAGAACTGCTCCTCGAATTCTTCCTCGCGGCGCTCGCGCAGGCCGGTGACGATCCAGTCCGCCTCCAGCAACGCCTGCAGGCTGCCCGCGGTGCGCAGCGGATGGCCGCGGCGGGCCAGCACGACACGCTCGTTGCGGTGAACCAGGGCCACCTGGTAGCTGGCGCTCAATTGCCTCTCGGGCCGGGGGCCCAGATAGAAGTCCAGCCGACCGTCGCGCAGCGCCGGCTCGACGGCCGGGAACAGGCCTTCGACGAAACGCAGGTGCACATCCGGCCAGTCGCGCCGGAACTGGGCATAGGCGCGGGCCAGCAGCGACAGCACGGGGGCGCTGGACAGAGCGACGGCGACATGGCCCTGCATTTCGCCGCGCGCCTGGGCGGCCTCCTCGCTGCCGCGACGCAGTTCCTCGAGCGCGGCCTGCGCGCGCAGCAGGAATCGCTCGCCCGCCACGGTCAGCGATACCCCGCGCGCATGGCGCTGGAACAGCGCCACGCCGAGCTCGGCTTCTAGCTCGCGCACGCTGCGCGTCAGTGCCGGCTGGGTCAGGCCCAGGC
Source organism: Delftia sp. CH05 (assembly GCF_009827015.1). Lineage (NCBI taxonomy): Bacteria > Pseudomonadati > Pseudomonadota > Betaproteobacteria > Burkholderiales > Comamonadaceae > Delftia > Delftia sp. CH05. The sequence goes on along the minus strand of NZ_WUMG01000025.1, from coordinate 60,734 downwards.
TGCGGGCCGCGCTGCGCAGGCTGCGTGCCCGGGCAACGGCGACGAAATTGCGAAGGTGATGAAGTTTGGGCATCGGTCGGAGCGTGTTTATGCCCGTTTCCGAGCGCGCCAAGGCCAGGGGATTTCCCGCAGGGGCCGTGCACGCGGGCTCCGCCGCGCCTGAGCCGCTGCGGAACGCTCCAGTGATAACAGCCATGCATCGCTGAGGCGTTTCTGCCCTCTGCCGCAGCCGGCCTGCCAGACCTAGCATGCCCTCCATAACGTCGGCGCAGCCCGGCGACCCATAGGAGACAAGCAGCATGAGCATGAGGAAATGGGCCGGCGCCTGTGCGCTGGCAACCCTGGCGGCGGGCTCCGTCGCCGCGCAGACGGCCGCCGGCGGAACGGTGCGCATCACCAGCGCCTTTCCCGCGGGCAGCGGCCCCGACGTGGTGGCCCGGCTGGTCGCCGACAAGCTCTCGGCGCAATGGAGGCAGCCGGTCGTCGTCGACCCCAGGCCGGGTGGGGCCGGCGTGGTGGCCATCAATGCGATGAAGAACGCGCCGCCCACGGGCAACGACCTGGTGGTGGTGGACGTAGGCCACTTGTCCATCAATCCGCTGGTCTTGCGCAAGCTGGCCTATGACCCGCAAAGCGAGCTGACGCCGGTGGCGCTGCTCTACAAGACCGCCTTCTTCGTCGTGGTCGGCGCGCAAAGCCCGTTCCACAGCCTGGCCGAACTGATGGCGGCGGCGCGGCGCAGGCCCGGCATGACCTATGGCTCCAATGCGGTGGGCGGGCCGCTGCATCTGGGCGCGGCCCGGGCCGCGACCGCCATGGGTGTCGAAATGATGCATGTCCCCTACAAGGAGACTTCGCAGCTGTACGCCGCCGTGTCGACGGGCGAGGTGGACTGGGCTTACGGCAGCATTGCGACGTCCGGCCCCCTGCAGCAGGCCGGCAAGCTGCGCTTTCTTGCCGTGGCGGACAGCCAGCGTTCCCCGGCGCTGCCCGATGTGCCGACCGTGCAGGAGGCCGGTGGTCCGGCCGGCATCGATGCGCTGACCTGGGTTGCGCTCATGGCGCCCAAGGGCACGGCGCCGGCCGTCGCCGAGCGCGTCAACGAGGCGGTGAACCGGGCCCTGTCCGCGCCTGACGTCAGGGATCGCCTGGCCGGTTTCGGCTTCTTCACCAGCATCGGCCCCGCAAGGCAGGTTGCCGACCTCATGCAGGCCGACCGCGAGCGCTATGCCCAAGTGCTGCGCCGCGTCAAGGTGACCGTCGATTGAGCCCCGGGGAGACGCCATGAAGACCGAAGTCGCGATCATCGGAGGAGGGCCCGCAGGGCTGATGCTGGCCATCGAGCTGGGCTGCAGGGACATACCGTGCGTGCTGATCGAGGAGCGCAGCGGGCCGCCGACGCTGCCCAAGGCCAATGCCACCTCGTCCCGGACCATGGAGCATTACCGCCGCCGGGGCTTTGCCGACCAGGTGCGCAGGCTGGGCCTGCCGCCCTCGCACCCCCAGGACATCGTCTATTGCACGCGGCTCACGGGGCCCGAGCTGGCGCGCTTTCGCATTCCCTCGGCCGAGGAGGCCGCCTCGGGCACGGCCTATGGCGACTACGGGGAACAGGCCTGGCCCACGCCCGAGCTGCCGCATCGGGCGCAGCAGATGTTCATCGAGCCCGTGCTCAGGGCGCAGGCCGAACGCCATGCCAGCGCCGTGCTGCGTTTTGGCCTGAGGGCCGAGGCGGTGCAGGACACCGGTTGCGCAGTCCAGATCGAATGCCGCGAGCCGGACACGGGCCGTACCGAGTTGCTGCAGGCCGCCTATGTGGTCGGCTGCGACGGGCCGCGCAGCCTGGTCCGCCAGGCCATGGGCGTCGTCTACGCAGGCCATGGCAGCGAGCGGCGGGACTTCCTGGGCGGCCCGATGATGTCCATCTACTTCCGCGCTCCCGGTCTGTATGGGCTGATCGGCAAGCCCAGGGCCTGGCAGTACTGGGCCGTCGGTCCCGGGCAGCGCGGCCTGCTGTGCGCCATCGACGGCGTGGACCGGTTCGTGCTGATCGTGCAGCTGCCCCAAGGCACCCAGCCTGCCGATTTCCATCCGCAGCAGGCGCTGCAGGCCGTCGTCGGCCGGCCTTTTGCGCACGAGCTGATCGCGCTGACCCCCTGGAACGCGGGCTATGCCCTGGTGGCCGAGCGCCTGCGGCACGGCAGGATGTTCATCGCCGGCGATGCGGCGCACCTGTTCACGCCCACGGGCGGCATGGGCTACAACACCAGCGTGGACGACGTCGTGAACCTGGGCTGGAAGCTGGCGGCGGCCATCCAGGGGGCGGCCGGCCCGGCGCTGCTGGACAGCTATGAGGCCGAGCGGCGGCCGATCGCCCAGCGCAACACCCGTTTTGCACGCAGCATGGCCGACAGCATCGGATGCCTGCCGGTCACGGCCGCAGTGGAGCAGGAGGGGCCTGCGGGCGACGGCGCCCGCCATGCGCTCGGGCAGGCACTTTCGGAGCATGTGGCACGCGAGTTCAACATCCCGGGGCTGCAACTGGGCCTGCGCTATGCCGACAGCCCCGTCGTCGCCCGGGAGTTGGCCGAGCCCCCGCCGGACGAGCCCAACCGCTACCTGCCTGGAGGTTATCCCGGCACGCGCGCTCCGCATGTGGCAACGGGGCCGGACCGGTCCCTGCTCGATGACTTCGGACGCGATTTCACACTGCTCGCATTCGGCCCGGACGGGCTGGAGCCCTGGAGGCAGGCTGCTGCGCAATACGGCATCCGGCTGGATGTGGTGAGGAGCGAAGACGGGCAGACGCGTGCGCTGTATGGCGCCGACCGCATCCTGATCCGCCCGGACCACCACATCGCCTGGCGCGGCGACGGTGCGGTGCCGCCGACCGAGGTCATGGCGCTGGCACTGGGCCATCGCACCCCGCCGGTGGGGCCCGGCTAGCCCCGGCCCATCCGGCCGCCTGCCCCCGGGGCCGTCCGGCCTTGCGCTTTCGTGACCCTGGCCAGTCCGGCCGGGGGACGCCGGCCTGCGCCTGAGTCTGCGCTTTCGCCGTCCTTGCCGACATCCATCACTTTCAGGAGACAACATGCCACATCCCTCCTTTCCTGTTCGCGCCGCGCTATCCGCGCTATGCCTGGCCGGTGCCGCTGCCGTGCCCTCGGCACCCGCCCTGGCCCAGGGCGTCACGCTCTATGGCCTGCTCGATGCATCCGTCGAGCACCTGACCGATGTGGGCCAGGGAGGCGCTTCGCTGAACCGCATGCCGGGCCTCACCGGCAGCGTGCCGTCGCGCATCGGCCTGCGCGGCTCGGAGGACCTGGGCGGCGGCCTGCGTGCCCTGTTCACGATGGAGCAGGGCCTGGCGCTCGACGCGGGCGTGCTGAACCAGGGCGGGCGCGCCTGGGGGCGCCAGGCCTTCGTCGGCCTGTCCGGCGACTGGGGCAGCCTCACACTGGGGCGCCAGTACACCATGCTGTACTGGTCCCAGCTCGATGCGGACATCCTCGGCCCGAATGCCTACGGTGCGGCATCGCTGGACAGCTACCTGCCCAATGCGCGCGCGGACAACGCGCTTGCGTGGCGCGCCGGCCTTGGCGGCTTCACCGTCGGCGCAACCTACAGCCTGGGGCGTGATGCCGTCAATGCGGGCCCCGGTCCCGCGGGAACCAACTGCCCCGGCGAGCAACCGGGAGACTCCAGCGCCTGCCGGCAATGGTCGGCAATGCTCAAGTACGAGGCCAAGGCCTGGAACATCGCGCTGGCCGTCGATGAAATCCGTGGAGGCCCCGGCGCCTTCGCAGGCCTGACCAGCAGCGCGCGCAAGGACCGTCGCTCCACCGCCGCGGGATGGGTGCGCTGGGGGGCATGGAAGCTCGGTGCCGGGGTCATTGCCCGCCACAACGACGGCCGTCCCGACGCGCCACGCAGCGATCTCTGGTACCTGGGCGCCAGTTTCGCCGCCACACCGGCCCTGACCCTCGATGCGCAGGCCTTGGATCTGCGTTTCAGGCGAAGCGACGACGGGGCCCGGCTCTTTGCCCTGCGGGCCCGGTATTCGCTGTCCAAGCGCACCACGCTGTATGCGACCGCAGGGCATCTGTCCAACGAGGGAGCACTTGCGCTGTCGGTCAGCAATGCGGCGCCAGGCGCCGCGCCCGCCCCCGGGCGTTCGCAGAACGGCTTCGCTGCCGGCCTGCGGCATAGCTTCTGAGGCTCCACCCGCATGCAGGGTCCGCGTCTCGATCCATTTCCTTCCCACTTTCCACTTCCCGTCCCAGGAGACAGACCATGAAACTGATACGCCACGGCGCCAGCGGCTGCGAGAAGCCCGGCGCCATCGATTCCCAGGGCCAGGCGCGCGACCTGTCGGACCTGGTGCCCGATTTCACGCCCGAGTGGATGGCGCCCGGCAGGCTGGCCGCGCTGGCCGCCGTCGATCTGCAGCGGTTGCCGCTGGTGGCGCAAGGCAGCCGCCTGGGGCCCCCTGTCGCCGGCACGCGCCAGTTCGTTGCCATCGGGCTCAACTACCGGCGGCATGCCGAGGAGTCGGGTCTCGACATTCCGAAGGAGCCCGTGGTCTTTCACAAGGCGCTTTCATCGCTGGCCGGGCCGGACGACGAGGTGCGCCTGCCCGAAGCGTCGGTTGCCACCGACTGGGAGATCGAACTGGGCTTTGTGATCGGCACGCGCGCAAGCCGCATCCCCGTGGAAGGTGCGCTCGCGCATGTGGCCGGCTACCTGCTGGCCAACGACATCTCCGAGCGTGACTGGCAGATCAAGCGCAACGGCCAGTGGGGCAAGGGCAAGAGCTTCGATGGCTTCGGCCCGGTCGGGCCGTGGCTGGTCACGGCCGACGAGCTGCCCGACCCCCAGGCCATCGAACTGACGCTGTCCGTCAACGGCGAGGTCATGCAGCGCAGCAGCACGGCAGACATGATTTTTCCGGTGGCCTGTCTCGTGTCCTATCTGAGCCAGTTCATGACGCTGCTGCCCGGCGACCTTGTCATCACCGGCACGCCTGAAGGTGTCGGCCTGGGCATGAAGCCGCCCCGTTTCCTGAAGTCCGGCGATGTCATGTCGCTGGACGGCGGGGTTCTTGGGCGGCAGCTCCAGCGGGTGCGGTGATGGGCTCGCCCGCCCACCGGCCGCGTGGCGCTGCCCGCCGGTCTTCGCACAGTGAACATGCAAAGGAGGGGACACCATGAACAGCCTTCCCACGCCATCTGGAACGACACCTGGAACGCCGTCCGGCACGGCCGGGCAGCCGGCCGTGCATTCGATCGATGAGTTCGTCTTCAGCGTGCCCGATCTCGAAGCGGCGCGGCATTTCTACGCCAGTTTCGGGCTCGAGGTGCGCGACATCGACGGCGCGCTGGCGCTGCACACCTACGGGCACCCCCACCGCTGGGCGCGGGTGCTGGAGGCCGCAACGCACAAGAGGCTGCAGTGGCTGAGCCTGGGCATCCATGCGGCCGATCTCGATGCCTTCTCGCACCGGGTCGACGGCGCGGGGATCGCACGCATTCCTGCGCCGGCCGGTGCGCAGACCGACGGTATCTGGATCGCCAGCCCCGACGGGGTGCCCATCCAGTTGCGTGCAGCCGCCAAGAGCTCTCCGTCGGCGCCCGCACCGCACGAGCTGCCGCCGGCCTGCTGCAATGCCGGCCGCGCGCCGGCTCGCAGCCTCATGCCGCAGATCCGGCCGCTGCACCTGTCGCATGTGCTTTTGTTCTGCGCCGACGTGGATGCCGCGCTGGCGTTCTACACCGAGGTGCTGGGACTCAGGCTCTCGGACCGCTCGGGCTCGGTCATCGCCTTCCTTCACAGCCCGCACGGCAGCGACCACCACCTGCTGGCACTGGCCGCATCGCATGGACCCGGCCTGCACCACAGCAGCTGGTGCGTGCCTTCTGTCGACGCCGTGGGCAGCGGCGCCCGGCAGATGGCCGAGGCGGGCTATGCGCAGGGCTGGGGCGTGGGCAGGCATGTGCTGGGCTCCAACTTCTTTCGCTATGTGCGCGATCCCTGGGGCAGCTTCGCCGAGTACTCCTGCGACATCGACTTTGTCGAGGCGGGCGCGGTGTGGCCTGCGGCCGACCATCCTCCCGAGGATTCGCTCTACGTCTGGGGGCCGGACGTGCCCGCCGACTTCGTCACCAACCACGAGCCTCCACGCTGAGGCGCCCGCCAATGCCCCAGACGCAGGAACGCCCCGCTGCCTTGCGGCATCGGGGCGCTGTGCAACAGGGCCGGCTCTTTGGCCGCCTGTCGGTTGATACAAGGATCTGGCGGAGACTGTGAGATTCGAACTCACGGACGGTTGCCCGTCGGCAGTTTTCAAGACTGCTGGTTTAAACCGCTCACCCAAGTCTCCGAAGCTGCGTATTCTAGCCGGGCTTAGGCCGCTCCTGCCGGGGCAGGGGGCGTAAAAAAGGCGCCCCTGTGAAGGGGCGCCTTTTCTGGGTGCGGCGCGGATCAGCCGCGGGCAGCGATGGCCTGGGCTGCGGCCAGGGCCGTCATGTTGACCACGCGGCGCACGGTGGCGGAGGGGGTCAGCACATGGGCTGCTGCAGCGCCGCCCAGCAGGATGGGGCCGATGGTCGTGCCGTGGCCGCCCGTGGTCTTGAGCACGTTGAACAGGATGTTCGCGGCGTCCAGGTTGGGGCAGATCAGCACGTTGGCCTCGCCGTGCAGCGAGGACTCGAGCAGGGCGCGGTCGCGGATGGCTTCGGACAGGGCGGAGTCGCCGTGCATTTCGCCGTCGCATTCCACGTCGGGGTTGGCGGCGGCGAACAGGTCGCGCGCGGCGCGCATCTTCAGCGCCGAGGGGCGGCTGGACGAGCCGTAGTTGCTGTGCGACAGGAAGGCCACCTTGGGCGGCAGGCCGAAGCGGGCCACTTCCTCGGCCGCCAGGCGGGCGATGTCGGCCAGCTCGGTGGCGTTGGGCGCCTCGTTGATGTAGGTGTCGGCGATGAACAGCGTGCCGCTGTCCAGCATCACGGCGTTGACGGTGGCGAACTCGCCGGCGCCTTGCTTGAGGCCGAGCACGTCGCGCACATGGGCCAGGTGGCTGTCGAACTTGCCGACCAGGCCGCAGAGCATGGCGTCGGCATCGCCCAGGTGGACCATGAGCGCGGCGATCAGCGTGTTGGAGCGGCGCACGGCGGCCTTGGCGGTCTCGGGCGTGACGCCGTTGCGGCCCATCAGGCGGTGGTAGGTTTCCCAGTACTGGCGGAAGCGCGGATCGTCCTCGGGGTTGCAGATCTCCACGTCCTTGCCCAGCACCAGGCGCAGGCCGGCCTTGGCGATGCGGGCCTCGATCACGGCGGGGCGGCCGATCAGGATGGGCTTGGCCAGGCCGTCATCGACGGCGACCTGGGCGGCGCGCAGCACGCGCTCGTCCTCGCCTTCGGCATAGGCCACGCGCTGCTGGTTGGCCTTGGCAGCGGCGAACACCGGACGCATGAACATGCTGGTCTGGTAGACGAAGCGGGTCAGGCTCTCGCGGTAGGCGTCGTAGTCGGCGATGGGGCGGGTGGCGACGCCGGACTCTTCGGCAGCCTTGGCCACGGCCGGCGCGATGCGCAGGATCAGGCGGGTGTCGAAGGGCGTGGGGATCAGGTAGTCGGGGCCGAACTTCAGCTCCTTGCCCTGGTAGGCGGCGGCGACCTCATCGCTGACGTCCTGCTTGGCCAGTGCGGCGATTTCGCGCACGCAGGCCAGCTTCATGGCTTCGGTGATCTTGGTGGCGCCGCAGTCCAGCGCGCCACGGAAGATGTAGGGGAAGCACAGGACGTTGTTGACCTGGTTGGGGTAGTCCGAACGGCCCGTGGCCATGATGCAGTCCGGGCGCACGGCCTTGGCCAGCTCGGGGCGGATCTCGGGTTCGGGGTTGGCCAGGGCCAGGATGATGGGCTTGTCGGCCATGGTCTTGACCATGTCGGCAGTGAGCACGCCGGGAGCCGAGCAGCCCAGGAAGACGTCGGCATCCTTGACGGCATCGGCCAGGGTGCGGGCGTCCGTCTTTTGCGCGTACTGGGCCTTGGAGGCGTCCAGGCCACCGGGGCGGCCTTCGTAGATCACGCCCTTGGAGTCGCACATGAAGACGTTTTCGCGCTTGACGCCCAGGCCCACCATCACGTTCACGCAGGCGATGGCGGCGGCGCCGGCACCGGAGACGGCGATCTTGACGTTGCCGATCTGCTTGTCCACCAGCTCCAGCCCGTTGAGCAGGGCGGCGCTGGAGATGATGGCCGTGCCGTGCTGGTCGTCATGGAACACGGGGATGTTCATGCGCTTGGACAGCTCCTGCTCGATGTAGAAGCACTCGGGCGCCTTGATGTCCTCGAGGTTGATGCCGCCCAGCGTGGGTTCGAGCGAGGCGATGATCTCGATCAGCTTGTCCGGATCGCGCTCGGCCAGTTCGATGTCGAACACGTCGACGCCGGCGAACTTCTTGAACAGGCAGCCCTTGCCTTCCATCACCGGCTTGCCGGCCAGCGGGCCGATGTCACCCAGGCCCAGCACGGCCGTGCCGTTGGTGATGACGCCGACCAGGTTGCCGCGCGCCGTGTATTCGGCGGCCAGCGAGGGGTCGGCCTGGATGTCCAGGCAGGGGTAGGCCACGCCGGGCGAATAGGCCAGCGACAGGTCGCGCTGGTTGGACAAGGGCTTGGTGGGCGTGACGGAGATCTTGCCCTTGTTGGGGCTGCGATGGTATTCGCGGGCTGCGTCGCGCAGGGCTTGTTCGGCGTTGGACAGGTTTTGGGTCATACAGGAATTCTCTGCAAATGCTCTCGGAGCTTACCGGATAGCTACAGCCTATGAGGGTCAGGACAGTTTTGCCTCAGGGATTTCGACAACAAGCCCCCTGGCGCCTATGGACGGCAGGGGGCGCACAGCCCGGCGGGTAGGCCGGGCGATTGTTGGGCGTGCCCGCCAGGGCGGGCACTGTTTCATCAGTGGGCGTCTGCCTGGCGTGCGGCCTGGACGGCAGCAGAGGTGTCGCTGCTGGCTCCGTTGAAGAAAATGTTCAATGCCACCGCGGTAATCGAGGCCAGCAGGATACCGGATTCGATCAACGGATGAATGGCGTGGGGCATCCATTGGCGGAAATTCGGCGCCACCAGCGGAATCATGCCCACGCCGATGGACACGGCAACGATCATGGCGTTGTTGCGGTTGGTCTGGAAATCCACGTTGCTCAGGATGCGGATGCCGGTGGAGGCCACCATGCCGAACATCACCAGGCCCGCGCCGCCCAGCACCACGGTGGGCAGGGACTCGACCAGGGCGCCCATCTTGGGCAGCACGCCCAGCACGATCAGGATCACGCCGCCGGCCACGCAGACCCAGCGGCTCTTGACGCCGGTGACGGCGACCAGTCCCACGTTCTGCGAGAAGCTGGTGTAGGGGAAGGTGTTGAAGATGCCGCCGATCAGCGTGCCCAGGCCGTCGGTGCGCAGGCCGCGCGTCAGCTCGTCCTGGCTGATCTTGCGATCGGTCATGTCGCCCAGGGCCAGGAACATGCCGGTGGACTCGATCATCACCACCACCATCACCAGGCTCATGGTGAGGATGAGGATGGGGTCGAACACCGGCGTGGCGATCTCGAAGGGCAGCACCATCGTGAACCATTCGGCCTTGGCGACCTTGCTGAAGTCCATCAGGCCCATGGCCACGGACAGCACGCCGCCGATCAGGATGCCCATGAGCACCGAGACGTTGGCCAGGAAGCCCTTGGCAAAGCGCGCGATCAGCAGGATGGACAGCAGCACGATGGCCGAGATGCCCACGCCGGTCAGGTCGCCGTACTTGGGGTTGGGAATGGTGGGCACGACCGCGAAGCCCTTGGGCACGGGCGGCAGCGAGGAGCCCGGCGCGCCGGCCGTGGCCTGGGCGTCGGCCAGCCATTTCAGGTGCTCGGGGTTGGGCACGCTGGGCGCGGTGGGGCCGACGGGGTTGCCGAAGATCCAGTTCACGCCCACGCGCATCAGGCTGATGCCGATGACGGCAATGATGGTGCCGGTCACCACGGGCGGGAAAAAGCGCAGCATGCGGCTGATCAGCGGGGCGATGAGGATGGATACGATCCCCGCCCCGATCACCGAGCCGAAGATCAGCCCCGCCCCCGCCGAACCGCCCGTGGTCTGCGCCATGGACACCATGGGCGCCACGCTGGCGAAGGTCACGCCCATCATCACGGGCAGCTTGATGCCGAACCACTGGGTCGCGCCCATGGCCTGGATCAGCGTGATCAGGCCGCAGCAAAACAGGTCGGCCGAGATCAGGTGGGCCACCTGCTCGGGCGGCAGGTTGAGTGCGCGGCCGACGATCAGGGGCACGGCCACGGCGCCCGCATACATCACGAGAACGTGCTGCAGGCCCAGCGCCGTGAGCTTGCCTGCGGGCAGCATCTCATCGACGGGATGAACGGAAGATTGCATGGGGATTTGTCTCCTCGGGATTTATGGGAACGGACGCCGGCGTGACAGGGTTTGGCACCAACATCCATACAAAAAGTGTATACAGATCATGGGAAATTTCTGCTCCCGGTAAACCCTGTTGCGGCAGTCGCGCCAACCCGTTTTGGTGCGCATCGCCTGCCAGGGCGGGAGTGCCATGGTGCATTGCAAGATGGATGCCAGCCGCCAGGCAAGCGCCAAGCAAGCAACAGGCACCGTGCTGGTGCCTGGCGGCCGCTGTGGCGCGGCTCGGGCGTGGTTCGGGCGCGGCTCGGGTGCACGGCATGGGTTGCGGAGGTGCACGCGCCCCGATGCGGTGCCCGGACGCAAAAAAGCCCGGCGGCGCCGGGCTTGGGGGTCAGGCCTTGATGCGGGCCGTCAGGCGGTCAGGCCGTCAGGTCGCACAGCATGCGCGCGATGACCTTGGTGGCGCGGCGCAGGTCCTCCAGCACCAGGCGCTCGTCGGCGCGCTTGGCGTGGGATTCCAGCACGGTGCGCGGGCCGGCGCCGTAGATCACGCCGGGAATGCCGCGCTCCACATACAGGCGCACGTCGGTGTACAGCGGCGTGCCCACGGCTGGGGGCTTTTCGCCGAACACGGCTTCGCCATGGGCCTGGATGGCGTCCACCAGGGGCTTGTTGCCCGCCAGCGGCGTCATGGCATTGGCCAGCAGCAGGCGCTTGATGTCCACGCGCACGGCATCCTCGCCCGTGTAGCCGCCCTTGGCGTTGAAGTCGGCAATGGCCTGGGCAATGACGGCGCGGATGCTGGCCTCGACCTCGGCGGGGTTCTCCTCGGGGATCATGCGGCGGTCGATCTTGAGCACGACCTTGCCGGGCACCACGTTGGTGTTGGTGCCGCCTTCGATGCGGCCGATGTTCAGGTAGGGGTGCTTGATGCCCGGCACCTTGGAGGTCACCTGCTGGTACTTGGTGTTCTCGGCGTACAGCGCGTTCATCAGCACCACGGCGGCCTGCAGCGCGTCCACGCCGGTGTGGGGCACGGCGGCATGGGCCATCTTGCCCTGCACGGTCACTTCCATCTGCAGGCAGCCGTTGTGGGCGGTGACGACTTCGTAGCTGAAGCCGGCCGCGACCATCAGGTCGGGTTGGGTGAGGTTGTTGGCCAGCAGCCAGCCGGGGCCCAGGATGCCGCCGAATTCCTCGTCGTAGGTGAAGTGCAGTTCCACCGCGCCCTTGGAGGGCTTGGCCACGGCTTCGAGCGCACGCACGGCGTAGGTGAAGGTGGCGAAGTCGCTCTTGCTCACGGCGGCGGCGCGGCCATAGAGCTTGCCGTCCTCGATGGCGGCGCCATAGGGGTCCTGGGTCCAGCCCTCGCCGGGCGGCACCACGTCGCCGTGGGCGTTCAGCGCAATGGTCAGGCCGCCGCCGGCGTCACCTGCGCTGCCGTAGGGGCGGCGCACGATCAGGTTGGTGATGGATTCCATGCCGTAGGCCTTGACCTCGGCCTCGGGCACGGTGTGCTTCTCGGCCTCGTAGCCGAAGGTCTTGAGCAGCTCGGCCGTGCGCTCGGCGTGGGGGGCGTTGTTGCCGGGCGGGGTGTCGGTCGGAACCTGGACCAGGGCCTGCAGGAATTGCACCTCTTCATCGAAATGCTGGTCGATCCAGGCGTCCAGGGCGGCGTAGGTGGCTTGCTTGTCTTGGTTCATGTTGGTCATTGCTGCTCTTGGGCCAGTTGGTTCAGTACGTGGGAGAAGGCATCGACGGACAGTTGCATGTCGTCGGCGGTGGAGCTTTCCAGCGGGTTGTGGCTGATGCCGGCGTTCAGGCCGCGTACGAACAGCATGGCCTGGGGCATGATTTCATGCAGCTTCATGGCGTCGTGGCCGGCGCCGCTGGGCATGCGGTACAGGGGCACGCCCAGGGCGTCCACGGCGGCTTCCCAGCGCTGCTGCCATTCGGGGGCGCTGGGGGCGGCGGCGGCCTTCATGGCCAGCTCGGTGCTGTAGCGCAGGCCACGGCGCTGGGCGATGGCCTCGATCTCGGCCAGGATGTCGGCCACCATGGCGTCGCGCTGCTCGTTGGTGGGCGCGCGCAGGTCCAGGCTGAACTGGCAGCGGCCGGGAACCACGTTGACCGAGCCGCTGGGCACATTGAGCTGGCCCATGGTGGCCACCGAGGTGCCGTCGCGCGCGGCGCGCTTTTCGATGTACAGCGCCAGCTCGGCCACGCCGCAGGCGGCATCGCGGCGGCGGTCCATGGGCGTGGTGCCGGCGTGGCTGGCCATGCCGATCATCTCGCAGATGTAGCGCGCGCTGCCGTTGATGGAGGTGACGATGCCCAGCGGGATGTCCAGCTCGTTGAGCACCGGGCCCTGTTCGATGTGCACCTCGATGAAGCCCAGGTAGCGGGCCGGATCGCGCTGCAGCTTCGGAATGTCGTCAATGCACAGGCCGGCATGCTGCATGGCCTCGCGCAGGGTGATGCCGTCGGCATCCTTTTGCTCCAGCCATTCCTGCTTGAAGTCGCCGATCAGCGCGCCCGAGCCCAGGAAGGTGGCCTTGTAGCGCTGGCCCTCCTCTTCCGCAAAGCCCACGACCTCGATGTGGAACGGCAGGCGCTTGCCCTGGCGGTGCAGCTCGCGCACGCAGGCCATGGGCACGAAGATGCCCAGGCGGCCGTCGTACTTGCCGCCGTTGCGCACGGTGTCGTAGTGGCTGCCGGTCAGCAGGGTCTTGGCGTCCTCGGTGGCCGCCTTGTAGCGGCCCACGACGTTGCCCACGGCGTCGATCTCGACCTCGTCGAAGCCGCAGTCGCGCATCCAGTGGCTGATGCGCTGGGCGCAGGCGCGGTGGGCGTCGGTGAGGTAGGTGACGGTGAGCTGGCCCTTTTCGGCATAGCCGGGGTCGCTGTGCTGGGCCAGCTTTTCCTGCCAGTCCCAGACATCGTTGCCCAGCTCGGGCGTGTAGCCGAACTTGTCGTTCAGGCGGATCTCGGCAATGCGGTGGATGTTGCGCAGCGCCTCGCCCAGCTCGAAGTCGGGGTGGTTGTGCAGGCGGCGCTCGAAGGTCTCGATGATCTCGGCCTTGGCCAGGCCCGCGCCGCGCGGACCGCGCACGGCCAGGATGAAGGGAAAGCCGAAGCGCTTGCCGTACTCGGCGTTGAGCTTGCGGATGTGCTCCAGCTCCTCGGGCGTGCAGCGGGTCAGGCCGGCCTTGTTCTGCTCGTTGGTGGATTCGGCCGTGAGCGTGTTGGTCTCCATGGCCTTGCCGGCCAGCTCCGGGTGGGCGCGGATCAGGTCGAGCTTGGCCTGCACCGGCGCCTTGTCCAGCACCTGGGCCATGGCGTACTTGATCTGTGCCAGCGAGCGGAAGGGGCGCTGGGCCAGCGCGGCCTCGGCAATCCAGGGCGAGTGTTCGTACAGGCCGTCGAGCAGACCTGTGGCGGTGGCCAGGTCGGCGGCATTGAGTTGTTCCAGCGTCAGAGCCATGCTGCGTTATTCCTTGTCGGGATGGTGGTGCGCCCAGTGGCGCGCGAGGTCGATGCGGCGGCAGACCCAGACCTTGTCGTGCCGCTGGATGTGGTCCAGAAAGCGCTGCAGTGCCGTGATGCGTCCGGGGCGGCCCAGCAGGCGGCAGTGCATGCCAATGCTCATCATCTTGGGGGAGTCGTCGCCGGCCGGATCGCCCTCGGCGTAGAGGGCGTCGAACGTGTCCTTCAGGTATTGGAAGAACGGGTCGGCGTGCGAGTAGCCCTGGGGCAGGGCGAAGCGCATGTCGTTGCAGTCCAGCGTGTAGGGCACGATGAGCTGGCTGCGGGTGCTGCCGTCGCTCTTGCCGACCTTCATCCAGAAGGGCAGGTCGTCGCCGTAGTAGTCGCTGTCGTAGGCGAAGCGGCCGTCGTCGGCCACCAGGCGGTGGGTGTTGGGGCTGTCGCGGCCCGTGTACCAGCCCAGGCCGTGGTCGCCATCGTGGCCATACAGCTCGCCGAAGATCTCCATGCACTGGCGCATGTGCTCGCGCTCGACCTCGGCGGGAATGTTCTGGTAGTGGATCCACTTGAGGCCGTGGCAGGCCACTTCATGGCCCAGCTCGTGGAAGGCGGCGGCCAGTTCGCGGTGCTTTTGCAGGGCCGTGGCCACGCCGAACACGGTCAGCGGCAGGCCGCGCTTCTCGAACTCGCGCAGGATGCGCCAGACGCCTGCGCGCGAGCCGTATTCATAGATGCCTTCCATGCTCATGTGGCGCTCGGGGTAGGCGGCCGGATTGAACATTTCGGACAGGAACTGCTCGCTGGCGGCATCGCCATGCAGCACGCAGTTCTCGCCGCCCTCTTCGTAGTTGAGGACGAATTGCACGGCCACGCGGGCCTGGCCGGGCCAGCGGGCGTGGGGGGGCGTGCGACCGTAGCCGATCAGGTCGCGGGGATAGGGGGCAGTGGCGTCGTAGGTCATGCGGATACGGAGGAAAGGGCCATCGAAAGATCGCTGGTCGGCATGTCGCGGTCGAAGGTCAGGCCGGCTTCCACGTGGTCCAGGTGCTGCTGCATGAGCTGCACGGCATGGTCGGCGTCGCCGCCGGCCAGGGCCGTGACGATTTCGGCATGCTCGTCATGGGAATGCTCGGCGGCCGTGCTGGACTGGTACATCAGCGTGATCAGCGCGCAGCGCGAGATCAGCTCGCCCAGCAGCTGGGCCAGCACCTCGTTGCCCATGAGTTCGGCCATGCGCACGTGGAAGTCGCCCAGCAGCTCGGTGCGCTGGCCGACGTCGTTGCCGTCCATGGCCTTTTTCTCGGCCGCCACGTGCTGCCGCAGCGCGCGGATCTTGGCCGGCGTGCTCTGGGCGATGAAGGCACGCACCATCTCGGCTTCGAGCATGCGGCGCACGGCGAAGACCTGGCGCGCCTCGTCCACCGAGGGCGTGGCCACGAAGGCCCCGCGCGCGGGTTCGAGCCGGATCAGGCGGTTTTGCGACAGCTGGAACAGCGCCTGGCGCACCAGGGTGCGCGAGACGCCGAAATGGTCTGCCAATTTCTGCTCGGCCAGCTTGGTGCCGGGCAGAAGACGGTGTTCGACGATGGCCCGGGTCAGGCTCTCGACAATGAAACTGGTGGTGGAAGTCTCCATCCGGCCATCATAGCGGCTGGCCACAAGAGTTGTATACAGTTTCTGTCTACTGCTTATTGGCGTTTCCCCGCATACGGCATCCCTTTTCAGAAACCGGGCGCGGCCGTATCGAAGTGCCGTGCCAGGTGCTCCACAAAGCGCTGCACGCGCTGGGTTGCCGCATGCCGCTGCGGATAGACCACATGGATGTCGGCCGGTGCCGTGGCATGGTCGGCCAGCACCTGCACCAGGCGGCCGCTGCGCAGGTAGCGGGCGATATCCCATTCGGCCCGCATGACGATGCCCAGGCCGGCCAGGGCCCAGCCCACGGCGATCTCGCCATCGTTGGTGCTCAGGCTGTCGCGCAGGCGGATGGCTTCGGTCTTGCGGCCGGGGCCGTTGTGGGTGAAGCGCCAGACGCCGTGGGCGTCGTCGCCCTGGCGGATGTCGATGCAGTCGTGCTGCATCAGCTCGCGCGGGGTGGCCGGCGTGCCGCGCCGCGCCAGGTAGGCGGCAGACGCGCACAGCAGCCGCCGGTTGGGCGCTAGGCGCCGCGCGATGACGCGCGCGTCCGGCGGCTCGCCAAAGCGTATGCACAGGTCGAAACTGTCATCGACCAGGGGCGGCGGCGAGGCCGACAGCTGCAGCTGCACCTGGATCTGCGGGTGCCTGCGCACGAAGCTGGCGATCAGCGGCGCGATATGGCTGCGCCCGAATCCCAGCGTGGCATTGATGCGCAGCAGGCCCTGCGGCTGCCCGGGCATGCCGGCCACGGCCTGCTCCATGGCGGCAATGTCGTCCAGGATGCGCCGCGCATGGGCCAGGTAGGTCTGGCCCTCATCGGTCAGGCCCAGGCGCCGCGTCGTGCGGCTGACCAATTGCACGCCCAGCCGCGCCTCCATCTGGGACAGGCGCTTGCTGGCCGCCGGCGTGGTGATGCCCAGCTCGCGGGCCGTGGCCGACAGGCTGGCGCTGCGGGCCAGAAGGCAGAAGAAGGCCATCTCCGATGGCGCCGAGACGGGAGTGCTCATTGTTGAATCAAAGTGAACGATGCCATCACTCTAGAGGCGCGCGCGGCGTTGTTCCATCGATAGATTCACGGACAAGGCCATGGAACCGCATGGCGCTTCATCCACCGCAATCCAAGGAGCCCTCATGACAAAGACATACCGCATCGCCTGCATTCCCGGCGATGGCATCGGCAAGGAAGTGGTGCCCGCAGGGCAGGAGGTGCTGCAGGCGCTGGCCGAAACCCAGCCCGGCCTGGGCTTTGCCTTCACCAGTTTCGGCTGGGGCGGCGACTGGTACCGCGCGCACGGCGAGATGATGCCGGCCGACGGGCTGGACGCGCTGCGCGGCCAGGACGCCATCCTGTTCGGCTCGGCCGGCGACCCGCACATTCCCGACCATGTCACGCTGTGGGGGCTGCGCCTGAAGATCTGCCAGGGGTTCGATCAGTACGCCAATGTGCGGCCCACGCGCATCCTGCCCGGCATCGATGCGCCGCTCAAGCGCTGCGCACGCGAGGACCTGGACTGGGTCATCGTGCGTGAGAACTCCGAAGGCGAATACGCGGGCGTGGGCGGCCGCGCCCACCAGGGCCATCCCATCGAGGTGGCCACCGACGTGAGCATGATGACCCGCGCGGGCGTGGAGCGCATCATGCGCTTCGCCTTCCGCCTGGCGCAGTCGCGGCCGCGCAAGCTGCTGACGGTGATCACCAAGTCCAACGCCCAGCGCCACGCCATGGTGATGTGGGACGAGATCGCGGTGCAGGTGGCCGCCGAGTTTCCCGACGTGCGCTGGGACAAGGAACTGGTGGACGCGGCCACGGCGCGCATGGTCAACCGCCCTGCCTCCCTGGACACCCTGGTCGCCACCAACCTGCATGCCGACATCCTCAGCGACCTGGCGGCCGCGCTGGCCGGCAGCCTGGGCATTGCGCCCACGGGCAACATCGATCCGGAGCGCCGCTATCCCAGCATGTTCGAGCCCATCCACGGATCGGCCTTCGACATCATGGGCCAGGGCCTGGCCAATCCCGTGGGAACCTTCTGGAGCTGCGTGATGCTGTTGGAGCACCTGGGCGAGCACCGCGCCGCGCAGCGGCTGATGCAGGCCGTGGAGCAGGTGACGGCCGATGCCGCGCTGCACACGCGCGACCTGGGCGGCAAGGCCACCACGCGCCAGGTCACCGACGCGGTCTGCGCACGGCTGCGCGCGCAGACCGCCGAGACCCAGGCCGAGCCCGTGCCAGCCTGAGCGCGCGCTGCATGGTCCGATAACCCACAAAAGAACAGACAGGAGACAAGCCATGAACCGCATCACCAGGGTTGCCGCAGCGTGCGCGCTGGCCGCCGCCATTCCTGCCACCATCCCAGCTGTCTGGGCCCAGGCCTGGCCGGCGCGCCCCGTCAACCTCATCGTGCCGTTTCCCGCAGGCGGCACCACCGATGTGCTGGCGCGTGCGCTGGGCCAGGAGCTGTCCAAAAGCCTGGGCCAGCCCGTGGTCGTGGAAAACCGCCCCGGCGCGGGCGCCACCCTGGGCGCCGACCATGTGGCCAAGGCGAAACCTGACGGCTACACCCTGCTCATGGGAGCCGTGCACCACACCATTGCCACCAGCGTCTACCGCAGGCTGGGCTATGACTTCCAGAAGGACCTGGCGCCCATCACCGTGGTGGCCGTGGTCCCCAATGTGCTGGTGGTCCATCCGCAGGTGCCCGCCAAAACCGTGCAGGAGCTGCTGGCCCAGGCCCGGGCCCAGCCCGGCAAGCTGGCCTATGGCTCCAACGGCGCGGGCACGGGCCAGCACCTGATCGGCGCGCAGTTCGAGTCCATGGGCGGCGTGCAGCTGCTGCACGTGCCCTACAAGGGCAGCGGGCCGCTGACCACGGACCTGCTGGGCGGGCAGATCGCCATGTCCTTCGATACCGTCACGCCTGTGCTGCCCCACATCAAGGCCGGCAAGCTGCGCGCGCTGGCCGTGACCACGGCCCGGCGCTCGGTGGCCCTGCCCGATGTGCCCACGCTGGACGAGGCCGGCCTCAAGGGCTTCGACATGGGCACCTGGTTCGGCGTGCTGGCACCGGCCGCCACGCCCAGGGAGGTACTGGCGCGGCTGGGCGCAGACATGAACCGCATCATCGAGTCCCCGCAGTTCCGCCGGAAGATGGAGGAGATAGGCGCCGAGCCCATCGGCGGATCACCCGAGCAGATGGCGCGCCAGATCCGCGACGACACCGACCGCTTCGCCAGGCTGGTGAAGGATGCCAAGGTGGCCCTGGATTGAGTTGGGTTGGCACGAGGAACGAGGCCGGGCGAATCAGTTGTGACTTGACCGCATGCCACCGCCGGCGCAGGAAATTCCATAATGCCCGGCGGAGACAACACACCATGACCAGCACCACGGACCTGCACCTCACCGATCCCCAAGCCTTTCTGCTCGACCTCTACCGCGCTGCGGTCAAGGATGCGCAGCCCCTGTACAGCATGGCCCAATGCCTGCCAAAGCCTCCCAAGGGCCGCACCCTGGTGCTGGGCGCGGGCAAGGCCGGCGGCTCCATGGCCCAGGCGCTGGAGGCGCTGTGGCCAGCGGACGCGCCGCTGTCCGGCCTTGTGGTCACACGCTACGGCCACATCCCGCCGCGCCCCGAAGGGCTGGCGCAGCGCATCGAGGTGGTCGAGGCCGCCCACCCCGTGCCCGATGCGGCAGGCCTGGCCGCCGCCGAACGCATCCTCGCGCTGACCGAAGGGCTGACCGAGGACGACCTCGTGCTGTGCCTGATCTCGGGCGGCGGCTCGGCCCTGTTGACCCTGCCGGCCGAAGGCATCGACCTGGAGGAAAAGCAGCGCATCAACCGCGCCCTGCTGGAAAGCGGCGCCGCCATCGGCGAGATGAACTGCGTGCGCAAGCACCTGTCGCGCATCAAGGGCGGGCGCCTTGGCGCGGCCTGCGCGCCCGCGCGCGTGGTCACGCTGACCATCAGCGACGTGCCGGGCGACGACCCCTCCATCATCGCCAGCGGCCCCACCGTGCCCGATGCCAGCAGCTGCGCCGACGCGCTGGCCATCCTCGCGCGCTACCGCATCGACGTGCCCGAATCCGTGCGCCGCGCGCTGGAGGCGGGCGAGCTGGAAACCCCCAAGCCCGGCGACGCGCGCTTCGACGGCCACGAGGTCCACATGATCGCCACGCCCCAGCACTCGCTGGAGGCGGCCGCACGCGTGGCCGAGGCCGCAGGCCTGCGCACCCATGTGCTGTCCGACGAGATCGAGGGCGAATCGCGCGAGGTCGCCAAGGTCCACGCCGCCCTGGCGCGCGCCGTGGCCCGCCACGGCCAGCCGTTTGCAAAGCCCTGCGTGATCCTGTCCGGCGGCGAGACCACGGTCACGATCCGGCAGCGCCCGGCCGGCACGCCCAAGGGGCGCGGCGGCCGCGCGGGCGAGTTCTGCATGGGCCTGGCCCAGGCCCTGCAGGGGCAGGACAAGGTCTGGGCGCTGGCGGCCGATACCGATGGCATCGATGGCGTGGAAGACAACGCGGGAGCGCGCGTGTCGCCGGATACGCTGGCGCGGGCCCAGGCCCAGGGCATGCGGATTGCCGAGTACCTGGACCGCAATGATGCGTATGGGTTCTTTGATGCGCTGGGGGATCTGGTGGTGACCGGGCCCACGCATACCAACGTGAATGACTTCCGGGCAATTCTGGTTCTTTGAGAAGATCCGGGCCGTAGCCATTAGGGGCGTTGGCGTTCGCTTTTACCTTTTCTGGCTATGGCCGAAGTCGACGGTCTCCCCGGCGTTCAGGCAGTTCTGAACATGGTTCATGACTGACTGAATGCCGGCTTCCTGCGCCTCGGGGTTGCCCGGCATCTGCGAGGCCAGGCGGGTCGCCGCTGCATGGATGACCTTGTATGCCGCTTCAAGCTCGGGGTACTCACGCAAGGCTTCCCGCTCGTTCAACCGCTCGAAGGCCAAGGCGCGGCTCGGCCGTACTGCGTCGCGCAGCAAGTCGGGCAGGGGCGGATGGGCTTTCAGCCTGTCCTGCGTGCGCAGGATTTTTCGCATGGTGTTTTCGTGCTGGACGTGTGGCTTCGCCAGCTCGTTCACGCTGCGGTCGCGGGCGATATGGAGAAGATCTCGCCTGGTCTCGCTGTGTCCGAATCGTGCCCAATCGACCTCATATCCAGCTTCCCTGGCGAGTTGCCTGGTGAAGGTGCGAAGCGTTCGGCTGTTGCCATCGCTGAAGGGATGGGCGTAGTCCAACTCGATGTACATCCTGGCAAGCCGTGCCGTGAATTCAGCGGTCTTCAAGCCGCGCAGCTCGTCGGGGTTGGCTTCTTCGAGGGCCTTGTCGAGTCTGGCCATGGCCGCGTCGTCCATGCGTGAATAGACGACATGGAAAGTGCCTCCCATGGTCGATAGGCCGCGCTGCTTCATCCAATCCTGGCCATGGGGCACCTGTGTTCTGAATTCGCCCGGCGTGACCTCGTGGAAGCCGGCGTCCGGCAAGTCCTGGAAGATGCGATGGTGGACTGCCTTCAGGTGGGCAGCGTCGAAGCTGCCACGCACAGGCTCCAGTTCCAGCTCGACAAGCCGTTTGAATGTGTGATCGGCTTCGAGTTGCTGACGCTGCGCTGCAGCCAACGTGTTCGCGGATGCTGACAGGAACTCATCGCGCATTGACCTTCACCTGGACGAAATCGGCAAGCTGGATATCACCCCGGATGAATTGGCGTGCGCCGGCCTCAGCAGCTTCGGAAGGCGTGAAGCCTTCCAGCCCAACGGACGCGCGGGCGAAGTTGACGGCTGCTTCGCGCCGGCGTTTCTCCGTTGCGGAAATGGCGGCGTTCACAGGGCCGCTGACGCGTTCACGCGATTGGTTGACATAGGCGCGCATCAACTCGCGCAGCACCTGTGCTGCGGGGCGGTTTTCCTGCAAGGCGGCGTCGGCAAACTCCGAGCGCAGCTCAGGCTCGACACGAAATGTCATTTGCACTTCTTTGGACATGGCTGGCACCTCGCAACACGGGGATCACACAGGCCGTTCGGACGGCATTCCTATCAATGTACATACATTGCATTGCCAATGCGCAGCGCCTGGCCTCACGCCCCGCGCGGCAGCGTCTCCCACCATTCGGCATCGAACCGCCCCTGCAGGAAGGCGATGAAGGACTGCACCTTCTGCGGCACCAGGCGTGGCGAGGGGTAGACGGCGTGGATTTCCTGCTCGGGCAGGCGGCAGGTCTTGAGGACTTCGACCACGCGGCCGGCCTGCAGCGAGTCGTGGGCCACGTAGCGGGGCAGGGCGGCGATGCCCATGTGCGAGCGTGAGGCCGCCAGCAGGGCCGAGAGGTTGTTGGAGCGCAGGCGGCCGGTGACGGGCACGGACACGGGCTCGCCGCTGGCGTTGCGCAGGCGCCAGAGGTCGTTGCCCTGCACGCTGCTGTAGATCAGCGTGGCGTGTTCCTTGAGGTCGGAGGGGCGGCGCGGCGTGCCGCGCTTGCGCAGGTAGGCGGGCGAGGCCACCAGTACCCAGGGGTTCACGCCCAGGGTGCGTGCGCCCAGGCTGGAGTCGGCCAGCTTGCCCAGGCGCAGGGCCACGTCGATGCCGTTGGCCACCAGGTCGGTGTAGCGGTCCTCGAAGCTCAGGTCGATCTGCACCTGGGGGTTGTGCGTCATGAACTCCAGCGCCAGCGGGATCAGCACGCGCCGGCCGAAGGCCACCGAGCTGCCGATGCGCAGCTGGCCCTGCACCTGGGTCTGTCGCACCTGCACCACCTTGTCCGCCTCGGCCACGTCGTTGACGATGGTCTTGCATTTCTCGTAGTACAGCGCGCCCGCTTCGGTCAGGCTCACGCCACGCGTGTTGCGGTTGAGCAGGCGCACCTTCAGGCGCGTCTCCATGGCCGCGACCTGCTTGGTCACCGTGGGCTGGGTGGTGGCGAACTCGTGCGCGACCTTGGTGAAGCTGCCGGTCTCCACCACGCGCACGAACATGTGCATGGCATCGAGTCTGTCCATGGCGCTGTCTCCTTTTTCATTGATAGTTATTCCTGCACGGAATAAATTTTATGGTCTGTGCAGGCGTTCCGCCAACAGGCCCGTCTGCCTAGAGTTGTCTCCAGTTTGAAGGAGACCTCCATGGCGAAAATGAAAGCAATCGAAGCCGCAGTCCGCGTGCTGGAAAAAGAAGGCGTCACCGTCGCATTCGGCGTTCCCGGTGCCGCCATCAACCCGCTGTACGCAGCGCTCAAGGACCATGGCGGCATCGGCCATATCCTGGCGCGCCACGTCGAAGGCGCAAGCCACATGGCCGAGGGCTACACCCGTGCCGTGGCCGGCAACATCGGCGTGTGCATCGGCACCAGCGGCCCGGCCGGCACGGACATGATCACGGGCCTGTACTCGGCCAGCGCGGATTCGATTCCGATCCTGTGCATCACGGGCCAGGCGCCGCGCTCGCGTCTGCACAAGGAAGATTTCCAGGCCGTGGACATCGCCTCCATCGCCAAGACCGTGACCAAGTGGGCCACCACGGTGCTGGAGCCGGCCCAGGTGCCGCGCGCCTTCCAGCAGGCCTTCCACCTGATGCGCTCGGGCCGCCCCGGCCCCGTGCTGATCGACCTGCCCATCGACGTGCAGCTGGCCGAGATCGAGTTCGACATCGATACCTACGAGCCCCTGCCTGTCTACAAGCCTGCCGCCACGCGCAAGCAGGTGGAAAAGGCCATCGCCATGCTCAACGAGTCCGAGCGTCCGCTGCTGGTGTCGGGCGGCGGCGTGATCAACGCCGATGCGTCCGAGCTGCTGGTGGAGTTCGCCGAGCTGCTGGACGTGCCCGTGATCCCCACGCTGATGGGCTGGGGCACCATTCCCGACGACCACCGCCTGATGGCCGGCATGTGCGGCCTGCAGACCAGCCACCGCTACGGCAATGCCACCATGCTGGCCTCCGACTTCGTGCTGGGCATCGGCAACCGCTGGGCCAACCGCCACACGGGCTCGGTCGAGGTCTACACCAAGGGCCGCAAGTTCGTGCACGTGGACATCGAGCCCACGCAGATCGGCCGCGTGTTCGCGCCCGACTACGGCATCGTCTCGGATGCCGGCGCGGCGCTGCAGCTTTTCGTGGAGGTGGCGCGCGAGTGGAAGGCGGCTGGCCGCCTGAAGGACCGCAGCGGCTGGGTGGCCGAATGCCAGGCCCGCAAGAACAATGTGGAGTACCTGCGCAAGACCAATTTCGACAACGTGCCCATGAAGCCGCAGCGTGTCTACCAGTGCATGAACCGCAGCCTGGACAAGGACACCTGCTACGTCTCCACCATCGGCCTGTCGCAGATTGCCGGCGCGCAGTTCCTGCATGTCTACAAGCCGCGCAACTGGATCAACTGCGGCCAGGCCGGCCCGCTGGGCTGGACCGTGCCGGCCGCCCTGGGTGTGCGCGTGGCCGACCCGGCCCGCAAGATCGTGGCGCTGTCGGGCGACTATGACTTCCAGTTCATGATCGAGGAGCTGGCCGTGGGGGCGCAGTTCAAGCTGCCCTACATCCATGTGCTGGTCAACAACAGCTACCTGGGCCTGATCCGCCAGGCGCAGCGCACCTTCTCCATCGACTACTGCGTGCAACTGGCCTTCGACAACATCAATGTCGACGACAAGGAAGAGTCCAAGGGCTATGGCGTGGACCACGTCAAGGTGGTCGAGGGCCTGGGCTGCAAGGCCATCCGCGTGCACCGTCCCGAGGACTTCGCGCCCGCCATGCAGCAGGCCGAGGCCTGGATGGCCGAGCACCGCACGCCGGTCGTCGTCGAGGTCATCCTGGAGCGCGTGACCAACATCTCCATGGGCGCCGAGATCGACAACGTGATCGAGTTCGAGGACCTGGCCGCAGCGCCTGCCGACGTGCCCAGCGCGCTTGCACTGCTGGATTGACCGGCCCGCCACGGCACATCGCACGGCATTGCACTGCACTGCTTTTTCTATCGGCGGGGCACCCTGCGTGCCCTGCCGCTCCCAACCCACCAAACGACAACCGGAGACTTCTGACATGCCCCGTTTTGCTGCCAACCTCAGCATGCTGTTCACCGAGGTGCCCTTCCTCGACCGTTTCGAGCGCGCGGCGCGCGCCGGCTTCGAGGCCGTGGAATTCCTGTTTCCCTACGCCCATACGGTCCAGGAGATCAAGGAGCGCGTCGACGCCCACGGCCTGCAGATCGTGCTGCACAACCTGCCTGCCGGCGACTGGGATGCGGGCGAGCGCGGCATTGCCTGCCACCCCGACCGCGTGGACGAGTTCCGCGCCGGCGTGGCCAAGGCCGTGACCTATGGCCATGCGCTGGGCGTGCCCCAGCTCAACTGCCTGGCCGGCAAGGCGCCTGCCGGTGCCGATGCCGCGCTGCTGCGCCGCACCTTCGTGGACAACCTGCGCTTTGCCGCATCGGCGCTGAGCGCGGCCAATCTGCGCCTGCTGATCGAGCCCATCAACCCCTTCGACATTCCCGGCTTCTATCTGAACCGCACGGACGAGGCCCTGTCCATCCTCGACGAGGTGGGCGCGCCCAACGCCTTCGTGCAGTACGACATCTACCACGCCCAGCGCACCGAAGGCGAGCTGGCGGCCACGCTGCAAAAGCATCTGGCGCGCATTGGCCACGTGCAGCTGGCCGACAACCCGGGCCGCAACGAGCCGGGCACGGGCGAGATCAACTACCCCTTCCTCTTCGCGCACCTGGACCGCATCGGCTACCAGGGCTGGGTGGGCTGCGAGTACAAGCCTGCGCGCGATACCGAATCGGGCCTGGGCTGGCTGGACGCCCACACCAGCGTGCGCACGGCAGTCGCCGCCTGAGTGCCGCCGGAGTTTTTTCTCAGCTTTTCAAAAACGACAAGGAGTACACAGCATGAATGCATCCTCTCTCAAGCTCGGTTTCGTGGGCCTGGGCATCATGGGCGCGCCCATGGCAGGCCACCTTCTGGCGGCTGGCCACCAGCTCTTCGTGAACACCCTGGGCAAGATCCCGGCGCAGATCGCCGAGAGCAGCGCCACCCAGTGCACCACCGCGCGCGGCGTGGCCGAGCGGGCCGACATCATCTTCCTGATGCTGCCCGACACGCCCGATGTCGAGAAGGTGCTGTTCGGCGAGGACGGCGTGGCCGCCGGCCTCAAGGGCAGCAGCGGCAAGGTGGTGGTGGACATGAGCTCCATCTCGCCCGTGGCCACCAAGGACTTCGCTCGCCGCATCGAGGCCATCGGCGCCCAGTACCTGGATGCGCCGGTCTCCGGCGGCGAGGTGGGCGCCAAGAACGCCATCCTGTCCATCATGGTCGGCGGCCCCGAGGACGTGTTCGCGCGCGTCAAGCCTCTGTTCGAGCGCATGGGCAAGAACATCACCCTGGTGGGCGGCAATGGCGACGGCCAGACCGCCAAGGTGGCCAACCAGATCATCGTGGCGCTGAACATCGAGGCGGTGGCAGAGGCCCTGCTGTTCGCATCGCGCGCCGGCGCCGACCCGGCCCGCGTGCGCGAGGCGCTGCTGGGCGGCTTTGCCTCGTCCAAGATCCTGGAGGTGCATGCCGAGCGCATGATCAAGCGCACGTTCGATCCGGGCTTCCGCATCTCGCTGCACCAGAAGGACCTGAACCTGGCCCTGAGCAGCGCGCGCCAGCTCGGCGTGTCCCTGCCCAACACGGCCCAGGCCCAGGAGCTGTTCAACAGCTGCGTGGCCCACGGCGGCGCGAACTGGGACCACTCGGGCATGGTGCGTGCGCTGGAGATCCAGGCCAACTTCGAGGTCGGCCAGAAGGTCCCGGCCTGATGCCGCGCAACTGACAACGCGATTGGTGGGAGGGCGGCCTTGCGCCGCCCTGTTGTGAAAAGCCGCGCTCGGCAACGGGCGCGGCTTTTTCTTGCTTCAATAGCCCAGCGTCTGACCGTCGGGGTTGCGCGGGTCGGAGGCGCCGTAGAGCATGCCGTCGCGCAGCTGGATGGTCTGCGTGCGGCCCATGGATGCCTTGACGGCAACGTTGTGGCCGCGCGACTTGAGCAGGGCCACGGTGTCGGGGCTGATGCCCTTTTCCACGCGCAGCTCGTCGGGCGTCCACTGGTGGTGAAAGCGCGGCGTGGCGGCAGCCTCGGCCGGGTTCATGCCGAAGTCGATGGTATTGACCACGGTCTGCAGCACGGTGGTGATGATGCGCGCGCCGCCGGGGCTGCCGGTGACCAGCACGGGCTTGCCGTCCTTGAGCACCATGGTGGGCGTCATGGACGACAGCGGGCGTTTGCCTGCGGCCACCGCATTGGCATCGCCGCCGACCAGGCCGTAGGCGTTGGCCACGCCGGGCTTGGCAGAGAAGTCGTCCATCTCGTTGTTGAGCAGGATGCCCGTGCCCTTGGCCACGATGCCGCTGCCGAAGTTGGTGTTCAGCGTATAGGTCACGGCCACGGCGTTGCCCATCCTGTCCACCACGGAGTAGTGCGTGGTCTGGTCGCTCTCGTAGGGCTGGGGCTTGCCGGGCTTGATGTCCTTGCCGGCGCGCGCCTGGTAGGGGTCGATGCCGGCGGCCAGCGCCTCGGCGTAGCGCTTGGACGTCAGGCCCTTGAGCGGCACGGTCACGAAGTCCGGGTCGCCCAGGTATTCGGCCCGGTCGGCATAGGCCAGCTTCATGCCTTCGGCCATGTAGTGGATGCTCTGTGCGCTGTTGGCGCCCCACTGGTTCATGGGCCAGCGTTCCATCATGTTGAGGATCTGGATCAGGTGGGCGCCGCCGGAGGACGGAGGTGGCATGGTCACGATCTCGTAGCCGCGATAGGTGCCGCGCACGGGCTCGCGCTCGACCACCTTGTAGTTCTTGAGATCCTGCAGCGACAGGGCGCCCGCATGCGGCGCCATCTCGGCCGCGAGCTTGCGGCCAATGGCGCCTTCGTAGAACACCTTGGAGCCCTGCTGCCCGATCAGGCGCAGCGACTGCGCCAGGTCCTTTTGCACCAGGCGGTCGCCGCGCTTGAGGGGTTCTCCGTTGCGCCAGAAGATGGCCTGGGTGGCGGGCCACTGGCCCATGTTCTTCTTTTCCTGCTCCAGGATCTTGGCCAGGGTCTCGCTGACCGTAAAGCCCTTGTCGGCCAGCTTCACGGATGGCGCAATCACCGTGGACAGCGGCAGAGAGCCCCATTTCTTCAATGCATGCTCCATGCCGGCCACGGTGCCGGGCACGCCCACGGCGTAGTGGGTGTACAGCGACTTGCCGTCGATGACCTTGCCGTCCGCACCCACGTACATGTCCCGCGTGGCCTTGGAGGGTGCGACCTCGCGGAAGTCCAGCGCAATGTTCTTGCCGCTCTTGGCGTCGTGCACGATCATGAAACCGCCGCCGCCGATGTTGCCGGCATTGGGCAGGGCCACCGCCAGCGCAAAGCCCATGGCCACGGCGGCATCCACCGCATTGCCGCCCGACTTCAGGATCTGCAGGCCGATGCGCGAGGCCAGCTCCTGCTCGCTGGACACCATGCCGTTCCTGGCCACGACGGGATGGAATACATCCATGTCGAAGTCATAGGCCGCACTGGCCGCCTGGGCCGCATTGCTTTGCGTGATGGGCGCTGCCGCCGGTGCAGGTGCTGCGGCCACCGGCGCTGGCGGCGCCGAGGCCGCGGGCGGCTGTGTGCTGCTGCAGGCGGCCAGGCTGGCAATGGCCAGCGCCAGGCTGGTTGCCAGCAAGGGGGAGCGAAATGGCATCGGTATCTCCTTGGCAGATGAAACAGTGGAACCGTTGAAATGAGCGAAAGTCCTTTGCCGCCCGGTATGCGATGGCCGCAGGGCCTGCAGCCGGGGCGGCGGCGGACCACAGTGTAGAAGCATGGCGTTGCAGGCCTGCCCACGGGCCGCTGCCGACGCCGAAAGTGCGGGTATCTGCCTAGGCTCGAGCTGCATGGCGCACTTTAAGGGCGTACAAAAACTGTATACACTTTGCGAATGCACGAGGGGGCCGCGAGTGCTGTCGCGCGCCGCGCTTCGTGCATCGACCAACCAATGACAACCGGGCGGGCCAGCTCCCGCCGCACAGGAGATTTCCATGGGCCTGAGCACCCACGTCCTCGACACCATGAATGGCTGCCCCGCAGCCGGCATGGCTGTCGCGCTGTATTCCACCGATGGCGACCAGGCCACGCTGATCAAGAGCCTGGTGCTCAACCACGACGGCCGCACCGATGCGCCGCTGTTCGACAACAACAGCCTCAGGACCGGCACTTACCGGCTGACCTTCGACGTGGCGGCCTACTTCAAGGCCCGTGGCGTGCAACTGCCCGAGCCCAACTTCCTCAACAAGGTGAGCCTGGACTTCGGCGTTGCCCATGCCGACCAGCATTACCATGTGCCCCTGCTGGTCAGCCCCTGGAGCTATTCGACGTACCGGGGCTCCTGAGCTCTGGACTGCAGGCGCAGGCTGTCGGGGGATGGCCTGGAGTGAAACCTGAAATGACGAACGGCCCGCATTGCGGGCCGTTGCTCTTGGGGCTCCAGCAAGCGTGCGGGCTACTTGCCCTTGGAATGCCCCATGGCCACGACCAGGGCCGAGATGAAGAAGAAGGCCTGCAGCTCCAGCGCCCAGCCTCCCGAGCTGTGCAGCTGCATCACCTGGCCTGTGTGCACCAGCGCGAAGGCCACGATCATGTTGACCGCAATCACCAGCGCCGCGGGCACCACCCACAGGCCCACCAGCAGCAGCAGCGGCGCCACCACCTCACCCAGATACACCGCATAGGCCAGCCAGCCCGGCGCGCCCGCGGACTCCACCATGCGCTCGATGCTGCCTATGCCGTAGCGGATCTTGGCCCAGCCATGAAAAAGCAGCAGGACCGCAAGCGTGACGCGCAACAGCACCATGGCTGCCTGGGGATGGTGAAAGTGGCTCCAGAACTTCATGAACTCCCTCGATGTGGATGGGCCCGGTGGGCCGGGTGTTGCTGTGGATGCATTCTGGCATCAGCGGGCTTTCGGTGTCGGCTGTGGCGGCCCGGAACGGGATTTTCAGACATTTCCTGCGGGCCTGTAGTCCTATGGCGCAACTTGTGACATGTCTCATCACAAGTACCGCAAAGCGGCCTAGCATCGTCCCCAGCCTGTCTCCGAAGCGGTTTGCGAGCACTGGTAGGGGTGCCCGGGACCGGGAGGCAAGGTGATCAATCCAATGAACCGATGGGGTCTCCCCAAAACGTCCAATCAAGAAAGGCAGGTTTTCCCATGCGTCAGTTTTCTTTGCGTACCGTCGTGATGGCCACTGCACTGGCGGCCGGCAGCGTGGCCATGGTCGGCTGCACCACCACCAAGCCGGAAACCCAGTCCGCGCCGCGTGCTGATTCCACCACCGTCAATGCGCGCGCCAACGCTGCGCTGGAGCGGCTGTACCAGACGGCGCCGGGCTCCAAGGAAATGGTGGCCCGCTCCAAGGGCGTGCTGATCTTCCCCTCGGTGATCGGCGGCAGTTTCGTCATCGGTGTGGAGCATGGCCGCGGCGTGCTGCGCGTCGGCGGCCAGAACAAGGGCTTCTACAGCACCACGGGCGCCTCGGTGGGCTGGCAGGCAGGCGGCCAGTCCAAGGCTGTGATCTATGTGTTCAACACCCAGGAAGCGCTGGACAAGTTCCTGGCCAGCGACGGCTGGTCCGTGGGCGCGGATGCCACGGTGGCCGCAGGCAAGGTGGGCGCCAATGGCAGCGTGGACACCACGACCGCCCAGGGCCCCGTCACCAGCTACGTGCTGACCAACGCGGGCCTGGAAGCCGGCGTGTCGCTGCAGGGCTCGAAGATCACCAAGGTGGTCGAATGATCCCGGCCCTGAGGGGCCTTTGAACGAAACCGGCCTGCGGGCCGGTTTTCTTTTGTGCGGGCGGATCAGGCGCCGCCGGTTGCGCCGTCTTCACTGGCGGATTGCGGCGCAGCGGGCGCGAGCACGGCCTGCTCTATGCGTTCCAGGCGCTTTTCGATGCGCTCCACGGCTTCGGCGCTCATCTTGATGTCGTAGATGCTCACGGGCTCTTCGCATTCCAGCGAAGGGTCCGTCGAGGCCGACAGGCGGCCCAGCAGGGGGGCCTCGAACGTGGTCTGTAGCCGGGCCACGACTTCGGCGTTCATGGAACGGCCGGTGCGCTTGGCTGCCTCCTCGACGAGGTCCTTGAGTTCCTGCGGCAGGCGCAGCTTGTACTGAGGATCGGTCTGTTTCATCGCCGGCAATCATGGACCGGAAAGGTATTGACTGCAAGGGACCTGATAGGTATTGTTGCTTCGGGACCAGCACGGTCCCGCGCAAGGGATGCCATGAAGACAGTGAAGCAATCGGGCCACAGCCATCAGGAACCCTCACCGCAGCACCAGGAGGTGCTGGCGGTGGATGCGTTGTGCCATATGGGAGCGGCCCTGGGCGTGCTGGAGCTGCATGCCGAACGCGCCGGCTCGGCCATGGTGTTTGCCGCGCGTGATTTGCTGCGTGGCTACCACGCCAGCGCTGACCAGGCGGTGGCCGGCCTGCAGGCCGGCGGCCGCTCGGCAGGCGTGCTGCCGAAGCTGTCGCAGGACCTGGGCTATGCCATCGAGGTCATCGATCGCGTGAACGATGACGCACCGGACGACCTGGTGCTCTATGCCGTGACCTGCCTGCTCAGAAGCGCCCGAAGCTTTGCCGACGGCCAGCCGTGCGCAGCGGCCTGAGGCTCAGAGCTGGCCCTCGGTCAGCGTGTCGAGCTGGAAGCGGCCGGACTTGTCCCAGAGCCAGGTATCGGTATAGGTGATGCGGGCGGCGCCGGCAGGAGCGGGGAAGGGCGCGGCGGCGCGCACCAGGCGCTCGATCTCGCTCACCACCTCGGGGGCATGGCCGGGCGCGCGCATCCAGTGCAGGCGCTGGACCTGGCCGTTGCGGTCGATCTGGACCTGGAGCACGCCGATCGCGTAGAGCATGGGCGGCAACTGGCCCTTGTAGATGCGATCGGCATTGCGCGCGTACAGATGGTTGGCGGCCACCTTGCGGTACTGCAGCTGTGCGCTGGAGCTGACGTCGTCGGGGCGCGGGCCGGGGCCGGGCGGGGACTTGCAGGCCGTGACCAGGGAGGCAATGGCGGCCATCAGGCCGGCCCACAGCCAGGGGCGGCCGGAACGTGGCTTTTGCACGGAACTGTGCTGCGTGGAATCAGGGGAATCGGGCATGATTGCGAGCGTATCCTGAAACACTGCGGCACCGGCAGTCGGAGCGCAAAACTCAAGTGCCGCAGCGGACAATCCCGCAACAAATTCCAACGAAGCCCGCAGGCGCCACGACGGGCTGTCAGGTGCGCCCATGTGGAGTGACACGTTCAACAAAGTCGAGCAGGGCCTTGCGCAGGGGCCGCTGTGCTGGGTCGAAGTGATGGACTCGCGAGGCTCCGTGCCGCGCGAGCGCGGCGCCTGGATGGCGGTGTTCGCCGACCGCGTGGCCGGCACCATCGGCGGCGGGCACCTGGAGTTCGATGCCATCGACAGGGCCCGCAGCCTGCTGCGCGGCTGGGCAACGCCTGGCGAGCAGGGTAGCCATGGCGGCCAGGTCGCCACCGAGCACCAGCACCGCTATCCGCTGGGCCCCAGCCTGGGCCAGTGCTGCGGCGGCGTGGTGATGCTGAGGTTCGTGCTGGTGCCCCAGGGCCGCATGGACATGCTGCGCGAGCGGCTGCAGCCGCCGCGCGACTGCGTGGCCCTGTTCGGCGCAGGCCACGTCGGCCATGCGCTGGTGCGCCTGCTGTGCAATCTTCCCTACCGCGTGATGTGGGTGGACAGCCGCGATTCGGTCTTCCCCGAGGAGGAGCACGAGCTCGTGCAGTGCGAGTATTCAGACCCCGTGCAATCGGCCGTGGCCGATCTGCCTGCAGGCTCCCAGGTGCTGATCATGAGCTTCAGCCATGCCGAGGACCTGGAGGTGGTCGCCCAGTGCCTGGGCCGCCAGCGCCAGCACGGCGACCTGCCCTATGTGGGCCTGATCGGCAGCGCCACCAAATGGGCCACCTTCCGGCGCAGGCTGCGCGAGCGCGGCTTCAGCGATGCGGAGCTGGACCATGTGACCTGCCCCATCGGCGTGCCCGGCATCAAGGGCAAGGAGCCTGAGGTGATCGCGGTGGCCGTGGCGGCGCAGCTGCTGCAGCGGCGCAGCGCCGCGCCTGCGCAGAATCAGGGAAATCTCTAGTGAATTGATGTCGCGCAAGCCGGCTGGCTGTCGAAAAATTGCATACACTTTGTGTCTACGAAATGGTCGCAGCGGTGCACCGGCGGTATATCTACCGGGTGCGCGGCCTTTTTCTTCTGCTCAGAGCGCCCGCAGTGGTGAGCAGGTTGAACACCGGCGGCCCCCACGCTGCCAAGGTTGAGAGCTATGGAAAGCTACATTCTCGACTGGGCCAACCTGCTGTTGCGGTGGCTCCACGTCATTACGGCCATCGCCTGGGTCGGTTCCTCCTTCTATTTCGTCTTCCTCGACAGCAGCCTGACGCCGCCCGTCGATGACGATCTCAAGAAGCAGGGCGTCAGCGGCGAACTCTGGGCCGTGCACGGCGGTGGGTTCTACCACCCCGTCAAGTTCAATGTCTCCCCGCCCAAGCTGCCGGACCACCTGCACTGGTTCTACTGGGAAAGCTACACCACCTGGCTCAGCGGCTTTGCGCTGCTGACGGTGTCGTACCTGTGGAACGCCAAGATCTACCTCGTCAATCCGGCCGATCCCAATGCCATGGGCTCGGCTGCGGCCATTGCCTCGGCCCTGGCCTTCCTGGTCGTGTTCTGGCTGCTGTACGACGGCATCTGCCGCGTCTTCGGCCAAAAGAAGAACGGCGACGCCACGGTGGGCGCCATGGTGCTGGTGCTGGTGTGCATCGCGGCCTTCCTGGCCTGCCACATCTTCCCGGGCCAGGCCGCCTTCCTGCTGATGGGCGCCATGCTGGCGACCTCGATGAGCGCCAACGTGTTCTTCTGGATCATCCCCGGCCAGCGCACGGTGGTGAAGGCCCTGAAGGAAGGCCAGCCCGTGGATCCCATCCACGGCAAGCGCGGCAAGCAGCGCAGCGTGCACAACACGTACTTCACGCTGCCGGTGCTGTTCGCCATGCTGTCCAACCACTACGGCTGGCTGTACAGCCATGAGCTGAACTGGCTGGTGCTGATCCTGATGATGTTCGCAGGCGCCGCCATCCGTCAGTTCTTCGTGATGCGCCACGGCTTCAAGCTGGGCCGCAATGCCCATCCCTGGCCCTACGCCCTGGTTGGCGTGCTGGTGCTGATCGGCACGGCCGTCTGGCTCAAGCCCGCGCCGGCGCCTGCCGCAGCGCCTGCGCCGGCTCCCGCCGCCGTGCAGTCGCCTGCCGCAACGACCGAGCCCGCAGCAGCGGCTCCCGGTGGTGACACGGCAGCGCCGGCTGCGCCTGCAGCCCCTGCGTCCCCGGCTGCCGCCGCTCCTGCCGACGGCGCCGTCGGCTATGCCCAGCTCGCGCCCTTCTTGCAGCAGCATTGCGTGGTCTGCCACGGTGCCGCCCTGCAGCAAAAGAATGTGCGCCTGGACTCGCCCGAGCAGGTCAAGGCCCATGCCCAGCAGATCTACCAGCAGGTGGTGCAGCTGCGCAAGATGCCCTTCGGCAATCCGGGCGCCCTGAGCGATGACGAGCGCGGCATGGTCAAGCGCTGGTACGAATCGGGTGCATCGGTGAACTGATCATCCTGCCGCGCCCATGCGCTGCCAGCCACCCGCCCGCAGTCTCGCAAGAGCCTGCGGGCTTCTTGTTTCAGGCAGGCCAGGCCGCTGCGGTGCCGTGCAGGGCCGGATGCCGCGCTTCATCGTGCGGCGTGTGCAGCGCGATGGCGCCGCGCCCCGGCAGGCTTTGCGCCTTGGCCTGCTGCTTGGCCAGGGCCGCGAGGTTGGCGATGTCCTCGGGTGCCAGCAGGCTGCCCGGCGCGACGCGCACCACGCCGATGGACAGCGTGGTGCAGGCAAAGAATCGCCGGATGCCGTGGCGGTCCTCGGCCCAGATGCCGCCGGCCTCGCGCGCCTGGTCGTCGAACAGCTGGCGCGCCTCGCCTGCGAAGGCGCCGACGATGTCCTCGCAGCGCTGCTGCCAGTCCTCGCTTTGCAGCAGCAGCATGAAGTCGTCCCCGCCCACATGGCCCACGAAGTCGCGCCGCGCGTCGCAGTGCGCCACGGCCAGCCGCGCCACCAGGCGGATCATCTGGTCGCCGCGCCAGTAGCCGTAGTGGTCGTTGAAGGGCTTGAAGTGGTTGAGGTCGGCGTAGCAGGCCACGAAGCCGGCGCCGCTGTCCAGCAGGCGCTGCATGTGCAGGCTGATGGGGATGTTGCCGGGCAGGAAGGTCAGCGGGTTGGCGTGGCGCGCGGCCTCGATGCGGGCCTCGGTCACGCGGCGCACCAGCTGCTCGCCCGTGCCCAGGCCCACATAGCGGCCGTTGTCGGTGACGATGAAGCCGTCGCTCAGGTAGCGCTGGTCCTGCGAGGTCAGGATGCCGACGAGCTGGTCCACATCGCAGTCCAGCTCCACGATGCGCGGCTGCACGTTGGCAAAGGCCAGGCAGGGCTTGCGTCCGTGGACTTCACGGAAGTACAGCGTGGCGTAGTGGTTCATGAACTGCTGGCGGTTGATGAGGGCCAGCGGCCGGCCGGCCTCCACGACGGCAATGGCGTGCAGCTGCTGCCCGGCCTGGAACAGCTCGGCCACCTCGTCGTTGCTGGCCGCCGGTGCCACGCAGGGCGCCTGCATCACCATCAGGTTGCGCAGCACGCCCGGGCGGGCGCTGTGGCCCTGGTGGGGCAGCACGGCCACGCGCGGGTCCTGCGCCACGCTCAGCGCCTGCGGGCTGATCTGCGGCTGGGCGGCTTCGGCGGGCCGGCCCAGCAGCCATCCCTGGCCGTACGCAATGCCCAGGTCGCGCAGGGTGCGCAGCTCGTCCTCGGTCTCTATGCCTTCGGCGATCAGCGTGGTTCCGAAGACCTCGGCAATGCCCTTGATGGCCTGCAGCAGCTGCAGCGTGGCCGGGCGCTGCTCGATCTGGTGGATGAAGTACTTGTCGATCTTGACGAAGTCCGGCTTGGCCTCGGACCACAGGCGCAGGCTGGAGCGGCCGTCGCCAAAGTCGTCGAGCGCCAGGCGCGCGCCCGTGGCGTGCACGGCCTTGACGGCGGCGCAGACGGCGGGCATGTCGGTCACATGGTCGTGCTCGGTGATCTCCACCACCAGGGACCGCGCCTGCACGCCGAAGCCGCGCACCGTGTCCCCGACCATGCCGGGGCCGCAGACACCCACGGCCTGCACCAGCGCCTGGGCGCTGAGGTTGACGAACAGCCGGCCCGGCGCGCCCTGGCGGCCCCAGTCCTGCAGCGCCACGCAGACCGCCAGCAGCTCGAATTCCCGAAGAATGCCCTCGGCCGCAGCGCCCTTGAGCAAGGCGTCGGGCGTGTGCAACGGCATGCCCCGGGGGCCGCGGATCAGCGCCTCATGCGCATAGATGCTGCCGCTGCGCAAGTCGGCCAGCGGCTGGAAGACACAGTACAGGCCGCCCGCGCGCATGAGCTGTGCCACGGGGCCTGCACCGGACCGCACTGCGGCCGACAGCACGGCCGCCGCAGCGGGCAGGCTGGCGAGCATCTGGGGATCGATCATGGGCTCAACTTTTCAGTTGGATACATTACGTTTCATTGGTGACATACTTGTGACAAGTATGCCGCCTGTCGGCGTGCGTGCTGGCGGCCGATTGACGTGGCTCAAAACGCGGCGGCTGCAAAGCCGGCAAAGTTGCGTGCATGTTCGCCCTGTCTTCCTTGCAAGCTTTCGCCTTCGCGCCGGGTTCCGCCCAGGTGTTGGCCGCGGGTACCTGGCTCAGGCTGCGTAGGCAGTCGCCGGATACGGTGATGTATCTGGAACGCGGTCGCGTGCTCCTGGGCATAGGCCAGGGTGGGCAGATGCGCCACCAGCTGGGTGTGGTGGAGGGGCCGGCCTGGCTGGATGCGGCCTTTGTGCTGCAGCGGCGCGGCAGCAGCCTGGACATGCTGGCCGACAGCGATGTCCGCGTGCAGCAGTTGCCCCAGGCCGACTTCCTGCAGGCCGTCTCGCAACTGCCGTCTCCCGCCCAGCAACTGCTGCAGGACATGGCCCAGGCCTACTGCGCCCAGACCGAGCTGGCCGTGAGCCGCCTGTCCAAGGATGCCGAGGCACGCTGCGCACAGTGGTTGCTGCGCCATGCCATGCCGCACGAGGCGGGCGGCCTGCGCGTGACGCTGCACCTGCGCAAGCGGCTGATCGCCGCCCAGCTCGGCATTGCGCCCGAGACCTTCTCGCGCGTGCTGCGCCAGTTGCGTGAACATGGACTCATCGCGGGCCGGGGCAATGTCATCGATCTGCCCAAGCCGGCGGCCCTCGAAGTGCTCGCAGTAGGCTGATTCCCACGCCGCTGACGGGTGCCGGCCTGCAAGCGCCGGGACTTGCGGGGCGGGGTATTCACTGGTTCGCGGGTTCCACCCAGTGGGACGGCTTTCGGGTCTGCATATATTGAGGGCGTCATGTCACTGGACGCCCGTCGATCACCCTTTTTCCAGGCGCTGCTGGCATCCCAGGATGCTCCGCAGGTGCCGGACTCGCCCTCGTGGCCGCGCGCGTCCACAGGCTGGGGCGCCATGCGCTGCACGGTGCTGGCGCTGGCCGCGGCGGCCGTGCTTGTGGTGGGCCTGGGCAGTGCCTGGTGGGTATCGCACAGCATGCGCCAGCAGACGCTGGAGCGCGCCATGGCCCGGCAGGCCGACGAGGTCGATACCGTGGCGCGCATGCTGGCCTCGCGGCTGGAGCAGCAGCAGCGCCTGCTGTGGGTGCTGGCCCAGGGCATGGCCGACCAGGGCGGCGACCCCAGCCGCCTGATGGGCGAGATGCTGCGCGGAGACGCATCCGTGCGGCTGTTCGACACATTGCAGCTGGCCGATGCGCGTGGGCAACTGCAATTGAGCCTGCGCGGCGGCCGCTCCGAACCCCTGGTCGATCTGGACGAAGGCGTGCGCGACGTGATGCGGCGCAGCCTGGCCGATGGCAAGCCCGTGGTCTCCACCATGGTCCGCAAGGGGGCCGATCCCGCAATGATGGAGTTGCTGTACGCCGTGCCGCTGCGCGCCGGCAACGGCACGGTCAGCGGCGTGCTTTCGGCGGGCGTGCGCATGTCCGGCCAGGCGCTGCTGCCGCCCGGCATCGACCCTTCGCGCTCCGCAGGGCGGCTGCTGGTCATGCAGCGCGACGGGCAGATCCTGGCCCACTCCGATCCCGCGCGCTGGACGGCGCGCGCCGAGGCCGAGCCCGGCCTGGGCGCGGACTGGTTGCAGGACCCTTCCGCCGGCGGCCTGCAGGTGGGCCCCGATACCCAGCGCCGCGCCGGCTACCTGGTGACGACGGCCGGCATGCCGCTGCCGCAGTGGCTGGTGGTCAGGATCACCCCCGAGGAAGCCATTGCGCCCAGCCTGGCGCCGCGCGTGCTCTGGTGGCTGCTGGTAGCCGTCGCGGGGGTCACCGCGCTGCTGGTGCTGCTGCTGATCCTGGTCACCGAACCCATGGCCGCCTTGCATCGCAGTGCACGCCAATGGCTGGCGAGCCAGGGGCGGCTGATGGCCGAAGAGCCCGATCCCGCGCCGGAGCCTGCGCCAGGCCATGCAGAGGAAGGCGGCTGGCGCATGCCCTGGACCCATGCCTGGGGAGAGGCTTCCACGCTGTGGCAGGCCCTGCACCGCCTGGGCCAGATGGGCCAGGACCAGGCCCACGAGGTCGGCCGGCTGCAACTGCAGCTGCAAACGCTGATGGACTACGCGCCCGTGGGCCTGGTGGTCACGCATGCGGCGCATCTGGAGCTGGTGGGCCTGCAGGCCGCGCGCATGCTGGGATATCCGCCGCGCGAGCTGCAGGGGCAGGCGATACGCCAGCTGTGCGCCTCCGACGCTGCGCACGCCCAGTTGCTGGAGCGTGTGCGCAAGGACCTGGACATGTACGGCCAGTTCGACAGCGAGCAGTGCTTTGTCCGCAAGGACGGCCGCCCCATCTGGGTGCGCCTGCACGGCCAGAGCCTGCAGCGCCTGCAGCGCGGCCTGGAGCCACGCGCCGTGGTGCCGGCCGATCCCACCCTGGTCTGGGTGGTCGAGGACGTGACCATGCAGCGCCTGGTGCGCGAGCAGCCGGGCTGGAAGGCCATGCACGATCCGCTGACCCTGCTGCCCAACCGCGAGGCCTTTGCCATGCGCCTGCATGAATGGCTGCAGGAATGCAGCGCCGCCCAGCACCTGCCCGCCGAGGCGCTGCAGGAAGAGGCCTCCTCCTCGCAAGCCGACGCCGAGGTTGCTGCCGTGGCCACGGCCGCGGTCGAAGTCGCCATTTCTCCCATGCCGCACCATGGCGTGATCCTGTTCCTGGACCTGGACCACTTCGCCCACGTCAACCAGCAGGGAGGCCATGCGGCCGGCGACGAGGTGCTGTGCCACATGGCCCGGCTGATCGACAGCGTGGTGCGGCCCTTGGGCTGGGTGGCGCGCCTGGGCGGCGACGAGTTCGCCGTGCTGCTGGCCGGCGTCCCGGCCGAGCAGGGC
This sequence comes from Delftia sp. CH05, assembly GCF_009827015.1. NCBI lineage: Bacteria > Pseudomonadati > Pseudomonadota > Betaproteobacteria > Burkholderiales > Comamonadaceae > Delftia > Delftia sp. CH05. The sequence goes on along the minus strand of NZ_WUMG01000025.1, from coordinate 21,577 downwards.
ATGCTGCTGGCGCAGAGCCTGTGCATGGCCGTGCAGGACTGGGAAGGCGCGCACGAGGGCCAGCGCTACCTGATGGGCGCCAGCGTCGGCATGGTGGTGCTCGATGCCCGCCAGCACACGGTCAGCAGCGCGCTGCGCTCGGCCGACATGGCCTGCTATGCGGCCAAGCGCAAGGGCCGCAACCGCGTCGAGGTGCTGGAGGCCGCATGAGCGCCGGGGCCGCGCCTCATTCGAAGGATTCGCTGAAGCGCCGCAGTCCCTCCGGATCGATCAGGGTCAATGCCCCATAGGAGACGCGGACCGCTCCGATGTCCTCCAGCTCTCCCAGGGTGCGATTGACGATCTGGCGCGACACGCCGGCCAGGCTGGCCAACTCCTCCTGCGACATGCCCAGGTGCCGGTTGCCGGTGTCCGGATACAGCCTCGAATCGGTCAGCTCCGAGATGCAGTGCGCCACATGGCGGCTGGAATGGTGCAGCCGCGCATGCTCGCAGCGGCCGATGAACTGGCCCAGGCGCGCATTGAGCTGGTCCAGCAGGAAGCGGTTGAAGCCGAGGCTGCGCTCCAGCAGCCAGTGAAAGGTGCTGGCCGGCATCAGTGCCACCAGCGTATCCTCGATCGCCGTCGCGTCGAACGGCCAGCATTCGTGCTTGAGCAGTGTGCCCTCTCCGAACCAGCAACCCGGGGTAAAGGTGGCCAGCGTGGTGCTGCGCCCGGTAGGCGACAGCGCATGGATCTTGACCGCTCCCTGGACGATGCCGGCCCAGTGGCCGGCCCGGTGCGTCTTGTGGCAAAGCGGGGCGCCGGCCGGTATGTGCCGCAACAGCACCTCCCGCCGCAACCTGAGCAGGTGGGCCCTGCTCAGGTGGGGCGCAAAGGGCGCGGACTTGAGGACGGCGTTGATCGTGGGCGGCTGCATGGTGATTGATGCAAATCTTCAATGAAAGTCTGCTGCTTCATTGCCTGGATTGGCACGCTGCAAACCCTGATCACCGGCCCCCGGACCCCTGCGGGACTTCGCGCAGGGTGCAGCTCAATCGTTGCGCGAGACCGGCGCAGGCCCGGCCTTGGTGCCCGCCGGGCCGGCACTGAAATCGGTCAGGAAGGCCGCCTCCTGGCTCTGGCCCGTTCCGGCCTGGCTCCAGTCGCACACTCCTGCCGCAAATACTGCGGCAAGGCGCTTTTGCTGGGCCGGGCTGAAGGTGATGCCGGCGTACTCCGGGCTGGTGAACGAAAGGGGCTTGAGCTGGCACTGGTAGATGTCCTCCGCGAGCGGACCTCCGGCCACCTGGCGTGGCGACAGGGTCGGCTTGAGGGGACAGGCTGGGTCGTCCAGGGCCAGGACTTTGTCGAGATCCGAAGGGGCGGCTCCCGTTGCGGCGATGCATCCATCCCTGACATCCGAAGGCCTGTTGCGCACCACTTTCTGTGCCAGCGCCGCGCCGGTGGTGTCGCGCTCCACGGCGGTCAGCCAGCGGTCCATCATGACAAAGGCCTCGCGTCGCATGGCAGGGGCGATCAGCAGCGGGACCATGCCCTTGCTGGCGCGGATCACGTGGTTGTCATGGTGGCCGTTGGCGGCATCCAGCCGTGCGCGTTGCTGCAGGCTGCGCCAGGTCATGTGGATGTCGCTGCCGCCCTCGGGCCGCAGGTCGATGATGGCCACCTGGGACAGGTTCCTGCCGTTGCTGGTGAGGCCACTGCTGTAGAGCCTGGGCAGCAGGCTGGCCACGGCCCGCTCGCGGGCTGCCGGCCTGGACGCAGTGCCGCCGGTCCAGTCCATGTCGTTGGTGTAGCTGCCGATGCCTTCGTTGAGCTGCACGAAAGCCTCCGCGTCGATGGCGCCCGACTGCAGTGCCTTGAGTCCGTACTGCAGGCCCGTGTTGTCATACGGCAGCTGCGGCTTGGTGTGGCCGTCGGTGTCCTTGAACGTCCCGAACACCGGGACCAGCATGTCGTGGATCGAGCAGCGCACGCCCTGGCCGCGTGTGCGCGGGTCGTAGACGATGGAGGCGGGAAAGCCCACGCCGCAGTTGTCGGGCAGCCGGGGGTTCTGGGGGGCGATGAAGCTCCCTACCCATTTGTCGCAGTAGCTGGCCGGATGGCCATTGATGGCGGCCTTCGCGGTGTCGCTCAGTGCCTGTCCTGCGGCCGTCCTGTAGTAGTTGGACAGCAGGCCGCAGTCGCGTGTTTCCATCCAGGTGGACACCGCATCGGGATAGCTCAGCCCCGTCTGTATGCCCTGCAGCAGACCCGGCATGGCGGAGGCGATCACTGTCTGCATCATGGAGCCACCCGAGTCGCCGTCGCCCATGGTGTAGCGCACTTCGCCGTAGTTCTCGATCAGGTGCTCCTTGATGCGCATCATGTTCTCGGCGGCCAGCAACTCGTTGTTGTTGTGCAGGTGGTTGGTCAGCATGGCTTTCACGACCATGTGGCCTGCCGCGAGCGCGTTGGGGTCGAACGGCAGGCTGCCGCTGAACTGGTCGAGGAGGTTGACCGCCGGCTCCTGGAAGCGATTGCCGGAAGCGGCTGCGCCGAATCGCCACAGCACCTTGCCGTTCCATCCCTTTTGCGGCTCCCAGGGCGTCCAGGCAAGCGCGGGGTCATGGTAGGCCAGGATCTGGTAGGTGCCGCGGCCCATGACGCCAGTTTCCAGGCGCAGCAGGTGCTTGACCGTATCTCCGCGGTCGTTGGTGAAGTCGGCGATCTCGCTGTCGGCCGGGCGCTGCGATGGGTCGTAGGCCACATGACAGGGCGTGGCGCCTGCCGGACCCATCGTGCAGGCTCTGCCTTGCCTGGCCTTGGGCATGTAGTAGTAGGTGTACTGGGTCCTGGTATTGCACTGGACATCCACCGGATCGGTATCGAGACCGCTGACGCGCGTGGTCACGGTCGCCGAAAGTGCCGTGCCGGGCACGGAAACGGTGGCTTGCGCGCCATTGCGCGTGGCGCAGATCCACGGCGCGGTCTGCGGCCCGGCGAAGATGGGATCGCCCCGGCCATGGTTGGTGATGTCCAGCCGTGCCCTCGCGCTGCCGGCCGCCGTGGCGGTGAGGGTGTTGGCGCCCACCTTCAATCCCTCGACCCGGCCCAGAATCCGGCCATTGGCGCGCTGGGCGAACCGGGCGGTGACATCCGTGCCATTGAGCGCCACCTTCAGCGCACCGGGCGGGCTGCCCTTGGGCAGCACAATTTCAATATAGGCATTGCCGTCGCTGATCATGTCGGCCCGGTTGGACAGGCTGCGTATCTCGATGACACCCAGGCCTGAATCACCGCTGCCGCCGCAGGCGGTCAGCACACTGGCGAGCGTGGCTGCGGCCACCATGCCCGAAAAAGGGGTTGGCTTTTTCATCGTCTTGTCTCCTGCAATCCACTTCCTTTTGAAGCGATTTCATTGAATCACGCTAACAGTCTGCAAGTCTGTATAGGTTTGGACAATGGTTTGCCGGCGACTGGCTCGCATATTGCATGTGCTGCGTGCACAAGTGTTTAACCGCCCCTGCCCAGGGCATTCTTGGTGCTTGTATCTAGCTGGCGAGGGTCATGGCTGGGTTACGCTGCGGGCTCCCCATGACCTGCGGCGCGTCCCCGGCGCGACCGCTCTTTTTTTCGCTGATTGCTTCGCTACATGCGCGACCAGGCCCTGTTCGACAAGATTGATCTGCACCTGATACGGGTGCTGCACACGGTGCTGACCGAGCGCAGCGTCTCGCGTGCCGCATTGCGCCTGGGCATGCACCAGCCGGCGGTGTCCGCTGCGCTCAAGCGCCTGCGCGACCTGGCCGGCGATTCGCTGCTGGTGCGTTCGGGCGCGCACATGCAGCCCACCGAGGCCGGGCTGCGCATGGTGCAGCCGGCGGCCGACATCCTGCGCGCGGCCGAAGGCCTGTTCAGCGATGCGCGCCATTTCGATCCCCGCACCTCCACGCGCACCTTCCGCATCGCCGCCAGCGACTACCTGGACCCGCTGTTCCTGCCGCGCCTGGTGGCCCACCTCAAGACCGAGGCGCCCGGCTGCCCCGTGGACATCCTGGCCCTCAACGGCGACGCGCACTACGAGGTGCAACTGGCCCAGGGCGATGTGGACGTGGTGATCGGCAACTGGCCCGAGCCGCCGCAGGGCCTGCACATGGCCAGCCTGTTCGAGGACGAGGTGGTCTGCCTGGTCAGCCCCCAGCATCCGGCCGTGCGACGCGGCTGGGACGTGGCCCAGTGGCTGGAGGCCGAGCACATCGCGCCCACGCCCACCTACCCGGGCGCGCGCGGCGTGATCGACGACCAGCTCTCCCGCATGGGCCTGCAGCGCCAGGTGGCGGCGCGCTGCGCGCATTTCAGCCTGATTCCTGACATCGTGGCCACCAGCTTGCTGGTGCTGACCACGGGGCGGCTGTTCTGCGAGCGCTTCAGCCAGCGCCTGCCCCTGGTGATCCTGCCCTGCCCGGTGGAGTTTGCGCCGCTGGTGTACTACCAGCTGTGGCATGCCCGCACGCACATGGGCGCGTCCACACGCTGGCTGCGCGACGCCGTGCGGCAGGTGGCGCTGATGTCCCGTGCCCGCTAGGCGACGGCGATAGGAACCGCCTTTTGGGTGAACAAAGTGATGGCCGATATGAGGGCCGCCGAGGCGGTTTCAAGGACTTGTGTTCCAGTTTGTTGCAGAAATTGAAAGACAATCCCAGCCATGAATCCCCCCGATACAGTCCCCCTGCCAGCAGCAGCGCCGCCGCGGCTTCAGCTGACAGGCATCACCAAGCGCTATCCGGCGGTGGTGGCCAACAACGGCATCTCGCTGACCGTGGGCGCCGGCGAAGTGCATGCCATCCTGGGCGAGAACGGCGCCGGCAAGTCCACGCTGATGAAGATCATCTACGGCGCCGTCAAGCCCGACGAGGGCCGCATCGAGGTCGATGGCAAGCCGGTCCACATCCGCAACCCGCAGGAGGCGCGCCAGCTGGGCATCGCCATGGTGTTCCAGCATTTCAGCCTGTTCGACACGCTGTCCGTGGCCGAGAACGTCTGGCTGGGCCTGGACAAGAGCCTGCCGCTGGCCGAGGTGGTGCAGCGCATCGAGTCCACGGCGCATGACTACGGGCTGGAGGTCGATCCCCACCGCCCCGTGCACACGCTGAGCGTGGGCGAGATGCAGCGCGTGGAAATCATCCGCGCCCTGCTCACGCACCCGCGCGTGCTCATTCTTGACGAGCCCACCTCGGTGCTCACGCCGCAGGCGGTGGAAAAGCTCTTCGTCGTGCTGCGCCGCCTGGCGTCCGAGGGCTGCTCCATCCTCTACATCAGCCACAAGCTGCACGAGATCCGCTCGCTGTGCACGGCCTGTACCGTGCTGCGCGGCGGGCAGGTGACCGGCGTGTGCAATCCGGCCGTGGAGAGCAATGCCTCGCTGTCGCGGCTGATGATCGGCTCGGAGCCGCCCGAACTCACGCACCGCGAATCCCAGGTCGGCGCCAGCGTGCTGCGCGTGCAGGGCCTGGCGCTGCCGCGCTCGGAGCCCTTCGGCGTGGACCTGCAGGGCATACAGCTCGATGTGCGCGCGGGCGAAGTCGTGGGCATCGCCGGTGTCTCGGGCAATGGCCAGAAGGAATTGCTGTATGCGCTGTCCGGCGAGGACACGCGCGCGGCGCCCGAAATGGTGCAGATTGCCGGCCGGGAGGCGGGGCGCCTGGGCCCCGGCCGGCGCCGTGCGCTGGGCCTGCACTTCGTGCCGGAGGAGCGTCTTGGCCGCGGCGCCGTGCCCAGCATGGGCCTGGCGCACAACCTGCTGCTCACGCGCAAGACCGCGCTGGGCAAAGGCGGCTGGATTCGCATGGGCCAGCTGCAGGAGCAGGCGCGCGCCATCATTGCGCGCTTCAACGTCAAGGCCGGCGGCCCCAACGCGGCGGCGCAGTCGCTGTCGGGCGGCAACCTGCAGAAATTCATCGTGGGCCGCGAGATCGATGCCAGGCCCGCGCTGCTCATCATCTCCCAGCCCACCTGGGGGGTGGACGTGGGGGCGGCCGCGCAGATACGCGGCGCCATCCTGCAATTGCGCGACGAGGGCTGCGCCGTGCTGGTGCTCAGCGAGGAGTTGGACGAATTGTTCGAGATATGTGACCGCCTGCATGTGGTGGCCAAGGGCCGGCTGTCGCCCTCCGTGGCGCGGGCCGATGCCACCGTGCAGCAGATCGGCGAGTGGATGAGCGGCCTGTGGGACGGTGCTGCCGCACCGAACGCCGCCCAGAATGCCGCCAGGGGAGGCGCCCATGTTCAAGCTTGAGCAACGCCCCCAGGCCTCGAAGCTGTGGACCTACGGTTCGCCCGTGCTGGCGCTGGCCATCACCGTGCTGATCGGCGTGTGCCTGTTCGTGATGCTGGGCAAGGACCCGGTGCGCGGCCTGCAGGCCTTCTTCTGGGACCCCGTCAAGTCCACCTATGCGCTGGGCGAGCTGGCCGTCAAGGCCACGCCGCTGCTGCTGATCGCGCTGGGCCTGGCCGTGTGCTTTCGCTCCAATGTGTGGAACATCGGTGCCGAAGGCCAGTTCGTGATCGGCGCCGTGGCCGCAGGCGGCGTGGCGCTGCTGGCGGACAAGACCACGGGGCCCTGGATCGTGCCCGCCATCCTGGTGGCCGGCATGCTGGGCGGCATGGTCTGGGCCGGCATCGTGGCCCTGCTGCGCGACCGCTTCAATGCCAATGAAATCCTGGTCAGCCTGATGCTGGTCTACGTGGCCACCCTGGTGCTGGGCTTTCTGGTCTACGGGCCGTGGAAGGACCCCATGGGCTACAACTTCCCGCAGACCAAGACCTTCGAGCGCGTCACGCAGATCCCCAAGCTGATGCAGGGCATGCGCACCAATATCGGCCTGCTGCTGGCGCTGGCCGCGGCGGCCATGCTGTGGATCTTCCTGTTCCGCACCCGCGCCGGCTTTGCGCTGCAGGTCGGTGGGCTGGCTCCGGCCGCCGCACGCTACGCGGGCTTCTCCTCGCGCCGTGCGCTGTGGACGGCGCTGCTGATCTCGGGCGCCACCGCCGGCCTGGCCGGTGCGCTGGAAGTGGCCGGCCCGCTGGGCCAGCTCACGCCCTATGTCCCGGCCGGCTACGGCTTCGCCGCCATCATCGTGGCCTTCGTCGGTCGCCTGCATCCCGTGGGCATGATCTTTTCCGCGATTCTCATGAGCATGTTCTATATCGGGGGCGAACTCGCCCAGTCGCGCCTGGGCCTGCCCAAGGCGCTGACCGGCGTGTTCCAGGGCCTGCTGCTGTTCACGCTGCTGGCCTGCGACACGCTGGTGGCCTACCGCGTGCGCTGGGTGTCCCGCACGCCCGTGGTCCCGCCCGCAGCGGCGCCTGCCGTCAAGGAGGCCCGCTGATGGAATCCTATGCACTGCTGCTGGGCTCCACGCTCAGCGCCGGCACCGTGCTGGCGCTGGCCGCGCTGGGCCTGCTGATCAATGAAAAGGCCGGCATCGTCAACCTGGGTGCCGAGGGCATGATGCTGTGCGCCGCCATCGCGGGCTTTGCCGCCGTGGTCCACACGGGCAGCACCACCGTGGGCTTTCTGGCCGGCATGGGTGCGGGCGCGCTGCTGGCCGCCATCTTCGGCGTGCTGGTGATCTGGCTGAACACCAACCAGTACGCGACGGGGCTGGCCCTGTCGCTGTTCGGCACGGGCTTCTCGGCCTTCCTGGGCCTGGGCTATGTGCAGGCGCGCCTGCCCGAGCTGCCCAAGTTCGCCGTGCCCTGGCTGTCCGACCTGCCCGTGGTGGGCACGGCGCTGTTCCGCCTGCATCCGCTGGTCTATGGCGCGGTGGCCATTGCGGCGGCCCTGGTCTGGTTCCTCTACCGCACCCGGGCCGGCCTGGTGCTGCGCGCCGTGGGCGAGTCGCCCCAGTCGGCCCATGCGCTGGGCTATCCGGTGCGCCGCATCCGCCTGGCGGCCGTGGTCTTCGGCGGCGCCATGTGCGGTCTGGCCGGTGCCTACATCTCCACCGTCTACACGCCGCTGTGGGTGGAAGGCATGGTGTCGGGCCGGGGCTGGATCGCGCTGGCGCTGACCACCTTCGCCACCTGGCGCCCTGCGCGCGTGCTGCTGGGCGCCTACCTGTTCGGCGGCGTGACCATGCTGCAGTTCCATTTGCAGGCCACGGGCGTGCAGGTGGCCAGCCAACTGCTGTCCATGCTGCCGTACCTGGCGACCATCGTCGTGCTGGTGCTGATCTCGCGCAATCCGACCTGGATCCGCGCCAACATGCCGGCCTCGCTGGGCAAGCCCTTCTACCCGGGCTCCTGACGCTTTCATTGTTTCTCTCTCCCTCCAGAACCACAAAAGGACAAACGCATGCCCGCTTTGCGCGAACGCACCCTGAAACCTGGCCTCAAAAGCACGCTTGTGAAGATGATCGGCCTGTCGGCCATCTCGGTGGCGGCCCTGACCGCCTGCGGCAAGAAGGAAGAGGCCGCAGCGCCGGCTCCCGCTGCCGCGCCCGCAGCGCAGGCGCCGGCCGAGAAGCTCAAGATCGGCTTCATGTACGTCAGCCCCATCGGCGACGGCGGCTGGACCTTCCAGCATGAGCTGGGCCGCAAGGCCATCCAGGAGAAGTTCGGCGACAAGGTGGAAACCTCCTTCGTCGAAAGCGTGCCCGAGAGCGCCGATGCCGAGCGCGTGATGCGCGACATGGCCGGCCAGGGCAACAAGCTGATCTTCGCGACCAGCTTCGGCTACCAGGAGTTCGTGCAGAAGGTCGCGGCCGACCTCAAGGACGTGAAGTTCGAGCACGCCACCGGCTACAAGAATGCCGACAACGTGGCCACCTACGACACCAAGACCTTCGAGGGCGCCTACCTGGCCGGCATCGTGGCCGGCGGCATGACCAAGACCAAGACCATCGGCGTCGTGGCCTCGGTGCCTATCCCTGAAGTGGTGCGCAACATCAACAGCTTCGTGCTGGGTGCGCAAAGCGTCGATCCCTCGATCAAGGCCAAGGTGGTCTGGGTGAACGAGTGGTTCGCCCCGCCCAAGGAGTCCGAGGCCGCCACCTCGCTGATCAACGGCGGCGTGGACGTGCTCTACCAGAACACCAACTCCCCGGCCGTGCTCAAGACGGCCGAGGAACGCGGTGCGCGCGCCTTCGGCAAGGACGGCGACATGAGCGCCTTCGCGCCCAAGGCCCACCTGGGCTCGGCCGTGATCGACTGGACGCCTTACTACAGCAAGGTCACCCAGGACACGCTGGACGGCAAGTGGCAGGGCGGCTCGTTCTGGTGGGGCGTGAAGGAAGGCGCCATCGACCTCGTGAAGATCGCCGACGACGTGCCCCAGGACATCAAGGACAAGGTCGCCAAGGCACGCGACGGCTTGAAGGACGGCAGCTTCGCCGTCTGGACCGGCCCCATCAAGGACAACGCGGGCAAGGAAGTGCTGACGGCAGGCCAGGTCGGCGACCTGGGCTTCATGACCAGCATCAACTTCTTCGTCAACGGCGTCGAAGGCAAGGTGCCGGGCGCCAAGTGATCCGGCGGCAGTCCATGCAACAAGGGCCCTTCGGGGCCCTTTTTTCTGCCGCGATCCGCCAGACGGGTCCGCCCTATGCACCACGATTGTGCAAAGCCCCCAAAATGTGGTTTTCCCGCATGCCTGGTGGCTCTGGCGCAGCCGGCTGGCGCCATTCTTGCTTTATTCTCGGGACCCATCGCGGCGGGTCTGCGCCCCTGCGGACACCGCCTTCTTCCTGCCTGCCGCAGGACCACTTGAGGAAACTTCGATGACTGATCTTCACAAACGCTCCCTGATCAAGGTGGCAGCGCTGTCGGCCGTGGCCGCCGCCGCGCTGGCCGGCTGTGGCAAGAAGGAGGAGGCCGCGCCTGCGCCCGCTCCCGTTGCCGAGGCCCCTGCTGCCGCTGCAACCGAGCCTTTGAAGATCGCCTTCGCCTACGTGGGCCCCGTCGGTGACGGCGGCTACACCTTTGCCCACGACCAGGGCCGCCTGGCGCTGGAGAAGGAATTCGGCGACAAGATCAAGACCTCCTACGTCGAGAGCGTGCCCGAGGGCGCCGACGCCGAGCGCGTGCTGCGCGACATGGCCGCCAACGGCAACAAGCTGGTCTTCGGCACCACCTTCGGCTACATGGAGCCCATCCAGAAGATCGCTCCCGACTTCCCCGATGTGAAGTTCGAGCACGCCACCGGCTACAAGACCGCCGCCAACGTCAGCACCTACGACAGCCGCACCTACGAAGGCGCTTATCTGGCCGGCATCATCGCGGGCTCCATGACCAAGTCCAACGTGCTGGGCGTGGTCGGCTCCGTGCCGATTCCCGAAGTGCTGCGCAACATCAACAGCTTCACGCTGGGCGCGCAGTCCATGAACCCCAAGATCAAGACCAAGGTGGTCTGGGTCAACGAGTGGTTCGCCCCCCCGAAGGAAACCGAGGCTGCGACTTCGCTGATCAACGGCGGCGCCGACATCCTGTTCCAGAACACCGACTCCGCCGCCGTGCTCAAGACGGCCGAGGAAAAGGGCAAGCGCGCCTTCGGCTGGGACTCCGACATGACGGCCTACGGCCCCAAGGCCCACCTGGGCTCGGCCATCATCAACTGGACTCCCTACTACACCAAGACCGTGCGCGAGATGCTGGACGGCAAGTGGAGCAGCCAGCAGACCTGGTGGGGCGTGAAGGAAGGCGCGATCGACATCGTCTCGCTGGCCGATGACGTGCCCGCCGAGGCCAAGGCCCGGATCGAAGAGGTCAAGAAGGGTCTGAAGGACGGCACCTTCCACATCTGGAAGGGCCCGATCACAGGCCAGGACGGCAAGGAACTGCTGGCCGCCGACGCCGTGGCCGAAGACAAGTTCCTGACGGGCATCAACTTCTACGTCAAGGGTGTGGAAGGCAAGGTGCCGGGCCAGGGCAGCAAGTAAGACAGACGCCAGGCCACCCGGCGCAGGCCGGGTTGCCTGTTGCCGCCAGGGCCGCCTTCGGGCGGCCTTGGCGTTCATGCGCAGCACAGGTGTACCTGTACCGTACCTGTGCTGCGCATCGAGCGGGTTTATGCTCGCTCCCAGCCGCGGCCTGCCCGCCGCCGCGGCACAGACAGACAGCAAGAGATTCCCCCCATGATCGAAAACTCCCTCTGGCATCCCGTGGCCCAGGCCCACGAAGTTGTCGATGCGCCGCTGGGCGTGCAACTGCTGGACCAGCCCCTGGTGCTGTGGCGCGATCCGCAAGGCCAGGTCCGCGTCTTCGTGGACCGCTGCCCGCACCGTGGCGCACGCCTGTCCATGGGCCGTGTCGAGAACGGCCACCTTGAATGCCCCTACCACGGCTGGCAGTTCGCCGACAGCGGCCAGTGCGTCAAGGTGCCGGCCCTGCCCAGCTTCACGCCCCCGCCCTCGCAGTGCGTGAAGGCCTTCGAGGCACAGGAAGCCTACGGCCTGGTCTGGGTGCGGCTGGCCACGGGCGAGGAGCTCTCGGCTGTTCCGGCCCTGGCGGCCCTGGCGGCACTGCCAGCCTTTGAAGCCAAGGCGGACGCGCACCTGCGCAAGCTCAACTGCGGCCCCTACGATGTGGCCGCCAGCGCGCCGCGCATCATCGAGAACTTCCTGGACATGTCGCACTTCGGCTTTGTCCACGAAGGCTGGCTGGGCAGCCGCGACGCCACGGCCATCGAAGCCTATGCCGTGGAGACCACGGCCACGGGCGTGCTGGCCACGGGCTGCAAGGCCGTGCAGCCGCAGTCCAACCTGCACTCCACCAGCGCGGCCGAGGTCGAGTACACCTACGAAGTCACGGCGCCCTATGCCGCCGTGCTGACCAAGCTGCCCGAATCCGGCACCACCCGGGCCGGATGGCGCGAGTCCATCGCCCTGTTCATCTGCCCCGTCACGCCCGAGACCAGCCGCGTCTGGTTCCGGCTGGCCGTGGCAGACTTCGATTCGCCCGACGCCCAGCTGCAGGAATTCCAGCACACCATCTTCTGCCAGGACCAGCCCGTGCTGGAGTCGCAGCAGCCCAAGTGCCTGCCGCTGGACCCGCGCGCCGAAATGCACTCTGCGGCCGACCGCATGTCGTCCGCCTACCGCCGCTACCTCAGGGCCAGCGGCATCACCTTCGGAGTCTGCTGATGCACACCGTACCCGCCGTGGATGCCGCGCATCTGCCCCAATTGCTCCAGGCCATGCCCAAGGCCGAGCTGCACATGCACATCGAAGGCTCGCTGGAGCCCGAGCTGATCTTCGCGCTGGCCCAGCGCAACGGCGTGAAGCTGCCCTATGCCAGCGTGGAAGACCTGCGCCGCGCCTATGCCTTCACCGACCTGCAAAGCTTTCTGGACATCTACTACGCCGGCGCCAGCGTGCTGCTGTACGAGCAGGATTTCTACGACATGGCGCGCGCCTACCTGGCGCGTGCCGCGCAGGACAACGTGGTCCATGCCGAGATCTTCTTCGACCCCCAGACCCACACCCAGCGCGGCGTGGGCATGGAGACCGTGATCAACGGCCTGTACCGCGCCTGCCGCGATGCGGAGATAGAGCAGGGCATCTCGTCGGCGCTGATCCTGAGCTTTCTGCGCCATCTCAGCGAGGAGGACGCCTTCGCCACGCTGGAGGCCGCGCTGCCGCTGCGCGACCGCTTCATCGGCGTGGGGCTGGACAGCAGCGAGGTCGGCAACCCGCCCGAGAAGTTCGCCCGCGTGTTCGCGCGCTGCCGCGAGCTGGGCCTGCACCTGGTCGCGCATGCGGGCGAGGAGGGACCTCCCGCCTATATCTGGGGCGCGCTGGACGTGCTGCATTCCGAGCGCATAGACCACGGCGTGCAGGCCGCGCGAGACGAGGCCCTGATGCAGCGCCTGGTGCGCGACGGCGTGCCGCTGACCGTCTGCCCACTGTCCAACCTCAAGCTGTGCGTGGTGGCCGACCTGGCGCAGCACAACCTGCCGCAGCTGCTGGAGGCGGGTCTCAAGGTCACGGTCAATTCCGATGATCCGGCCTACTTCGGCGGCTACGTGAACGAGAACTACCTGCAGCTGTTCGCCGCCACGGGCATGAACTCGCAGCAGGCCTGGCAGCTGGCGGTCAACAGCTTTGACGCCAGCTTCGTCACGCCCCAGCAGCGCGCCCACTGGATGCGCCAGCTGGAGGCCGTGTTCGCCAAGTACGCAGCCCTGGCCTGAGTCCGCTCAGGCCAGCGCCTTCCTGAGGCGCTCGGCATGGTCCTGCAGCGCCTGCATGCCGGGCTCCTTGCGCGGCCAGCCCAGGCCCACGCCGTCGCCCTCGTGGCGCGGCAGCACATGCAGGTGGAAGTGGAAGACGGTCTGCCCGCCCGCCGCGCCGTTGGCCTGGAACAGGCTGATGCCATCGGGGTCGAACGCTGACTGCACGGCCCGCGCCACGCGCTGGGCCGTGCGCATCACGGCGCCGGCCTCGTCGGGCGTGAGGTCCAGCAGGGTCACGGCATGGCGCTTGCTGGCCACCAGCACATGGCCGGGATTGACCTGGCCGATGTCCATGAAGGCGATGGTCTGCTCGTCCTCGAACACCTTGGCGGACGGGATCTCGCCCGCCACGAGGCGGCAGAAGATGCACTGGCCCGGGGGCGAGGTATCGACGAACATCGGCATGGTCTTGTACTCCTTGGTGGTTGCTTGGGGGTGGAATTTGCCGACGATCTTAGAGCGTGTTAAGCACTTTTAAGTACCCGCGTTGGTTCTGCGCGCTGGTGGACGGTATCTGCCGCCCCTTATGGAGGCCATAAGCGCAGGCCCAGGCAGCCCCCGGGGCCGCTGCCTATAATCGCGCCCCGCACCGGCCGCTGCCCACGGCAGGTGCGTTTTCATTTCCGGGCCATGTAGAGGAACACCATGTACAAAAACCTCGCAGCCGCAGTCGCGGCCGCAAGTCTTGTATCCACGGCCTTGTCCCAAGGCCATCCCGCCCCTTCATCCCCCGCAGGTTCCACGCCCCTCAAGGCCGCCTTCGTCTATCTGACGCCCGTGCTCGACGCCGGCTGGACGCGCCAGCACGACGAGGGCCGGCGCGCATTGCAGGCGGCCCTGGGCCCGCGCGTGCAGACCCGCGCCGTGGACAGCGTGCCCGAGGGCCCCGACGCCGAGCGCGTGCTGCGCGACCTGGCCGCCAGCGGCAACCAACTGATCTTCACCACCAGCTTCGGCTACACCGAGTCCGTGATGCGCGTGGCGCGCGACTTCCCGCAGGTGAAGTTCGAGTCGGTCACGGGCTTCAAGCGCGCCGACAACGTGGCCACCTCGAACGCTCGCTACTACGAGGGCCGCTATCTGTCGGGCATTGCCGCAGGCCGTGCCAGCAAGACGGGCGTTGCCGGCTTCGTGGTCGGCTTTCCGATTCCCGAGGTGCTGCAGGGCATCAACGCCTTCACGCTGGGCATGCGCTCGGTCAATCCCAAGGCCACGGTCAAGGTGGTCTGGCTGGATACCTGGTTCGACCCGCCGCGCGAGCGCGATGCGGCCATGGCGCTGTTCAACGGCGGCGTGGACGTGGTGTCCTTCCAGGTCGCATCCACCGCCGTGATGCAGGCCGCCCAGGAGCGCGGCCGCATGGCGATTGCCTACCACTCCGACATGCGCAAGGACGGGCCCGACGCCCAGTTGCTGGCCGTCACCCACCAGTGGGGCGACTACTACACGGCGCGCGCCAAAGCGGTGCTGGACGGCAGCTGGAAGAGCCAGGACACCTGGGGCGGCGTGCGCGAGGGCATGATCCGCGTGGAGGGCTTCGGCCCCAGGCTGCCGCCGGCCGTGCGCGAGGAAGTGCTGCAGCGCCAAAAGGACATGGCCCAGGGCCGCCTGCAGCCCTTCAAGGCCGGCGACCAGCCGGTGCGCGACAACCAGGGCCAGGTGCGCATTCCAGCCGGCAAGCAGCTGGACGATGCACAGATCCTGCAGATGAACTGGCTGGTGGAAGGCGTGCAGGCCACGCTGCCCAAGTGATGCGGCCTGCGGGGCGTCCGGTCCTGGCGTAAACCCTAGGATGGCGCCTGCCGATGGCGCCTATAGCGCTGCGGATATGGCATCTGCCTGTCCGCCCGCTAAGCTTGGCGGCATGCAAATCTACCGTTCCTCATTGCTGCGTTTTGCCGACGATGGCCAGGCGCTCTACGACGAAGACGGCCTGCTGGCCGTCGCCCCGGATGACAAGGGGCAGCAGCGCGTGGTCGCCGCCGGCAGCTGGCAGGCGCTGCACGCGCAGTTCACCGGACAGCCGGGCGCTGAAGTCACCCATCTGCCGGGCCGCATCCTGGCGCCAGGCTTCATCGACCTGCACATCCACTATCCGCAGACCGATGTGATCGGCGCGCCCGCCGCCGGCCTGCTGCCCTGGCTGGAGAAATACACCTTCCCTCATGAGTCGGCCTTCTGCGAACGCGCGCATGCCGACAGCGTGGCCGAGTTCTTCCTGGACGAGCTGCAGCGCAACGGCGTGACCACGGCGCTGGCCTTTGCCACCTCGCACCCGGGGTCGGTCGATGCGCTCATGGGCGCGTCGCAGGCGCGCGGCATGCGCATGATCACGGGCAAGGTCCTGCAGGACCGCCACAGCCCCGACGGCGTGCGCGACCAGACCGAGCAAAGCCTGATCGACACCGAAACCCTGATCCAGCGCTGGCATGGCGTGGACCGCCTGGGCTACGCGATCACGCCGCGCTTTGCCCCCACCAGCACGCATGAGCAGCTGCGCGGCGCGGGCGAGCTGGCCGCCCGCTACGCCGATGTCTGGATCCAGTCCCATGTGGCCGAGAACCTGGACGAGGTGCGCTGGGTGGCCGAACTCTTTCCGAAGGCCCGCAGCTATCTGTCGGTCTACGACGACTTCGGCCTGATGCGCGAGCGCGCCGTCTACGCGCACTGCATCCACCTGGACGATGAAGACCGCGCCCTGATGCGTGAACGCAGCACCGCCGCCGCCGTGAGCCCCACCAGCAACCTGTTCCTGGGCAGCGGCTTCTTCGACTTTGCGCGGGCCGACGCCGCGCAGTTCCTCTACGGCCTGGCCAGCGACGTGGGCGGCGGCATGAGCTTCAGCCCCTTCCGCACCATGCAGGCCGCCTACGTGGCGGGCCGCGAGGGCCAGACCAAGCAGGGCCTGAGCCTGTCGCCCGGCAATCTGTGGTGGCAGCACACGGCGGGCGCGGCGCGCGCATTGGGGCTGGCCGGCCAGGTGGGTAATCTGCAGCCGGGCTGCGAGGCCGACTTCGTGGTCATCAACCCGGCCTGCACGCCGCTGCTCGAGCGCAAGACCCGCCAGGCCGAGAGCCTGGACGAGCTGCTGTTCGCCATGATCATCCTGGGCGATGACCGCCTGATAGAGCGCACCGTCGTTTCTCAAGCAAAATAGCGCCTTTGCGCCAGTGCCCGGCCGGGTGCTGGCGCCTGACAAGGACAGCTAGGGAACGAGGAATTGCCATGAGCATCAAGAGCGACAAGTGGATCCGTCGCATGGCCGAGGATCACGGCATGATCGAGCCTTTCGAGCCGGCCCAGGTTCGCAACGTCGATGGCCGCAAGATCATCAGCTACGGCACCAGCAGCTATGGCTACGACATCCGCTGCGCACCCGAATTCAAGGTGTTCACCAACATCCACAGCACCGTGGTGGACCCCAAGAACTTCGATGAGAAAAGCTTCGTCGACTTCGAGGGTGACAGCTGCATCATCCCGCCCAACAGCTTCGCGCTGGCGCGCACGGTCGAGTACTTCCGCATCCCGCGCAACGTGCTGACCATCTGCCTGGGCAAGAGCACCTACGCGCGCTGCGGCATCATCGTCAACGTCACGCCCTTCGAGCCCGAATGGGAAGGCTATGTGACGCTGGAGTTCTCCAACACCACGCCGCTGCCCGCCCGCATCTACGCCGGTGAAGGCTGCGCCCAGGTGCTGTTCTTCGAGAGCGATCCCGACGATGTCTGCGAGGTCAGCTACCGCGACCGTGGCGGCAAGTACCAGAGGCAGGTGGGCGTGACGCTTCCCAAGGCCTGACGGCCTTGTCTGCCGGGCCGCCCCAAGATGAAAAGCGGCCCCCTTGGGGAGCGTGGGGGTCATTCTTCATTCCACCAGCGCCGGTGCGGCGTCGATGCGCGAATGCGCGCCGCAGCTCTCGCGCCGTGCGGCGGCAGCCGTGGCCATGAGCCAGCAGACATCGAGCTGGTTGCGCAGCGCATGGCCTGCGGCAGGTGCCAGCCTTTCCCGCCATGCCGCAATGCGCTGCACGGCCTGCGCCAGGCCCTGGTCGCTGCGCTGTATGCCCACGCAGTCCTGCATGAGCTGGCGCAACTCCTGCGCGATGGCGGCCGTGTCCTGCTCCTGTGCGCCGGCCTGCAGGGTTTCGGTCGGCCGGGCCGGCGCAGGGGCGGCAGCCGGTTGCTGCGCGATGGCCCGGGCGGCAGCCCGCCCCATCACCACGCATTCGAGCAGCGAATTGCTGGCCAGCCGGTTGGCGCCGTGCAGGCCGGTGCGCGCCACCTCGCCGATGGCGCGCAGGCCATCGACATCCGTGCGCCCGTCGATATCGGCCAGCACGCCGCCGCAGGCGTAGTGGGCGCAGGGGGCCACGGGAATCGGTTGCGTGGCAATGTCGATGCCATGGCTGGCGCACAGGGCCATCACGCCCGGGAAATGCGACTGCAGCCAGGCGCGGGGCCTGTGGCTGATGTCCAGGTGCACGAAGGCCAGGCCATGGCGGTCCATCTCGTGCCGGATGGCCCGGGCCACGATGTCGCGCGGCGCCAGTTCGGCCCGCTCGTCATGGGCAGGCATGAAGCGCGTGCCGTCCGGCAGGCGCAGCAGGGCGCCTTCGCCACGCAATGCCTCGGAGACCAGGCCGGCCGCGCGGCCGCCCACCTGCAGGGCCGTGGGATGGAACTGCATGAACTCCAGGTCGCCTACGCGGCAGCCTGCGCGCCAGGCCATGGCCACGCCATCGCCCGTGGCGGTGGCCGGGTTGGTGGTGGCGGGATAGACCTGCCCCAGCCCGCCCGTGGCCAGCACGGTATGCGCGGCATGCCAGCGCTGCTGGCGGCCATCGGGCAGGCGCACCAGCGCGCCTGTGCAGTGCGCAGGCTGTCCTTCGGTCAGCAGGTCCAGCGCGCTGGTGTGTTCATGCAAATCGATGTTCGCGCGCTCCCGGCAGGCGCGCAGCAGGGCGGCGTGCACGGCCTGGCCGGTGCAGTCGGCGGCATGCACGATGCGGCGGCGGCCGTGGCCGCCCTCGCGCGTGAGGTGCAGGCCACCGCTGTCGTCACGCGTGAAAGGCACGCCGTGGGCCACCAGCCAATCGATGGCGTCGGGCGCCTGCTCAAGGATGGCGCGCACGGCCTGCGCATCGCACTGGCCTGCGCCCGCGACCAGGGTGTCCGCCAGGTGTTCGTCGATGCTGTCCTGTGCATCCAGCACGGCGGCAATGCCGCCCTGGGCCCAGGCGCTGGCGCATTCCTCGGCCGCGCCCTTGCTGAGCAGGGCCACGCGCAGATGCGGCGGCAGCGACAGGGCAGCGGCCATGCCGGCCAGGCCGGCGCCGATGATGAGTACGTCTGTGCAAGGCTGTGTCATGGCGCTGTCCTCAGGCGGGACCGAAGTGCTGGAAGAGCGCCGCATCGCGCGCAAGGTCGCCGCTGGCGCGCACGGGCTGGCGGTGGCCGGCCGCGAAAGCCAGCATGCGTTCGATGGGCCGGCGCGCGGCCTGGGCGATGGCGGGATCCACCTCGATGGCGCACAGGCCCTGCTCCAGGGCCAGCTCCACGCCCTGCAGGCTGTTCATCGCCATCCACGGGCACATGGCGCAGCTCTTGCAGGTGGCGCCTTGGCCGGCCGTGGGCGCGGGCAGGAAGGTCTTGCCCGGGTAGCGCATGCGCATGTCGTGCAGGATGCCCTGGTCGGTGGCCACGATGAAGGTGTCTGTGGGCAGCCGGCCAGCCGCGTTGATGAGCTGGGTGGTGGAGCCCACCACGTCCGCCTGGGCGGCCACGGCGGCCGGCGACTCGGGGTGCACGAGGATGGCGGCCTGCGGATACTCCAGCGCCATGGCGGCCAGTTCGTCGGCCTTGAACTCGTCATGGACCAGGCAGGAGCCATGCCACAGCAGCATGTCGGCGCCGGTCTGGCGCTGGATGTGGGCGCCCAGGTGGCGGTCGGGGGCCCAGAGGATCTTCTCGCCGCAGGCGTGCAGGTGGGCCACGATGTCCTGTCCCACCGACGATGTGACCACCCAGTCGGCACGCGCCTTCACCGCCGCGCTGGTATTGGCGTAGACCACGACCGTGTGGTCCGGGTGGGCGTCGCAAAAGGCGCTGAACTCGTCTGCCGGGCAGCCCAGGTCCAGCGAGCAGCTGGCGTCGTCGTCGGGCATGAGCACGCGCTTTTCCGGGCTGAGGATCTTGGCGGTCTCTCCCATGAAGCGCACGCCGGCCACGACCAGGGTGCTGGCCTGGTGCTGGGCGCCGAAGCGCGCCATCTCCAGCGAGTCGCCCACGCAGCCGCCGGTCTCGCGCGCCAGGTCCTGCAGTTCGCCATCCACGTAGTAGTGGGCCACGAGCACGGCATCGCGCTCGTGCAGCAGGGCGCGTATGCGCTCGGTGGTCCGAAGGCGCTGGGCGCGGTCCAGTTCAGGGGGAATGCGGGCCCAGGCCTCGCCGATGCCGCACTGGCCGGCGTGGGAGAAATGGGGCTTGTCGTACTGCACGGATTTGAGCTGCATGGTGGCCGTCCGGGACTGTGGAAAAGGTCTGGTGATGGCTGCGAATAATATGCTCAATTTGAGTATTAGTGTGATGTTTTTTCCCGCACAGGTGTTTTGCGGCAGGCGGCAAGCCGAGGGGGCAGAAAGAGGCGCGGGGCCGTCTCAGCGCTGAAGCTGCACGTTGTTGCGGCCTGCGCCCTTGGCCTCGTACAGTGCTTCGTCGCCACGGCGCAGCATGGCGGCGGCCGTGTCCGTGGTGCCGCGCAGTGTGGCCACGCCCACGCTGGCGGTGACGGGCTCGCCGTGGGCCATGGGCGTGGAGGCCAGCAGTTCGCGCAGTTGCTCTGCAATGGCCACGGCCGCGTCGGCCGTGGTGTCGGGCAGCAGGGCCAGGAATTCCTCGCCCCCCATGCGGGCCAGCACGTCGGACTCGCGCAGCCGCATGCGGAAGGCGCGCGCCAGGGTGCGCAGCACGGCGTCGCCCATGTCATGGCCATGCTGGTCGTTGATGCGCTTGAAGTGGTCCACGTCGATGACGAGCACGCTCAAGGGGCGGCCGCTGCGGCGCGCCAGCGCCATGGCGAAGTCCAGCTGGAAATCGAAGCCCCGGCGGTTGAGCAGGCCCGTGAGCGGATCGCTGCGCGCCTGGTGCTCCAGCTCGGCATTGGCCTGCTGCAGCTGCAGGGTGCGCTCGCGCACCTGGCGCTCCATGGCCTCGTTGGCCGAGCGCAGCTGGGCAATGCTGCCGCGCAGCGCCTGCGAGAGGCGGTGCACTTCGCGGCTGCTGTGCAGCTGCGGAATGTCCGGCGCCGCGCCGCTGCCATCGATGCCGTTGGCCGCGCGGGCCAGGCGCTTGAGGTCCTGGCTGAGCCTGCGTGCCACCAGCCAGGCGATGACGGCGGCCACCAGCGCCGCCGCCAGGCCGCCGGCCAGCACCTGGTGCATGGCCTGGCGCGCGGGCGCATAGGCGCTGTCGTGCGGCTGGCGGGCCACGATGTGCCAGCCCATGGCCGTCACCCGGTTGTGGGCCTGCAGCGGCACGGTGGCCGTCAGAAAGCTCTGCGGGCTGTCCTGCCAGCGCGCCACCTGCACGGGCAGCAGCGTGGCATCGGACGTATCGGCAGACACGGTATGGGCCACCGGCAGGCGCTGGTCCAGCGCCTGCAGCGGCTCCAGGCTGTCGCCCGGGGCGTGGATGATCTTGCCGTGGCGGTCAAAGATGAAGAGGCCGATCTGGCGATCCCCGCTGTCGGCCTGCTGCAAGGTCTGCATGGTCTCTCGCACCCATTCCCAGCTGCTGTGCATGCACAGCACGCCCTGCGTGAGTCCGCCCACGCGGATGGGCGCTGCAAAGTCCATGAACCGGCGCGGCGCGCCGTCGGCCGGGGGCGCAAGCAGCGCGGCCATGCGCGGCGAGGAGGCACGCACGTCGCCCACATGCACGCGCTGCAGCCCCGGCTCGAACCAGGGCCGGTCGCTGACATCGTGGCCCACCAGCAACTGGTCGGTGGCGCTGCGCACCGTGCCTTCGGCGTCGGCCACGCCTATCCAGAGGTTGGACGGCGTCAGCGAACGGGCGCGGTTGAGCAGCGCTCCCACGCCCGGGGAATCCAGCCCTTGCACCCACAGCTCCGGCGAAGCGGCCAGCACCTCCACGGTATGGGCACGGCTGAACAGCCCTTCAGACAACTGCCGCGCCGCGTTGGAGGCCATGGCATGCAGCGAGGCGCTGACCTCGCGCTCCATGCGCCAGCGCAGCAGTTCGCCGAAGGCCAGCGACATCAGCACCGTCACGCCCACCAGCAGCGAGCCGAAGACCAGGGCCAGTTGCGTGCGCAGGCCCAGCCGCTGSCAGCGGCCGGGCTCGGTGC
>NZ_WUMG01000024.1:0-81884 GCF_009827015.1 Delftia sp. CH05 | reverse complement strand
CCCCCAACATCCCCCTCACCCAGGGCACGCTGGGCCCCACGGACCAGCGCGCAGTGCAGGAAGCCACCCCCGCCACGCCCGCCCTGCCCGGCGGCGAAGACGCCCCCGCAGGCACCGGCGTGGTGATCACGCCGATCCAGCCCTGACCCGGCTGGCTGTTGGCTGTTCCCCAGCCTCCGCCTTCTGCCCACGCCTGCGTTGGGCGGGATGCGGGGTGGCAAGCCTGCCGAAGGACAGGCTTGCTTCGTTGTCTAGCTCGCCGTGATGTTTGAGTGAAGCGCGCAGCGCGCAACGAGTTTCACGGCGCACCCCGCATCCCGCACAACGCAGGTCGCCCGCAGCGAAGCGAAGGGTCGTGGGCAGTGGGGCGCGCTTCTTTGCCTACTTTCTTATCGCGCGATAAGAAAGTAGGTCGGCCGCCGGGCCGAAACCCGGCCTCGAAAAACAACCACCCGGCAGGGACAAATCCAGCGAAAGAACCAAAGCACAAAGAGTCACCGCGAAGTCCGCGTATGACTCACATTGGCATCCACAGTCCCAAACACCGTCACCCCACTGCCACTGGACGCCTGGCTCCCCGCAACATCCCCAGGCACCCCGCCCGCACAGCCAGCCAGCCCCACACTCAGGGCCACCAGCACCATCGCGGCCAGCTCACGCATGCCGTATTTCATCGCAATCTCCTTGAACTCCGGCGCAACCGACCGGCACAGCCCATGTTAGCCGCGCCACCCTGCCGCCCCGTGAGCGAAGGTAATCACCCTTCGAGGTAAAGCGCGGCCAGCCGCTCGCGTGCCGCACTGTCGATGCCCAGCGCATCCCGCAGATACCCTTCCATCCCCCCGAAGTCGGCCCGCACCATGTCGGTGGCGGCCGCAAGGTAGGAGGCCTGCACGCGCCACAGCACATCCATCACTTCGGCCGGCATGGGGGCGAAGGTGGTGGCGGGCCGCTGGTAGAGCTGGTTGGTCAGCAGGTAGTCCTGCATCACGGTGTCCTCGTCCACGCCCAGCGCGGTGAGCAGCAAGGCGGCAGCCCAGCCCGTGCGGTCCTTGCCGGCCGTGCAGTGGAAGACCAGCGGATCCTGGCTTTCCAGCAACAGCTGGAACAACTGTGCAAAGCGCGGTGCGTAGGCGTGCACGAAGCTGCGGTAGGTGTCCTGCATCAGCTCCTCGGCATGGGCGGCCGTGAGGTCGTTGCCTGCGGCAATCAGGGCACTGGCGCGCTGCACCACGGTGGGCTCGACGATGAGCGCATGGCGGGCAATGCCCGGCCATTCGTAGGCCAGGTGGGCGCTTTCCATCTTGCCCCGGAAGTCCGCGCTGCGCGCGAGCTTCAGGCCCTGCAGCACGTCCAGGTCCGCTGCGCTGAGGCCAGCCAGGTGGTCTGCACGGAACAGCGTGCGCCAGCGCACGCGCCGGCCATCCAGGCCCGCGTAGCCACCGAGGTCTCGGAAGTTGGAGGCGCCGTCCAGGCGGATGGAGCGCGAGGGCGCCGGGGAGGAAGCAGCGGCGGCAGCTGCTGCCGGGGTGAGCATTTCGGTATCCATGCCCGCTAGATTAGCCCAAGCATGTGTTGCCCCCATGTCAGGCCGGCGACCCGCTGGCGTAGAGCTCAAACACTGCCCTCAAAACTGGCGCGCCCCAAAGCCAGGGACACCGAGGAAGGGCCTAAGCCGGCCGCGCCGCCCCGCACCGAGGGTGTCGTCCCCCTCCCTCGCGGAGCGAGTAAAGAGGGGGAAGGCGCGTAAGCGCCTCAGGGGGTGAGATGTTTCCCCACGATGCCGGCCAGCTCGAACATGTTCACGCTGTCCTTGCCGAAGACTGGCCGCAGCTTGTCATCGGCGCGGATGACGCGCTTGTCCTTGGGGTCCTGCAGGTTCTGGGCCTTGACGTATTCCCACAGCTTCTTGACCACCTCGGTACGCGCCACCGTGCCTTCGCCGATGACGGCGGCCAGGGCCGCGCTGGGCTGCAGCGTGCCGGCAGCCGGCTTGCGCGCAGTCTTGGTGGCCGTCTTTGCCGTGGTCTTGGCCGCGGCCTTCTTGGCAGGTGCCTTCTTGGCCGGCGCGCTCTTGGCGGCCGCCGTCTTGCGCGGCGGGTATTTGCTGTCGCGCTGCTCGAACTCGAAGTTCACCTTGCCGGCCGCGCCATCCCAGACCAGGAAGGCCTTGAAGCTGCGGCGCGTGCGGTTGGAGACGAACTTGTCCAGCAGGTCGGTCTTGCCGGTCTGCAGCAGCTTTTGCATCTGCTCGCGCTCTATGGGCTGCTGCAGGATGATCTGCCCGCTCTTGAAGTCGCAGCTGGGCGTGGCCTGGGCCAGCGTGGGCACGGCCTTGGCGCAGACGTAGTTGCTGCCGTGCTCGAAGACGGGCGCGCCGCACTTGGGGCAGGGGCCCAGCGATTGCTGGCTGGCAAAGTCCACCAGCTCGCCCGTGTCTTCAGAGGCGGCGTCGTCGCCAAAGTCGAACTCGAGCTTGTAGTTGCCGCCTTCCTCATCGCGCACTATGGTGACTTCGGCCACGAAGGGCCAGCCTGCCTTGGAGCGAAAGCCGTCCAGAGGGCCCAGGCGGCGATCGCGCAGCAGTTGCTCGGCCTCGGCCGTCTCGAAGGTGCGGCCTGCAGGCGACTTGGTGAACGAGAAGCCGCAGCCCGCGCCCTGGCCGTCGCTGCCCGTGCAGCCGTAGCGGCGGTAGTTCTCCTTGACCACGCCGCCGCAGTTGGGGCAAGGCGTGGACAGGGTGGCGTAGTCGCCGGGCACGGTGTCTCGGTCGTATTCCTTGGCCTTCTTGACCAGCTTTTCCGTCATGGACTGGATCTGCTGCATGAAGGCATCGCGCGAGAGCTGGCCCTTTTCCATCTGGGCCAGCTTGTATTCCCATTCACCGGTGAGGTCGGCGCGCGAGAGCTCTTCCACGCCCAGGCCGCGCAGCAGCGTCATGAGCTGGAAGGCCTTGGCCGTGGGAATCAGCTCGCGGCCTTCGCGCAGCATGTACTTTTCGGTCAGCAGGCCTTCGATGATGGCCGCGCGCGTGGCAGGCGTGCCCAGGCCCTTTTCCTGCATGGCCTCGCGCAGCTCGTCGTCCTCCACCTGCTTGCCCGCGCTTTCCATGGCGCCCAGCAGCGTGGCTTCGGAGTAGCGCGCGGGCGGCTTGGTCTTGAGGCCCTTGGGATCGACCTGGCCGGCGCGCGGCTGCTCGCCGGGCTGCACCGCGACCAGGGGCTGGCCCTTGTCGCCGTCCTTGCCGCCTTCGACCTCGTTGGCGGCCTCCTTGCCGTAGATGGCCAGCCAACCGGGCTTGACCAGGATCTTGCCTTCGGTCTTGAAGCTGTGCTGCTCGACCTTGCTGATGCGCGTGGTCACCTGGTGCTCGGCACTCGGGAAGAACACGGCCATGAAGCGGCGCACGACGAGGTCATAGAGCTTTTGCTCGGCCTCGGACAGGCCGCTGGGCGCCTGCGTGGTCGGGATGATGGCAAAGTGATCCGACACCTTGCTGTTGTCGAAGATGCGCTTGGTCGGGCGCACATAGTTCTCGTCCAGCGCCTGCTGGGCAAAGGGTGCCAGGTGGCGCATGCCGCTGCCGGCCAGCATGGCGAAGGTCTGGTGCGCCACGGGCACGTAGTCCTCGGGCAGGGCGCGCGAGTCGGTACGCGGGTAGGTCAGGGCCTTGTGGCGCTCGTACAGGCTTTGCGCCAGCGCCAGCGTGGTCTTGGCCGAGAAGCCGAACTTGCCGTTGGCCTCGCGCTGCAGGCTGGTCAGGTCGAACAGCAGCGGGCTGGCCTGGGACGTGGGCTTGGACTCCTCGGTGACCTGGGCTGGCTTGCCGCGCACGGCGTCGGCGATGGCCTGGGCGTCGCGCTGGTTCCAGATGCGGTCGGCGCGGGCTTCCGCATCCTCGCTCTTCTTCCATTGGGGATCGAACCACTTGCCCAGGTACTGGCCGGCCTGCGCGTCGAAGGCGGCATGCACTTCCCAGTAGTCGCGGCTGACGAACTTGCGGATCTTTTCCTCGCGCTCCACCACCAGGGACAGCGTGGGCGTCTGCACGCGGCCCACGGTGGTCAGGAAGAAGCCGCCGTCGCGCGAATTGAAGGCCGTCATGGCGCGCGTGCCGTTGATGCCCACCAGCCAGTCGGCCTCGGAGCGGCTGCGCGCCGCGCTGGCAAGGCCCTGCATCTGGCTGTCGCTGCGCAGGTTCTGGAAGCCGTCGCGGATGGCCTGCGGCGTCATGGACTGCAGCCACAGGCGCTTGACCGGCTTGCCCAGGCCCTTGCCGTCCGGCTTGGCGCCTGCGGCGTACTGCTCGATCAGGCGGAAGATCAGCTCACCCTCGCGGCCCGCGTCGCAGGCGTTGATGAGTTCGGTGACGTCCTTGCGCTTGGCCAGCTTGACCACGGCATTGAGCCGGCTCTTGGTCTTGTCCACGGGCTTGAGGTCGAAATACGGCGGAATCACCGGCAGGTTGGCAAAACTCCATTTGCCGCGCTTGACGTCGAATTCCTCGGGCGCCTGGATTTCCACCAGGTGGCCCACGGCGCTGGTCACGACGTAGTGCTCGCTCTCGAAATATTCATCGTGCTTGTCGAATTTGCCCGCCACCGGAGTCAACGCGCGGACGATGTCCTGCGCGACCGAAGGCTTCTCAGCAATCACCAGGGTCTTTGTCATTGTGTGTACTCGTCATTCCCCGCAGGAGCTGCATGTCGCATGCCTGCGCTTCTACAATCCATGGCTCACGCGTGTACGTACGTGTACGCGCACGCGCATGTGTGCCTATTCAAGTTATCAGAGAAAACATGCCCCGCACAGCTTTGGCCCCTTCCGGCGGCCGCCGTATCCAGACCCGCCGCTCGGGTGTCCATGGCAAGGGCGTCTTCGCCGTGCAGGATCTTGCCGAAGGCGAGGTCCTTGTCGAGTACGTAGGGGAAATCGTCAGCTGGCAGGAAGCCCAGGACAGGCACCCGCACGACCCCAGCCAGCCCAACCATACCTTCTACTTCCACATCGACGAAGACCGCGTGATCGATGCCAACTACGGCGGCAATTCCTCGCGCTGGATCAACCACAGCTGCGCGCCCAACTGCTACACCGACGAGCGCGATGGCCGCATCTTCATCGTCGCACTGCGCAACATCGCCGCCGGCGAGGAGCTGAGCTACGACTACGGCCTGATCATCGACGAACCCTACACCAGGAAGCTGAAGGCCGAGTATCCCTGCTGGTGCGGTGCGGCCACCTGCCGCGGCACGCTGCTGGCGCCCAAGCGCGGCTGGCGCCCGCCCATGCCCGGCGATGCGTTGCCGGCCGGCGCAAAGCCGAAATCGGAAAAGTCTGAAAAGGCAAAGCGGCCCCAAAAACAGCAGGCCCAAGCGCCAAAGCCTTTGGGCAAACCCACCCAAGAGCCGAAGAAGAAATCCGGCACATCCTCGACAAAGGCGGGCGCATGATGGCTTCGTCCCCCATCCACTGGCCTGCGGAGTCGCTGTGGCAGGCCATCGAGCCGCAACTGCCGGGCTTTTCCGTGGAGATCGTGCCCAGCATCGGCTCGACCAACACCGAACTGATGGCACGCGCCCGCGATGGCCGCAACGAACCCGTGCTGCTGGTGACCGAAGTGCAGACCGCCGGCCGGGGCCGGCTGGGCCGCCAGTGGACCAGCGGCGTGGGCGATTCGCTGACCTTCTCGCTGGGCATGCCGCTGGCGCCTGCCGACTGGTCCGGCCTGTCGCTGGCCGTGGGCCTGAGCGTGGCGCAAAGCCTGCAGCCGCAATTGCCCGCCCCGGGCTCGCAGCGCCCGCGCATCGGCCTCAAATGGCCCAACGACCTGTGGATCGACGGCGACCGCAAGCTCGGCGGCATCCTGATCGAGACCGCCAGCTTTGTCGGCAGCGCCGCGCATGAGCCCGGCACGCCGCGCTACGTGGTCGTGGGCATCGGCCTGAATGTGCGCCCCCGCCCCGGCGACGGCATGCGCACGCCGCCGGCCAGCCTGCTGGAGCTGGACGAGCGCCTGGACGCGCCCACCGCCCTGGCCTGCGTGCTGCCGGGACTGGTGTCCGACATCCAGGCCTTTGCCGCCCAGGGCTTTGCGCCGCTGGTGGACCGCTTTGCCCAGCGCGACCTGCTGCGCGGGCGCGCCGTCAATCTCAGCGACGGCGAAAGCGGCATGGCCGAAGGCGTGGGCCGCGATGGCGCGCTGCTGGTGCGCACGGCGGGCGGCGTGCAGGCCATCACCAGCTCGGAAATCAGCGTGCGGCCGGCTGCTGTAGGCTAGAGCAATTGATGCACTAGGCCCGCCGAGAAACGACATGCTGCGAATTGCCTTTCTGCTGCTGGTGCTGGCCAATGCCGGCTACTACCTCTGGAGCCACGGCCAGCTCCAGGCCCTGGGCCTGGCCCCCCCGTCCACGACCGAGCCCGAGCGCCTGTCCCAGCAGGTGCGCCCCGAGGCGCTGAGCCTGCTGAGCGTGGACAACGCATCCACCACGCCCTCACCGGCCGCCGCCCCGTCCACGCCAGCGCCGGCCTCCACCCCGGCAGGCGGCGAGGAGCCCGCCCCTGCACCCAGGCCCGCCCAGGCTGCAGGCCAGCCCACCAGCTGCCTGGTGGCCACGGGCATCGAAGACCGCCATGCCGAGGCGCTGCGCCGCGGCCTCATCGCCCAGGTCGCCAGCGACCAATGGGACCTGAGCAGCACGCACCAGCCGGGCCGCTGGATGGTTTACATGGGCAAGTTCCCCGACGCCGAATTCCTGGAACGCAAGCGCGCCGAACTGCGCGCCCGCAAGATCGATTTCGACCGTGCGGGCGGCGCGCTGGAGCCGGGCCTGTCGCTGGGCCGCTTTTCCACCGAGGAAGCGGCCACGCGCGAGCTGACCAACTTCGCGCGCCAGGGCGTGCGCACGGCCCGCGTGGTGCAGGAGCGCCCCGACATCACGCTCTACACCCTGCGCCTGCCCCAGGCCACGGCCGCACTGCGCAGCCAGGTCGAGGCCATGGGCGGCAAGGCCTTCGAGGGCAAGCCGTTCAAACCCTGCTGAACCCGTTGGGCACGCCATGCGAAAAGGCCCGCGATCACAGGATCGCGGGCCTTTTTCATTTCAGCCGCCGCGGGTCAGAGCGCGCGCGGGTCGGTGGCCATGAGCTGCTCGACCAATACCTTCAGATCGGTGGTCAGGCGCAGGTAGCCGGCCTGGTCCAGTTCCAGGGTCTGCTCGTTCATGTAGAGCTTGCGGTTGATCTCGATCTGGATGCTGTGGCGGTGCTCGGCAGGCTTGCCGTAGCGGCGCACCAGCTCCACGCCCTTGTAGGGATGGTTGTAGTCCACGCTGTAGCCGCGCTCGCGCAGGAAGGCGCAGATGCGCTCGGACAGCGCGGGGCTGGCCGTGCTGCCGTCGCGGTCGCCGATGACGAAGTCGGCATGCACCAGGCCCGGGTGCAGCGTGGCATGGCTGGCGGCGATGGAAGGCATGGAATGGCAGTTGATGTGGATGCTGTAGCCATGGCGCGCATGGGCGGCGTCAATGGCGCGCTCCACGGCGGCGTGGTAGGGCTTCCAGCAGCGCTCGATGCGCTGCAGCAGCTCGGAGGCCGGCAACTGGCGGTCGTAGATGGGCACGCCCTCGTCGGTGAACTTCCAGATCAGGCCCTTGCCCAGGCGGACCTTCTGCAGCACGACCTGGTCGGTGGTGACGGGCAGCGGCCAGTCGCCTTCGATCATGGTGGTGTCGATCTCGGTGGTGTCGCGGTTGGCATCCAGGTAGATGCGCGGGAAATGCGCCTCCACCCAGCCCACGCCCATGCCTGGCGCAAAGGCATAGATCTTCTCCACATGCGTGTCCTCGGCCTGGCGCAGCGTGGCCAGCGGCAGGCAGGAGCCGAAGTCCTGCGGGTAGACCGTGCCGCTGTGCGGCGAGTCCAGCACCACGGCGCTGGTGCCGGCCACGCTGGTCACCATGGGCTGCGCGGCATCGGCCGCGCCGGAGCCTGCCGCGCCGGGCAGGGATTGCAGGAAGTTCTGACTGATCAGTCGCAGGACGGGATGCATGAGGAAGTGGTCTATCTCGGTTACGCATTGCACCGCTGCGCTGCGGCCAGCCCGCCATGAAACTGGCGCGTCCCAGGCCAGGGACGCCGAGCAAGGGCCGCCCCGCAGCGAGGGCGTCGTCCCCCTCCCGCGAAGCGAGAGAGGGGGAAGGCGCGAAGCGCCTCAGGGGGAGCCTTTAATCCAGCTGGATCTGGGCCGTGGCGGCAATCTTCTTCATCTTGGCCACTTCGCTGGCGATCTGCTTGGTGAAAGCATCGCTGCTGGTGCCGGAGATGTACAGGCCCTGGGCAGCCATGCGCTTTTGCACGGCCGGGTCCTTGAGCGCGGCCGCGATGGCCTTTTGCACGCGGGCGATCTGCTCGGGCGGCGTGCTCTTGGGGGCCACGAGGCCGAACCAGGAAGGATCGTTCAGGTCGGCGTGGCCGGCTTCGGCATAGGTCTGCACATCGGGCAGCACGTCCAGGCGCTCATGCCAGGACACGGCCAGGGCCTTGACCTTGCCGCCCTTGATGTGGGGCAGCGAGGACGCGACCTGGTCGAAATACACGGGCACCTGGCCGCCGAGCACGTCGTTGATGGCCGGGCCTGCACCACGGTAGGGAATGTGCTGCATCTCGGTGCCCGTGCTCTTCATGAACTGGGCGCCCCACATGTGGCCGATGGTGCCGTTGCCGGGCGTGGCGAAGCTGACCTTGCCGGGGTTGGCCTTCAGGTACTTCACGAACTCGGCAAAGTTGTTGGCAGGCACCAGCTTGGGGTTGATCACGATCACGCCGGGCGCCTTGACGATCTCGGTCACGCCGACGAAGTCGTTGATGGCGTCATAGGGCAGCTTCTTGAACACGGCGGGGTTCACGCCATGGGTGGACAGCGTGGCGATGCCGAAGGTCACGCCGTCGGTGGCACGTGCCACTTCGGCCATGCCGATGGAGCCGCCGGCGCCGGCCTTGTTCTCGATCACCACCGCCTGGCCGCCCAGCAACTTGGGCAGCACGTCCTGCATGTTGCGCGGGACCATGTCGGTGGAGCCACCAGCAGGGAACGGAACGACGATGCGCAGGGGACGGGTGGTTTCCTGGGCGAAGGACATTCCAGGAACGACAGAAGAAGCGGCGATGGAAGCAAGGAAATGGCGTCGTTGCATAGGATCTTTCTTACAAACAAGGTCAGATTAAAAGAAATCTGCTCACAAAAAAAGCAAATACTGTGCCTGTTAATATTCCGAACAGGAATGGTTTCATCATATCCCTGTCATGAGTTTGCGCCGCCTCAACCCGCCCATACATCTGCTGCGCGCCTTCTCCACCGTGGTGCGCTTCGGAGGTGTCTCGCGCGCGGCCGAAGCCTTGCACTTGACGCAAAGCGCAGTCAGCAAGCAGATCCAGGAGCTGGAGAAGTGGGTGGGCGTGCCGCTGTTCGAACGCGAGCGCAAGCGCTTGAGCCTGACGCCTGCGGGCGAACGCTACGAGCGCGCCGTGCGCGCCCTGCTGGGCCAGCTGGAGGCGGCCACCCTCGAACTCATCACCAGCGATGACAGCCGAGGCGCGCTGCACCTGTCATCGCTGCCGACTTTCGCGGCCAAGTGGCTGATCCCCAGGCTGCCCCAGTTTCAGCAGCGCTATCCACAGATCACGCTGCACTTTGTACCCTACGTACACAGCTACCAATTTGACAGTCCGGGTCTGGACTGCGCGATTTTGTTCGGGGACGGGCATTGGAGCGGCGCGCACGCCCACTATCTGGTGGGCCGCCAGGTGGCGCTGATCGCACCGCCACATGGCACGGGCCCCGAGGCGCGCATCACCACGCCCCAGGACGTGGCGCGCTGCACGCGGCTGCGCCACGTGACCATTGCCGACGCCTGGGCGCGCTGGAGCGAGGCCCACGGCATCCACGGCATCAGCCCGCTGGCGGGCCCGCAGTTCGACCAGTTCCAGACCATCATCCGCGCCGTGATGGCGGGCATGGGCATCGCACTGGTGCCACGCTGCCTGGTGCTCGACGAGCTTGCCGCCGGCCTGGTGAACGAGCCCCTGCCCCAGCACGGCTACCAGAGCGCCCTGGGCTACTGGCTGTGCTATCCGGCCGACCGTGCCAACCATGGCACGCTGGGCATCTTCCGCAACTGGTTGGTGGACCATGCGGCGCAGACACCGGGACGGGTGGCGATGGCCCCTGTAGCCCCCGATGCCCCTGCGGCAGCCGGTCAGGCGCCACCTATGCCGCAGGCTTAGGCGGCGGCGGCGAGCGCAGTGCCGTGAAGCGCACGCTGAAGCGTGCGCCCGGTGGCTGCTGGCCCGGATGCGCATCCTCCAGCACCACCTGCCCGCCATGCTGGCGCGCAATCTCCAGCACGATGGGCAGGCCCAGGCCCGAGCCATCGGCCTCCGAGCCCAGCACGCGGTAGAACGGCTGGAACACCAGCTCGCGCTCGGCCTCGGGCACGCCCGGCCCCGAATCCTCCACCTGCAGCAGCAGGACCTGACCAAAAGGATCGGCCAGCACACGCACGGTGACCATGCCCGGCCGGCTGCTGGTGGAAGGCGTGTAGTTGATGGCGTTGTCCACGAGGTTGCGCACCAGCTCGGTCAGCAGCGTGGCGTTGCCCTGCAGCCAGACGCCGGCGGCCGAGGACTCGGCGCCGTCATAGCCCAGGTCCACATGCTTGTCCATGGCACGCGGCAGGCAGTCGCGCACCACGTCGGTGACGATGCGCACCAGGTTGCACGGCTGCATGGCCAGGCCGCGCCCCAGGCCCGCGCTCTCGGCACGCGCCAGCGCCAGCAACTGGTTGACGGTGTGCGTGGCACGGATGCTGGAGCGCGCGATCTGGGCCAGGGACTGCCGCAGCTCGCCCGTACTCACGCCTTCGCGCTGGGCCAGTTCGGCCTGCATGCGCAGCCCGGCCAGCGGCGTCTTGAGCTGGTGGGCCGCGTCGGCCAGGAAGCGCTTTTGCGTGGCCAGCGAGTCGCCCAGGCGGCCCAGCAGGTCATTGACCGAATCCACCAGCGGCACGACTTCCAGCGGCACGTCCTTGTGGTTGATGGGCGAAAGGTCCTCGGGCCGGCGCGCGCGGATGCGCTCCTCCAGCCGGTGCAGCGGCTTGATGCCGCGCGCCAGCGCCAGCCACACCAGCAGCGCGGCCAGCGGCAGGATGACGAACTGCGGCAGCATCACGCCCTTGATGATTTCCGTGGCCAGCACGCTGCGCTTTTCGCGCGTCTCGGCCACCTGGACCAGGGCCTGCGGTTCGCCCGGCAGGGGCATGCGCACCCAGACATGGGCCACGCGCAGATCGATGCCGCGAAATTCCGCATCGCGCAGCTGCACGGTGCCGCCGGACGGCAAGCCTGGAGGCGCCGCGCCAGTCAGAGCCTCGTCGGGCTCGGGCGGCGGCGGCAGGTCGCGCTCGCCGGCCAGGTATTCGCCCTTCACGCCCAGCACCTGGAAATACACGGTGTCCGACTCGTCGGCACGCAGGATCTCGCTGGCCGACTGCGGCAGGTTGAACAGCACCTTGCCGTGCTGCACCATCACCAGTTGGGCCAGCGCCTGGGCGTTGTATTCCAGCGCGCGGTCGAAGGGTTTGTTGGCCAGGCCCTGGGCCACCAGCCAGGTCAGCGCCAGGCTCACGGGCCACAGCAGCAGCAGCGGCGTGAGCATCCAGTCAAGGATCTCGCCGAACAGGGAGCGCTGTTCACGCTGGAAGATTTTCATCGGCGGGCAGCCCCTTACGGCGGGTTCACGGCCCCGCGGCAACCACCACTATGCGCAGGCAAGCCAACCCGGGCCTGACAGCCACGGCAGCGGCCTCAGGACGCGATCTTCTCAAGGCAGTAGCCCAGGCCGCGCACGGTGGCGATGCGGATGGGGCCGCGCTCTATCTTCTTGCGCAGCCGGTGGATGTAGACCTCGATGGCGTTGTTGCTGACTTCGTCGCCCCACTCGCACAGGCGCTCGACCAACTGGTCCTTGCTGACCAGCCGACCGGCCCGCTGCAGCAGCACTTCCAGCAGGCCCAGCTCGCGCGCCGACAGCTCGACCATCTTGCCGTCGATGGTTGCCACGCGGCCGGCCTGGTCGTAGACCAGCGGGCCGTGCTTGATGGTGCTGCTGGCGCCGCCCATGCCGCGCCGCGTGAGGGCGCGCACGCGCGCCTCCAGCTCGGACAGCGCAAACGGCTTGGCCATGTAGTCGTCGGCGCCGTAGTCCAGCCCCTGCACGCGCTCTTCCACGCTGTCGGCCGCCGTGAGGATGAGCACCGGCAGCGCATCGCCGCGGCCGCGCAGCTTCTTGAGCACTTCGAGCCCGTGCATCTTGGGCAGGCCCAGGTCCAGGATCAGCAAATCGAATTCGCTGCTGGTCATCAGCGCGGTGTCGGCCTCGCTGCCATTGGCCACATGGCTGACCACGGCGCCCGAGCCGCGCAGGCTGCGCAGCAGGCCATCGGCCAGGACCTGGTCGTCTTCGGCAATCAGAATGCGCATGGGGGATGTCTCCTGTAATGCAAGCGCGCTCTGGGAGTTGGAAATGCGCGCCTTTAATTCCCAGGATTCTAGGATGCGCCCCGCAGTGCGGGCAGGGACCTTACCCGAGTGAGCCGCCGCCCGCGTAGGCCTCCAGCCCCAGCGCCACCACGGTGGCGATGTCGTCGCCGACTTCCTCGCGGAATTCGGCCTCGGCCTGGGAGACGGCGTCATGGAAAGCCTGCAGCCAGGCCAGGCCCGCTGGCGTGAAGCGGATGCGGCGCGCGCGCGCATCGCGCTCGTCGCTCTCGCGCGTGACCAGGCCCCAGGCCTCGCACTGGGTCACCAGGTCGCCCATGGACTGCTTGGTCATGCCTGCGCGCTCTGCCAGGTCCGTCAGCCGGTCGCCAGCCAGCGACAGATGCCGCGTGATGTGGATATGGGCCGCCCCCACCTTGTCGCGCGCAGCGAGGTTGGACAGTGCCAGCGGCACCTCCACATCGCGCGCCATGAGCTGCAGTACACGCGCGTCGAACCGCCGCATGGCATGGCCGAGCAGGCGGCCCAGGTGGGTCTGGCGCCAGGCGTCGGCGGGCGGCGTGACGGGGGAAAGCTCACTCATGGATGCATTGTGGAGGCAAATCCAACAAGTCAGGAAAACTGACCAAAAACACCAACAAATCAAGACAGCAAGCCCATAAACTACTGTTCAAGCATCCAGCCTGAATGCAAATACAGAGCTGAATCCATACCCAACCCAGGAGTCCGCATGAACACCGCCGTCACCACCGCCAACAGTGAAAAAGCCAAGGCCCTGCAGGCCGCACTCGCCCAGATCGAAAAGCAGTTCGGCAAGGGCACGATCATGCGCCTGGGTGAAGGCGAAGCCATCCAGGACATCCAGGTCGTCTCCACCGGCTCGCTGGGCCTGGACATCGCCCTGGGTGTGGGCGGCCTGCCCCGTGGCCGCGTGATCGAGATCTACGGCCCTGAATCCTCGGGCAAGACCACGCTGACGCTGCAGGTCATCGCCGAAATGCAAAAGCAGGGCGGCACCTGCGCCTTCATCGACGCAGAACACGCGCTGGACACCAGCTATGCCCAGAAGCTGGGCGTGAACCTCAACGAAGTGCTGATCAGCCAGCCCGACACCGGCGAGCAGGCCCTGGAAATCGTGGACAGCCTGGTGCGCTCGGGCGCCGTGGACATGATCGTCGTGGACTCGGTGGCCGCACTGACCCCCCGCGCCGAAATCGAAGGCGAGATGGGCGACCAGCTGCCCGGCCTGCAGGCCCGCCTGATGAGCCAGGCGCTGCGCAAGCTGACCTCCACCATCAAGAAGACCAATTGCATGGTCATCTTCATCAACCAGATCCGCATGAAGATCGGCGTGATGTTCGGCAGCCCCGAAACCACCACGGGCGGCAATGCGCTGAAGTTCTACGCCTCGGTCCGCCTGGACATCCGCCGCACCGGCACCATCAAGAAGGGCGACGAAGCCATCGGCAACGAAACCAAGGTCAAGGTCGTCAAGAACAAGGTCTCGCCCCCGTTCAAGACCGCCGAGTTCGACATCCTCTTCGGCGAAGGCATCTCGCGCGAAGGTGAAATCCTGGACATGGGTGTCAACGCCAAGATCCTCGACAAGTCGGGGGCCTGGTACGCCTACAACGGCGAAAAGATCGGCCAGGGTCGCGACAACGCCCGCGAATTCCTGCGCGAGAACAGCGGCCTGGCCGTGGAGATCGAAAACAAGGTGCGCGACAGCCTGGGCATTGCCCTGCTGCCTACGGCCGGCGGCGATGCGCCCGAAGCCAAGGCCGCCAAGGGCGCCAAGGCCAAGGCCGACAAGGACGGCGTGATCGAAGCCTGAGCGCCCAGACCCCTCACAGCAGGCGCCGCAGCGCCTGCGCACACTGTGTTTGCCATCTTGGCGCAGGCTCACGTCTGCGCCTTTTTTATCGCCGGGACGCCCCAAGGCAAAAAAGCGGCCCCCTTGGGGGGCAGCGGACCTTGCGCAGCAAGGGGAGCGTGGGGGCCTTTTTTATTCGGGATGATTCAGGAGACATTGCCGCATGGGATTCGCCAAGCTGTCGCTCAAAGGCCGGGCGCTCAAGCTGCTGGGCCAGCGCGAACATTCACGGCTGGAGCTGGAACGCAAGCTCGCCCCCCATGTGGAGGAAGGCGAGGACCTGGGCGCCATGCTCGACGCGCTGGAGCAGCGCGGCTTCATCAGCGCCGAGCGCGTGGCCGAGTCCGTGCTGCATCGCAAGGCCGCGCGCTTTGGCACATCGCGCGTGGTGCAGGAGCTGCGCAGCAAGGGGCTGGACGATGGCCTGGTGCGCGCCGCCGCAGAACAATTGCGCGCCACCGAACTGCAGCGCGCCCATGCCGTATGGCGCCAGCGCTTCGGCACACCGCCGGCCACCCCGCAGGAACGCCTCAAGCAGATGCGCTTTCTGGCCGCGCGCGGCTTTGGCGGAGAAATAGCGAGCAAGGTGCTGCGCGGGCGCAGCGAAGACTGGAATGACGGAGCTGCAGACGAAGGCAACTAATCCACGCGCCGGGTTGCGCCCCAGCACACCAGCGACCCCACGGTCACCAGCGCCACGCCCTGCCAGAAGCCCCAGCCCGGCTGCACCTGCAGCCAGGCACTGGCCAGCAAGGCAGAGAACACGGGCGTGAAGTACGAGGCCGCCGCCATCACGGCCAGATGCCCGTGCTGTATGCCGTGCTCCCAGCAGCTGTAGCCCATGGCCGTGAGCCCGCCCACGGCCAGCAGTTGCAGCACCACGGTGCCTGACCAGTGCATGCCGCCTTCGCCACCCAGCCACAACCACTTGATCCACAGCGCCAGCGCAGTCCAGATCAGGAACAACCCCACGGCATTGTGCCCCCCACCCCAGCGCCGAGCAGCCAGCGAATAGCAGGGCCACAGCAGGGCCGCGCCAAAGGCGAGTCCATAGGCCAGCGGATTGGCCAGCATGTGGTCTGCCATGTCATGCATCTGCAGGGACTCGCCGCCCAGAACGCGCGTCAGACCCCACAGGCACAGCAGCACGCCGGGCCACAGCCACCAGCGCGCATGCTGCTGGCGCAGCAGCACCGCCAAGACGATGGTCAGGCTGGGCCACAGGTAATTGATCAGCCCCAGCTCCAGCGCCTGGGCGCGGTCCTGCGCCAGACCGATCGCCAGCGACAGACAGATTTCATAGACCGCAAACAGCAGGCCGCAGCCCCAGAAGTAGGCCGGATGCATGGCCCGCCACTGCGACGGCCTGGGCAGGCCACGCACGGCGGCCACGCACAGGGCGCTGACCGTATAGAGCATGGCAGCGCCGCCCACGGCGCCCAGCGGCTCGGCCACCGAGCGCATCAGGCCCACGGTGCAGCTCCAGCACACCACGGCCAGCAGGCCGATGGCGGTGGCCCGGCCTGCGGCTGCAGGGGAACTGCTGTGCGCGGAAGACATGGGAAAGGCTGCGCGCGGCAGGTCAGTGCGGCTGCAGCACCTGGCGCAGCGAGCGGTAAAGCGCGTCCGAGCCGTGCGCGCGGTTGTCCGCATCGAAGGAGAACTCGTTGCTGGACTGCGTGCCGGTCGCGTCCTCGGGCCGCGCCTCCATGAAGAAGGACAGGAAGCGCGCGCCCTGGCGGCGGTGCATGGTCAGCACTTTCTCCAGCCGCTGCGGCGACAGTGCCACCAGCGGATGGAACTCCGTCACGCCATAGGCCGTGTGGCCATAGCGGCGCAGCATCTGGCCGACCAGCGGCCCATAGGTGTCTTCGCCATACAGGCTGACACCCAGGGACAGCCCCGGCATGCGTTGCAGGCTGCGCTCCACGGCGTAGCGGCTGGCGTCCCAGCTCGGATTCGCATGGGGGTTGAGCTGGTGGGCAAAGCGAGGCACCCGGCCCAGGCAGCCGTGCCCGATGTGCTCGGAAAAGCCCTGGATGTAATCGGCCACCTGCTGCTCGCGAAAATCGTTCCAGTCCGTCACCAGCGGGTTGTAGAACAGCGCCAGCCGGTCCTGCGGGCTGTCCACCCAGAATTCCACGCCGTCCGGCAGCTTGCCGAAGTCAGGCAAGGCCTCGGCGGCATGGGGCCTGGGCTCGCCCTGGTGGCGGTCCATCACGGCGATCTGGCGCGTGGCCAGCAGGCCCAGGCTGCGCCCGCCGGCCTGCAGCACCACGTCGATGCGGTGCAGGCCCTCGCCCAGCGCCGGATAGCGGATGTCGGCACGCCAGCCCACATCGGGCGTGAGGAAATCAGGCTTGGCCTGGGCCACATCCTGACGGTGCATGTGCACGGGGGCGTGCGAGTAGGGGCGCCCGTCCACGAAGACGGCCACGGCCAGTTGCTTTTGCAGCTTCGCGTCGGGCGAGTGGACCCAGCCGGACACCGGGACCGTGCCAGCCGCATAGCTGTCGATGTGCTGGAAGAAGTTCTGCAGCGGCTCGCTGCGGATGTTGCGCGACGGAGGCTCCACCGCATCGAAGCTGGCGAACTCCGACTTCAGATGGGCATTGAGCCGCGCAATGTCGCCATAGCGCTGGCGCAGGAATGCATGGAAGCCCGCCACGGATGCAGGGCTGTAGTCGGTGACCGCATAGCCTTCGGCCGCGAACCCCATGCCGGCCTCGAAACCCGGGAACAGCTGGTGCGTCTCGCCCAGCACGGTGAGCGCACGCAGCGGATGCATGGCGGCATCGCCCGCAGCGCACATGCGCTCGGCCAGGGCATCGACCACCAGCTTGCGCACGCGCGTGATTTCATTGTCCTGCCGCGCAACCGACCACGGGAAGATGCGCGCGCCCAGATAAGTGTCCAGCGGCAGCGGTCCCTTGGGCGTCCAGGCCAGATTGGCGGGATCGGCGGCCAGGCGCTCCTCGGCCTTGGAGTGCACCTCGAAATGCGTGGCGAACAGGTAGAGCACCACGGGCCGCTGCGCCTGCGCCACCGTGCGCACCACGCGGTCCAGCGCCTCGCCCCGGACTTCCCAGGCCCGGCCGTTCCACTGCACATAGCGCAGCAGAGGCACGCTGAGCGTATAGCCCAGCTCCAGCCCCTCGCCCTGCGGCCGGCCCAAGCGCTGCAGCGTGGCTTTCACCATTTCCGCGGCCGAGCCCTGAGGGCCCAGGCAACTGGCAGGCACCTGCTGGAATTCCTTGGGAAAATCCTCGCGCAGCCCGTCCTGCACCAGGCAGGCTTCCATATTGCCCAGCAGCGGACTCAGCAGCAGGCGCGATGAGGAAGGCAATGCCGGCCGCAGCTTCCAGGCGAACACAACGATCAGCAGACACAGCACGGCCAGGGCCAGGACATGGCCCCAGGCCGGACCGCGCCGGCCCGGCAAGGACGGGGGCGCGGGGGGCCTCACAGGCCCAGCATGATCTGCAGGTTCTGCACGGCGGCGCCGCTGGCGCCCTTGCCCAGGTTGTCCAGACGGGCGATCAGCACGGCCTGGCGGTACTGCTCATTGGCGAATACACGCAACTCCAGCCTGTTCGTGTCGGTCAGCGTATCGGCAGCCAGCTTCATGTCTTCGGTGGGCGGCAGCACCGACACCCATTGCTCGGGCGTGTTGGTCGCCGCGTAGTGGGCGGCCAGCGCATCGTGCAGATCGGCGGCCTTGGGCGCGCCCGGCAGCAGGTCCAGATGCAGGGGCAGTTGCACCAGCATGCCCTGGCGGAAATTGCCCACGGCAGGAATGAAGACCGGGCGGCGCGTCATGCCCGTGTAATGCAGGATTTCGGGAATGTGCTTGTGCGACAGGCCCAGCGCATAGGCCTCGTAAGGCGCGGCCGTGCCGGCCTCGTAGGCTTCGATCATGCTGCGGCCGCCGCCCGAGTAGCCGGACACCGAGGGCAGGCTCAGCGCGTAGTCGGCTGGAATGAGGCCTGCCGCCACCAGCGGGTGCAGCAGTGCGATGGCGCCCGTGGCATAGCAGCCGGGGTTGGCCACGCGCGTGGCAGCCTTGACGGCGTCCAGCTGGCCCTTGCGCAGCTCGGGAAAGCCGTAGACCCAGCCCGGCGCCACGCGGTGGGCGGTGGAGGCATCGATGATCTTGATGGCGCGGCCGGTCTCGGCCTCGATGGCGTCGACCATGGCCACGGTTTCGCGCGCAGCGTCGTCATGCAGGCACAGGATGACCAGGTCCACGCCGGCGATCAGCGCACGCTTGGCAGCAGGATCCTTTCGCAGCTCGGGCGCAATGCTGACCAGCTCCACGCCGGACAGATCGACCAGACGCTCACGGATCTGCAGCCCTGTCGTGCCTGCTTCGCCATCGATAAAGACTTTTGCCATCGCTGTATTTCTCCTGCTGCGCGGCCCTCCTGGAGCCGCTGCGGCACCATTGCCGCGTTCCAGCTGCGGATTCTCACCGAAACCGGGTCCCCCTGCGCCCGTTGTCGCAAAACGGTTGGCAGTGGCGATCAAGGGCCGCTGACATGCGCCTGTTACAAACGGCGGGCAGGGCCGTCTGCAGATCCTCTATAAGACAAAAGAGCTGTGGCGCCTGAAAGAAATGTCGGGAAACCGTCTTTTCCCTGACATATCAATGCATTGCACAGTTCCTGGCATGCTGCTTGGCCCGCAGGAAATTGTGGATTC
The DNA here is from genome assembly GCF_009827015.1 of Delftia sp. CH05. Classification (NCBI taxonomy): domain Bacteria; kingdom Pseudomonadati; phylum Pseudomonadota; class Betaproteobacteria; order Burkholderiales; family Comamonadaceae; genus Delftia; species Delftia sp. CH05. The sequence continues at coordinate 62,755 of NZ_WUMG01000024.1, read as the reverse complement.
TGCGCATGGGGGCGTGTCGGATGGCGCAGTGCAGCATGGTACATTCGGCGATTGCCAGGTCACTCCGCCTTGAGGCAGCACCCCAGGGCTACCGGGTCAATCCCCCCCTATTTGTTTGAGAGAGACATCATGAAGATTCATGAATACCAAGGCAAGGACATCTTGCGTCAGTTTGGTGTGCCTGTACCTCGCGGTATCCCTGCGTTCACAGTGCAAGAGGCCGTCGAGGCCGCCCAGAAGCTCGGCGGCCCCGTGTGGGTCGTGAAGGCCCAGATCCACGCTGGTGGTCGCGGCAAGGGCGGCGGCGTGAAGGTTGCCAAGAGCATCGACGACGTCAAGGCACTGGCTGGCCAGATCCTGGGCATGCAGCTGGTCACGCACCAGACCGGCCCCGAAGGCCAGAAGGTCCGCCGCCTGTACATCGAAGACGGCGCCGACATCCAGAAGGAATACTACCTGTCGTGCGTGACCGACCGCGCCACGCAGAAGGTGGCCTTCATCGCTTCCAGCGAAGGCGGCATGGACATCGAGGAAGTGGCCCACTCCACGCCCGAGAAGATCATCACCATCTTCGTCGATCCCCTGGTCGGTCTGACCCAGGCCCAGGGCGAAGAGCTGGCCAAGGGCATCGGCATGCCTGCCGACTCCACTGCCCAGTTCATCGACATCTGCCAGAAGCTCTACAAGTGCTACATGGACACGGATGCCTCGCTGGTCGAGATCAACCCCCTGAACCGTGACAGCAAGGGCAATGTCATTGCCCTGGACGCCAAGTTCAACTTCGACGCCAACGCCCTGTTCCGCCTGCCCGAAATCGTGGCACTGCGCGACCTGGACGAAGAAGATCCCGCCGAAGTCGAAGCCTCCAAGTTCGATCTGGCCTACATCTCGCTGGACGGCAACATCGGCTGCCTGGTCAACGGTGCCGGCCTGGCCATGGCCACCATGGACACCATCAAGCTGTTCGGCGGCGAGCCGGCCAACTTCCTGGACGTGGGCGGCGGCGCCACCCCCGAGAAGGTCACCGAAGCCTTCAAGATCATGCTGAAGAACCCCAAGGTCGAAGGCATTCTGGTCAACATCTTCGGCGGCATCATGAAGTGCGACACCATCGCCACCGGCGTGATCACTGCCTGCAAGGCCGTGAACCTGCAAGTGCCCCTGGTCGTGCGCATGAAGGGCACGAACGAAGAACTGGGCAAGAAGATGCTGGCCGAGTCCGGCCTGCCCATCATCAGCGCCGACACCATGGCCGAAGCGGCCACGAAGATCGTCGAAGCCGTCAAGTAAGCAGGCCCGGAGAACACACCATGTCTATCTACATCAATAAAGACACCAAGGTCATCACCCAAGGCATCACGGGCAAGACGGGCCAGTTCCACACGGAAAAATGCATCGAGTACGCGAACGGCAAGAACTGCTTCGTGGCCGGTGTGAACCCCAAGAAGGCCGGCGAAAAGATCTTCGACGTGCCAATCTACGCCTCCGTCAAGGAAGCCGCACAAGGCACGGGCGCCACGGTCTCCGTGATCTACGTCCCCCCCGCAGGCGCTGCCGCCGCGATCTGGGAAGCCGTGGAAGCCGACCTGGACCTGGCCATCTGCATCACCGAAGGCATCCCCGTCCGTGACATGCTGGAAGTGCGCAACAAGATGCGCGCCAAGGAAGCTGCAGGCGGCAAGCGCACCCTGCTGCTGGGCCCCAACTGCCCCGGCCTGATCACGCCCGACGAGATCAAGATCGGCATCATGCCCGGCCACATCCACAAGAAGGGCCGCGTCGGCGTGGTCAGCCGCTCCGGCACGCTGACCTACGAAGCCGTGGCTCAGCTGACCGAACTGGGCATTGGCCAGTCGTCGGCCGTGGGCATCGGCGGTGACCCGATCAACGGCCTCAAGCACATCGACGTGATGAAGGCCTTCAACGACGATCCCGACACCGACGCCGTCATCATGATCGGCGAAATCGGCGGTCCTGACGAAGCCGAAGCTGCCCGCTGGTGCAAGGACAACATGAAGAAGCCGATCGTCGGCTTCATCGCTGGTGTCACCGCCCCTCCCGGCAAGCGCATGGGCCACGCCGGCGCGCTGATCTCCGGCGGCGCCGACACGGCCGACGCCAAGCTGGCCATCATGGAAGAGTGCGGTTTCGTCATCACCCGCAATCCCTCCGAAATGGGCCGCCTGCTCAAGGGCCTGATCTAAGCGGCACCGGTTCTGCGTGACATCCAGGGTTCGCCCCAGGAAGAAATTACGCAGAATTACGAATCGGTAAGGCGGCAAGTCCGCCCTACACTGACGACTCCAAAAAAGAAAAAGCGCCAGAGGCTACCGCCCTGGCGCTTTTTAACTCATAACAGCGGAGAAACCATGGAATACCTGCAAAGCGCCGATTTCTGGATCGGCCTGTTGAAGATCGTCTGGATCAACATCATCCTGTCTGGCGACAACGCCGTCGTCATCGCCCTCGCAGCACGCTCGCTGCCCCCCGCACAGCAAAAGAAAGCCGTCATGTTCGGCTCCGGCGCCGCCGTGGTGCTGCGGATCATCCTGACCGTGGTCGCGGCCAAGCTGCTGGAGCTGTCGTTCCTGCAGATCGTGGGCGGCTGCCTGCTGCTGTGGATCGGCCTGCAGCTGCTGACCGGCGAAGAAGATGATGAAGGCGAATCCAAGGGCCATGGCAGCATGATGGTCGCCATCCGCACCATCCTGATCGCCGACCTGGTGATGAGCCTGGACAACGTGATCGCCGTGGCCGCCACTGCGCAGGGCAACATGGTCCTGCTGATCCTGGGTCTGGCCATCAGCATCCCGCTGGTGATCTTCGGCTCCACGCTGATGATCAAGCTCATGGAGCGCTTCCCCGTCATCATCACGCTGGGCGCCGCCCTGATCGGCTGGGTCGGCGGAGAAACCATCGTCAACGACCGCCTGCTGCACGGCTACGCCATCAGCCACCCCTGGCTGCACTATGTGGCGGCCGCAGCCGGCGCCGTGCTGGTCGTGGGCATTGGCAAGTTCCTGCAGGCGCGCTCAGGCGCAAAGCACGCAGCCCAGGCCTGACGCTGCCGCAGGCAGCACCTTCGCCGCATCACGAACGCACTGCCCCGGCAGTGCGTTTTTGCTTTGTGAGGACCCATCTTGATGTGGCGTCAAGCTGACGAGCCGTTGCGCCCGCGCATTCCGGGCACTTGCGCGCACTGTTTTCATTTACGCTGTGCACCGGTCTTCACCATTGCACCTGCACACCAGGGACTGATGGCACCACCGCCGAATCCGTCCTTTGCCACCATGCCCAGCGCCCCCCAAATCCCGGACCAACCCACCCGGCAGCAAGCTCCTGCCCAGTACTGCGCCATGGTTGCACGCACCGATGTGGGCCGGCGCCGTGACAACAACGAGGACGCCGTCACCATCCACCCCAGCGCCCAGCCCTGGCCCATTGCCGTGCTGGCCGATGGCATGGGCGGCTACAACGCCGGCGAAGTCGCCAGCGCCATGGCCATCAGCCTGGTATCCGTGGCGCTGCAAAGCACCACCACCGAGGCGCCCGTGGCCAACACGCCGCAGGCCCGCCAGGAATTGCAGCAGTCACTTGCCAATGCCCTGAACCTGGCCAACGCCGCCATCCTCACCGCCGCCCAGGAAACACCCGGCTGCCGCGGCATGGGCACCACCGTCATCGCAGCCGCTTTGCTGCCCGGCCTGCTGATGCTGGCCCACCTCGGCGACTCGCGGGCCTATGGATGGCGCGATGGCCAACTGCTGCGCCTGACCCGGGACCACACCTGGCTCCAGGAAGAAATCGATGCAGGCCGCATCCAGGACCACGAAGCCCGGCAGTCCGGCCTGGGCCACCTGCTCACCCAGGCCCTGGGCGTGACCCAGGACGTCACACCCGACTTCAATGAATGGCCGCTGCAGCCTGGCGACCGCATCCTGCTGTGCTCCGACGGCCTTACCGACATGCTCGATGACGACGCCATTGCCGCACTGTTCAAGCAGTCCAGCCCGCTGCCCGTGCTGCTGACCTCGCTGCTCACGGCCGCCAATGAAGCAGGCGGAAACGACAACATCAGCGCAGCGCTCATCGAACTCCAGGCCAACCCGCCCTCTGCCGCCTGCGCTGCCATCGATTGAGCCCAGACAGAGCGCAGGGATCGACGGCAGAACCCATCCGATGGACGCGCTTGCGTGCGCAGAAACCCCAGGTTCCAATTGTCAAAAATGATTGCGCACCCAACAATCGGTCAAAGACAAGCCATAGCCTGTATCAAATACGATGACGGACTCCGGCGTGCCCGGGCCGCAGACATAATAGTTGGATAGACCCCAGCTCCGGATCACCCAGTGCAGTGCAAGCCGGGCATAACAAAGGAATTTTGAGCATGCCGACCCTGGTCATCTCCATCGACGGCGCCGTCATCAAGGAAGTGCAGCTGACCAAGGAGCGCACCACGCTGGGACGCCGCCCCTACAACGACATCGTCATCGACAACCTCGCGGTCAGCGGGGAGCATGCCGTGCTCAGCATCGTCGACGGTGCCGTCATCATCGAAGACCTGCGCAGCACCAATGGCACCTATGTCAACGGCCAGCCCATACTGCGCCAGACCCTGAACCACGGCGACCTGCTGGACATCGGCAAGTACAAGATCCGCTTCGTGCAGCAGCAGGTCAGCGCCTCCTCGCGCTCGGCACTGGCGGCCATTGCCGCAGCAGTGGAGGCAACCCGCCCAGCCCCCTTGGCGGAAGACCTGCCATCGCAGTTCAGCACCCAGACTCCCTCAGGCTTCGACCACACACTGCCGCCTTCGATGGCCGGCCTGGCCACACGCCAGGCTGCCATCCGCATGCTCAACGGCAACGCCGCTGGCCGCGAAGTCCCGCTGGTCAAAGTCGTCACCACCCTGGGCAAGCCCGGCGTGGCCGTCGCCTCCATCACCCAGAAGCACCACGGCTTCGTGCTCGCCCAGCTGGAAGGTGACGCCCTCAGCCTCAAGCTCAACGGCCAGGAAATCGGCCGCCGCCCCATGCCACTGCAGCACGGAGACACGGTGGAGCTGGCAGGCACGCAGATGCAGTTCCTGGTGGCGTAAGGAACCAGCTCGACCCCGCCGACAAGCCTCGCGTGACGTCTGTAGCAAGCGCACGATCTCTGACAAAAACGTCACAACAAGTGGATCAATTTGTCAGAGAATGGCGTCCAACCGTGTCAGTTGCAACCAAACCATACATAGACCTGGACCTTGGCCCCCTGGAGCGACTGGCACGGCTCTTGCTCAGTAGAGCATGCAATCAACCCCTATGAGGAGAAGTTCATGAAGCGTTCCATCCAGCAAGGTTTTACCTTGATCGAATTGATGATCGTTGTGGCGATCATCGGCATTTTGGCAGCCGTGGCGCTGCCGGCTTATCAGGATTACACCAAGCGCGCACGCGTTTCGGAAGGTCTGGTGCAAGCAGGCGCTGCGAAGCAAAATGTTGCAGATATTGCCGCAAAGGGTGCTGTGGCTGCAGATACAGAAGGCTATGGTTCTGGATATGTTCCCCCCACGACATCGGACAACGTGCTGGGCTTGGCTGCAGTAGCTCCCGCTGGTTATCTGAATTCTACAACCGCTGTCGGCACCGCACTTCGTATTGAACCCGCCAATGGAGAGATCACCATCCCCTACAGCACACGAGTGGAAGCCGCTGGCTCCAACTTGCTGGTTCTGATTCCTTATGTCGGTCCTGTCGGGACCGAAGTGGCTCTGCCTGTCGGCACCGGCGCCTTCACTCCTCCGAACGACAGCATCAAGTGGAAGTGCCGTGCCGCTGGCGCCACATCCCCCTTTGCCGTTGCTCTTATCAATACTGCCACGCTCCCCATGAAGCTTGCGCCCGCAGAGTGCCGTTAATTCCAGAGAATCCATTCATCTTCTAAGAGGGGGAGTGCTTGGCACTCCCCCTTTTTTATTGATGATAAAATGATCTCTACTATATTATTACCCAATAGCCTCACCCCAAGCACCATTCATGCAAGTCCGGCCTAGAATCAAATTTGCGCTGCAAGCGGCCCTGCTGCATTTTTTGATCAGCCTGAGTATTGCCGCCATCGCGGGATTTCTTGTTTTTTATCTGTGGTTCCCTTATCCCTACAGGGAACTGGCGGGTGGAAGCTCCCTTTTCTGGCTTGTAGTTTGCGTGGATGTGGCGTGCGGCCCTCTGCTGACTGCCGTTCTCTACACGCCAATCAAGCCACGACGCGAATTGGTGCAAGATCTGGGACTGATTGCACTGATACAGTTGGCCGCCTTGGCTTACGGCCTGCATACCCTGTGGCAGGCACGCCCCGTCTATCTGGCATTTGAGGTGGATCGCCTACATCTAGTCACTTATGCAGATATACAAAAAGAAGATCTCAAGACGAAAAAAAATCATCTATATATCCTTCCCTGGCGAGGCATCCAGCTCATCGGAACCAGAGAGCCCGTCAGCAATGATGAAATGATGCAAAGCCTTGATCTTTCACTACAAGGCATAGATCCCGCATTCCGACCAGATTGGTGGACAAGTTACGAATCCATCATTCCAAAGGTCATATCCAAAGCATATCCCATGGACCTACTACTGAAGAAAAATCCAGAAGATGCGGGAAAAATAAATAAAGCTGTCATGGAAAGCGGGCAGCCCATCGGGAATCTGGCATGGCTTCCAGTTATTAGCTATCGCGCTACGGATTGGATTGTCCTGATCAACAAGGAGTCCGCACAGCCGGTTGCATTCGCACACGTCGACGGATTTTAACCAATGTTGCATCGTGTGCCGTTCACGCCACAAAACTCCACGACTTCCCCCCCCTCTTCTCCAGCACCCTGATCCCTCCCATCACCATGCCCTTGTCCACCGCCTTGCACATGTCATAGACCGTGAGCAGGGCTACCTGCACGGCCGTGAGCGCCTCCATCTCCACCCCGGTCGGACCAACGGTCTCCACGGTGGCAAGACAGCGGACGGACGACGTTTCGGGCAGCAACTCAAACTCCACAGCCACCCGCGTCAACGCCAGTGGATGGCACAGAGGAATCAGGTCACTGGTCTTCTTGGCAGCCATGATGCCAGCGATGCGCGCGATGCCCAGCACGTCGCCCTTCTTGGCCGTGCCGCTCTGGATGATGGTCAGGGTTTCGGGCTGCATGGTGATGCGGCCCTCGGCGACCGCGATGCGGTGGGTTGCGGGCTTGGCGCCGACATCGACCATGTGGGCCTGGCCCTGGGCATCGAAATGGGTGAGGGAAGACATGGAAACTCCTGAAAATGCACGGGCCGGTCTACGCCAGTCCCGACACGCTGGTCAGTCCTGCCATGAACGTTCGGCGAACCGAGGCATCATAGTGGGGTGTTCCACCGCCCCGTGACTATGCACGGGCCCGGCCCCTTGGTTCTTACCTGCCCATGCGCCCATCACGCCTGAAGACACGTATCGCCGTCGGCCTGCAGTTGCTGGCGGCCTCTCTCACCATCGCAACGCATGCACCCGCACAGGCCCAGTTGCGCCTGCCCACTCTGGGCGATGGCGCAGCCACGACGACCAGTGACGAGCGGCGCCTGGGTGACCGCATCATCCGCTCGCTGTACCGCGATCCGGACTACATTGACGATGCGGTACTGCAGGAGTATGTGGAAGGCATCTGGCAGCACCTGGTCGATGCGGCGCGCACGCGGGGCGAGCTGTCGGACGAGCTGGAAGAGCGCTTTGCCTGGGAGATCCTGCTGGGGCGGGACCGCTCGGTCAACGCCTTTGCGCTGCCCGGCGGCTATCTGGGAGTGCACCTGGGACTGATCGGCGTGGTCAGCACGCGCGACGAACTGGCTTCGGTGCTGGCGCATGAATTGAGCCACGTCACCCAGCGCCACATTGCGCGGCTCATTGCCCAGCAGGGCAAGCAGACGCCGCTGATGATCGGCTCGATGATCCTGGGCGCCCTGGCCGCCAGCCGCAGCCCGGATGCCGCCATGGCGATGATGATGGGCGGCCAGGCGCTGGCCGTGCAGAACCAGCTGAACTTCTCTCGCGACATGGAGCGCGAGGCCGACCGCATGGGTTATGGCTTGATGGCGCCTGCGGGCTTTGCGCCGCAGGGCTTTGTCACCATGTTCGACAAGCTGCAGCAGGCCAATAGGCTCAATGACAACGGCAGCTGGCCCTATCTGCGCAGCCATCCGCTGACCACGGAGCGCATGGCCGACATGCATTCACGCCTGCCGCGCGGCGTTGCGCCCGCGCCCGCCCCTTCCCTGGAACACGTGATGATGGCCGCACGGGCCCGCGTGCTGTCGCGCCCGGGCGTGGACGTGCTGCGCCAGTGGGCCGAGCTGCCGCGCTCCACCAGCTTTGGGAGCCAAACACCGACCCAGCAGGTGGCACAGTTGTATGCCGCCACGCTGAGCGCCGTGCAATTGCGCGATTGGGCCGAGGCGCGGGAAATGTCCGGGCGCCTTCAAGCGGCCACGGCCGCCGATCCCGGCGCCCTGCGGCAGGCCAAGCTGCTGCAGGCCGAACTGGAGCTGACAGCCGGCAAGCCCGGCGCCGCGTTGCAGGCGTTGCCACCGCTCTACCTGCCTGCAGCCGCACCTGCCCAGGCCAGTCCCACGGAATCCGTCCCCGCCAAGACAACGGAAAGCGGCCCCAGCCTGGCCACCGTCAATGTGGTCGAAAGCCGCGCCGTGCGCAGGCCGGAATTGCTGATGCGCACACAGATCCTGCTGCGCGAGCAGGGCGCCGCCAGCATGGCGGGCCCGCTGCAGACCTGGGTGACGGACCACCCGCGCGATGCCAGCGCCTGGCAACTGCTGGCCCAGGTTCAGCGCTCTCAGGGCCAGGAGCTGCGCGCGCTGCGCGCCGAGGCCGAGGCCCAGGTCGCGCACTACGACTATGCGGCCGCGGTGGATCGCTTCAAGGCAGCGCAGGAACTGGCCCGCAAGGGCGGGCCCAAGGTGGATTTCATTGAAGCCTCCATCGTGGACACGCGGCTGCGTGCCGTGGAGGAGCTGCTAAGGGAACAGGCGCGCGAGAAGTGACTCGATGGCCAGGCCCAGCAGCGAGTAGATGAGCGCGCCCAGCATGGCCGCCCAGAAGCCCGCGACATGAAAGCCGCTGAGCAGGCCCGAGGCTGCCCAGAACATCAGTCCATTGACCACGAAGAGAAACAGCCCGACCGTCACGATGGTCACGGGCAGCGTCAGCACCACGAGGATGGGCCGCAGCACCGCGTTGAGCAGGCCGATGACCAGCGCCGCGATCATGGCCGAGCTGAAGCTGTTGACCTGCACGCCACCATAGAGATAGGCCACGACCAGCAGGGCACCGGCGCTGAGCAGCCATTTGATCAGGATTTTCATGCGGGCAGCATAGCAGCAGCCGGCAGATCCGGGTTGAGGCGGCGCACTGGGAACCGTGGACCGGAGAACTCCATGAAAAACGGCATCCCGTTTTCCGGGATGCCGTCCTGACAGTGATCGCCTGACCAGAGCAGCCAGGCAGATGCCAGCCTTTAGACCATCGCTTCCTCGAACACCAGGCCCATCAGCGCGCCGATGGCCGCCAGCGTTCCCGGAAGATTCCAGCGCCGGCCCAGCGGGGCTGCAGGCGCCACGGCTGGGGCCGTGGCTTCCTGCTTGGGGCGGCGCGCATCGACGATCTGGGCCGCGCCATGCTCCTGCTGGAGCTGGGCCACCAGTTCGGCCAGCGGCCCCTTGGCCAGCACCGGCGTGATTCGGCCTGCACTGTCACCGAACACCGGCAGCAACTGGGCAAACAGCTTGTCGGCCCACTTGCCGCGCCAGCTTTCGCGTGCGCTGTGGCTCACCCATTTGCTGACACGGTGGGTTATGCGCGGTGCGCAGGCCACCAGCAACCAGTGCGAGGACTGGGCCTGCGGCGAGGCGGCCAGGGCCTGGACCAGAGGCAGAGCGTAGGAAGCGTCATCCACGTAGACGATGATGGGGTTCAAAGCAAGTCCTTGTCGAACTGGGTTTGCGGGGTGGGACAGGCGGGCGGTCAAAGCCGCCCTTGCACTGGATTGTCGCGAATCGGCGCGGGAGGCCAGACAGGCCAACCCGGCGCCAACCTCAACTTTTCAGGAAATCAAGCTCCGTGGGCATCCGCCTTGGGAGCAGGACGGCGCGAAGCGATGTACTTGCCCAGTGCCAGCACCAGCAGGGCTCCGAACACGCTGGCACCGTACTTGAGCATGTCGGTCTGGGGCAGCTTGACCATCCAGTCCCACTTCTCCGTATTGGCGAAGACGGGGTCGGTGACCAGCATGCCGCCGGCAATCCAGCCCAGCAGCATGCCGCCGGCCACGATGATGATGGGGAAGCGCTCCATCAGCTTGATCACGAGCTGCGAGCCCCAGACGATGATGGGGATGGAGATCAACAGACCCAGCACGACCAGCAGCAGCTGGTGCTCGCCCGAGCTCTGTGCGGCGCCGGCGATGGCGATCACGTTGTCCACGCTCATCACCAGGTCGGCGACGATGATGGTCTTGATGGCCGCCAGCAGCTTGTCGCTGCCCTGGATGTTGTCATGGCCATCTTCATCAGGCGCAATCAGCTTGATACCGATCCACACCAGCAGCAGTGCGCCGACAAACTTCAGGAAGGGCAGCGCCAGCAGCGTCATCGCGAAGGCGATCAGGATGACGCGCAGGATGATGGCGCCAGCCGTGCCCCAGATGATGCCCTTCTTGCGCTGCGCGGGCGGCAGCTTGCGGCAGGCCAGCGCGATCACGACCGCGTTGTCCCCGCCCAGCAGGATGTCGATGATGATGATTTGGCCCAGGGCCACCCAGAACGGGGCGTGAGTCAGAAAGTCCAAGTCCATAAGGTCCTCGCTGTTGAGTACGGCCGGCGAGAACTCCTCCCTCCTGGAGAAACACCCACCAGCACAGAAAGACCGATGCGACGACACAGCGCCTACCCGGGCAAGGACATGCCTGGCTCAGGGGAGAACACCTTGATCGACCGTCATCAGGTCCATCAAAGGTCTTGCTCGGCTGCGGTATGCACCGCAGCCCGGAAGGCCGGAAGCTTGCGCTTCGTATTGACGACCATTCCGATGCCGGCGCGGTGGCTTTGCAACCACCCCTGCCGGCAGAGAGCTACTCCCCTTCGAACCTGCGGATTGCAACACAAAGCCGCTGCGGCACGCAAGTGAAAAAACCCTTCAATTCCACGGAAAGCACAAGCAACACATCCCGCACTCCTTTTATACATCTACTCCCAACGCTTCACTATTCATAGCAACCCTGAAGCTGATGGAGTGTTGCAGCAGTGCCCGGCCGAGGACTGGCATGCGCCTTATCATCGCTGTCCCTCCCCCTTGCCCGTCCATGACCGCACTGCACATCACCGATATCGAAGCCGCCATCAACTACTGGCGAGAGCGCCACCCGTCCCCGGATGGTGTGCTGCTGCAGCCCGAAGTACGGGCCCTGGCCGAGGTGTACGCGCTGATGATCTTCTGGCATGAGACCGAAGTGCAGGTTGAGGGCTTTCCCTCGCACGCCATGGCAGCCTGGCTGGCCTGGTACGACACGACCCCCGATACGCCCTGCATCGCCATCTGCTCCACCAGCCAGGGCGACGAGAAATGCAAGGGTTGTGGCCGCAGCTTCGACGAAGTGCAGATGTGGACCGCCATGGAGCCACCACAGAAGCGTGCCGTATGGCGCAGGATCACGACAGAAGGCGACTCCTGGCGCTTTACCCGCTATGCAGAGCGTGCGGCCGAGCGCGCGGACATATCGCGCAAACCCGGCTGATTGCCGTATATCGCACCGAACCAGTGCGATGTTGCAGGCGGCCTAACATCAGCCCCCATGCTGCAGACCGCCGCTTCCAGCCACCGCCGCCCCCGCCCCTGCATGCGCCTCACGGCAAGTGATGCGGGGAGCACGCGCGTGCCGGCCGGCAAGGCCTGGCCTGCCACGGCCGCTCGCCTGCGCGAGCGCGATGCAGCGCGGCTGAACATCGGCCCCAGACAGGCCGCACGGTCTTGATGCGCTGCCCTGCGCGGAACCGGGCAGCGTCGCTTCACTGAATCCGCTCTTCTTGCGCCGCCTTCACCTTGAAACTGAAGGCGGTTGGGTTTTCACGCGTCTGCCGGGCCACAAGGCCTGCCGACAAAGCGAGCTTTGCCGTGACCTGTCTAGCCTTTGCCCCAGCCGGGCCCTCGTTTTCCACCCTCTGGCGCCATCTGCGTGATGCCGTGGCGCATCGCGCCTCGGCCCGCTTGCGGCCGCACCACGTCACCGAACTGCGCATCGACGTGATGCAGCCGCTGGTGGAGGGCGAGCTCGAAGCCATTCATGAGCGCCTGTACCAGCCCGGCAACAAGCTGCACGGCCTGGAGCGACGTCCGCTTCACGATCCGCAGTTCCAGCTGCACTGGCGGGAGGCCGACGGCGAATGGTTTGCCTACGTGGAGGATATGGAGCGGCGCTGCCTGGCCGGCTACACGGTGTTCAATCGCCTGGTCGAAGTGGACAAGCGCACCGACCGCCGCGTGCGCTCGCCCCATTCGCGCTTTGCGCCGGACTACCAGCGGCGCGGCATCGCCAGCGCCGTCTACCGCAGCGTGCTCGATACGGGCACCTGCCTCGTCAGCGGCGCACGCCAGTCGCCGGGTGCCCACGGCCTGTGGAACCATCTGGCGCGCAGCTATGACGGCCGCTATGTGGGCATCACGGAGAGCAAGTCGCTGATCCATCTGGGCTGCAATGTGCCCGACGATGTCATGGACCGGCTGTCCACTCGCCGCATGCTGCTGGGCGCGGGCTGGACGGTGGAGTCCTTCGCCCAGGCCGTCCGGATGCAGTTGCCTGCCTGAGACAGTGGCTTGCTTGGGCCAGTGCCCGGTTACTTCCAGCGCAGCGGCTCGATGAAGACCGTGCCCAGATTGCTGCTGAGCGTCAATGCGCCTTCCTGGATGGTGGCCTGCAATTGCATGCTGCGCTCGGCCAGCTCCGCCAGCGACTGGGAGGTTTCGGAGGGAATACGCCAAACCTGCAGCTTGTTCAGTCGTGCCAGCTTGCCTTCCAGGCCTTTCCACCAGACTTCCGCCGCATGGTGGAAGGCGTAGAGCACTACGGCATCGGACTTGTTGCATGCCTTGGCGATGGGCTTTTCCTCGGGCTGGCCGACCTCGATCCACAGGCGCTTGGCTCCCGTGAAGTCGGTCAGCGAGACATCGGGATCCTCGGGATCGGACAGGCCCGCGCCAAAGGCCAGCGTGCCGTCGCCGTTGCACATGTCGCTGAGCTGGTGGGCATTGAGGGCCAGGGCCACAAGGCGCACCATCATGCGTTCGTCCGTTTCGCTGGGATGGCGAGCCAGGGTCAGCGCATGGTCGGCGTAGTAGCCGTGGTCAATGTCGGCGATGGACAGGTTCGCCTTGAAGATGGTGGATTTGAGGGCCATGAGACAGAACCTATCAAAAACAAGAGCTGCCGCAGCAAGCCTGTGCTTGCATCGGCAGCCCTGAATGGTTGAAGCGCGCCCTTCATGGCGCGGCAAAGGATGGATTAAACGCGGCGCGCCAGCTCGGCCGCCTTGCCCACATAGGAGGCAGGCGTCATGGCCAGCAGGCGGTCCTTGTCGGCCTGGGGGATTTCCAGGCCGTTGATCAGGCGGTGCAGGTCTTCGGCCTGCACGGTCTTGCCGCGCGTGACTTCCTTGAGCTTTTCGTAGGCGCCCTGCACGCCGTAGCGGCGCATGACGGTCTGGATGGGCTCGGCCAGGACTTCCCAGGCGTTGTCCAGGTCTTCCTGCAGGCGCTCTTCGTTGAGTTCGAGCTTGTTCAGGCCGGTCATCAGCGAGCTGTAGGCCAACGTGGCATAGCCCATGGCCACGCCGATGTTGCGCAGCACGGTGGAGTCGGTCAGGTCACGCTGCCAGCGCGAGATGGGCAGCTTTTCGGCCAGGTGCTTGAGCAGGGCGTTGGCCAGGCCCAGGTTGCCTTCGGCATTCTCGAAGTCGATGGGGTTGACCTTGTGCGGCATGGTCGAGGAGCCGATCTCGCCGGCCTTCAGGCGCTGCTTGAAGTAGCCCAGGGACACATAGCCCCAGACATCGCGCGAGAAGTCGATGAGGATGGTGTTGGCGCGCGCGATGGCGTCGAACAGCTCGGCCATGTAGTCATGCGGTTCGATCTGGATCGAGTAGGGCTGGAAGCTCAGGCCCAGACCCTGGGGCTCGGGCGACTCGATCACGTTCTTGCTGAAGGCTTCCCAGTCGAACTCGGGCCAGGCGGAAAGGTGGGCGTTGTAGTTGCCGACGGCGCCGTTCATCTTGGCCAGGAGCTTGACCTCGGCAATGCGCGCTGCTGCCTTTTCCAGGCGCACCAGCACGTTGGCGATTTCCTTGCCCACGGTGGTGGGGCTGGCGGTCTGGCCGTGCGTGCGGCTGAGCATGGGCACGGCAGCATAGGCATGGGCCATCTCGCGCAGCTTGGCCGTGATGCCGGAGATTGCGGGCAGCAGCACGCTGTCGCGGCCGGCACGCAGTTGCAGCGCGTGGCTGGTGTTGTTGATGTCTTCGCTGGTGCATGCAAAGTGCACGAATTCGGCGGCCTTGAGCAGCTCGGGACGGCCGTCGAACTTGCCCTTGATCCAGTACTCCACGGCCTTGACGTCGTGGTTGGTGGTCTTTTCGATGTCCTTGATGGCCACGGCATCGGCCTCGGAGAAGTTCTTCACCAGGTCCTGCAGATAGACGCGCGCGCCTTCGGACAGGGGCTTGAACTCGGCAAAGCCGGCATCCGACAGGGCGATGAACCAGGTGACCTCCACCTGCACGCGGCGGTGCATGTATCCCATCTCGCTCATGATCGGGCGCAGAGGAGACAGTTTGGCGGCGTAGCGGCCGTCGAGCGGGGACAGGGCGGAGATGTGCGGCAGATTCATGGGCCGTGATTGTAGGTGCGCGCGGCAAAAACGGGGGCCGAGGGGGAGATCGCCGGGCAGCGCATAGAATCTGCTGCCCGCCCATGGGCCGCCTCTTCGCCACGGAAAATTGCCATGAAACTGATAGGTTCCTCCACCAGCGCCTACGTACGCAAGGTACGCGTCGTACTGGCAGAGAAAAGGCTCGACTATCAGTTCGTCGAGGAAAACCCCTGGAGCCGCGAGCTGTCGCCCGGCACCGGCAACCCGCTGGGCAAGGTGCCGCGCCTGGTCATGGACGGCAGCGATGCCATGTTCGACTCGCGCGTGATCGTCGAATATCTGGACACACTTTCCCCGGTAGGCAAGCTGATCCCCGGCACGGGGCGCGAGCGCGCCGAGATCAAGACCTGGGAAGCACTGGCCGATGGCCTGCTGGATGCCGGGGCGCTGGCCCGCCTCGAAGCCACCTGGGATGGCCGCAGCGAAGAACAGCGCTGCCAGGCATGGATAGACCGCCAGCTTGCCAAGGTCCGGGCTGCACTGAACGTGATGTCCCAGGGCCTGGGCGACAAGCCGTATTGCTGCGGCATCCACTTCACCCTGGCCGACGTGTGCGTGGGCTGTGCCCTGGGCTGGCTGGACTTTCGCTTTCCCGAGCTGGACTGGCGCGCCGACCACCCCAATCTGGCCGCACTGCAGGCCAAGCTGGCCGAGCGTGCCAGTTTTGCAGCCACGCGCCCTCCCCAGCCCTGACGCCGCACCAGCCCGGGAATGCAAAAAGGCCACCCGATGGGTGGCCTTTTTGCTGGCATAAAAAAGTTGCGAAGCATCCCGAAACGAATAAAGAGAGGGAGGGAGGAGAAGCGCTTCGGGCGGAACAGTTCAGGACTGTGGCCCCAGAGGCTTCGCAACGTGAAATTCGGTCTGGATACTCTCTCTCAACAAGCTGTTCAATAGATGAGCTACTTTTGCAGAAGTTCCAGGGGTCGTGGGCAGGAAAAATGTAACATTTTGAGGATGCCCGCGATCCTGCTGTAGGCCAATTTCCACGGATGCTGAAGTGAAGGCGTTCGCAGCCGCAAGCCGCCTTCTTTGCTTCACATCGTCAAGCCGCAACGGCGTTGGCGAAAACCGCATCCCACAAGGCCTTGACGGGCGCACTCAGCGGCTCGGCCTGCCCTGGGACCAGCTGTGCCGAGCGCTCATCCAGCCGTGCCACGTGCTGCAGGCGGCGCAGCTCGCGGTAGGCCCGGGCCGCCTGCTGGCCTACGCCGGCCGGGATCAATCCTGCCTGTTCGGCGCGCTGCAGCAACGCGATATTGCCGAGGTTGGCCATCAGTTCCGGGTGCGAGGCCGATTGCGAGAGCACGAGGTACTGGACCGCGAATTCCACATCGACCATGCCGCCCGGGCTGTGCTTGACATCGAACAGGCCGCCGCGCACCGGATGGGCGCCGCGCACGCGTTCGCGCATGGCGACGATTTCGTCGCGCAGCGCCGAGGCGTCGCGAGGCGCGGTGATCACAGCCTCGCGCACGGCATCGAAGCGGGCCTGCAGATCGTCACTGCCCAGCACGAAGCGCGCCCGCGTCATGGCCTGGTGCTCCCAGGTCCACGCCGTGTTGCTGCCGCGCTGCTGCTGGTAGTTGGCATAGGAGGCGAAGCTGGTCACCAGCAGGCCCGAGTTGCCGTTGGGGCGCAGCGCGGTGTCGATCTCGAACAGGTCGCCCTCGCCCGTCTTGACGGCCAGCCAGTTGATGAGCTTGCGCACAAAGGCGGCATAGATCTCGGAGGCGTGTTCGTCTTCGTCATCGAAGACGAACACGATGTCCAGGTCGCTGCCGTAGCCCAGCTCCTTTCCGCCCAGCTTGCCGTAGCCGATGATGGCGAACTGCGGCGACTCGCGGTGGCGGTTCTTGAGCCGGCTCCAGCACCAGCTGGCCGTCACCCGCAGCACGCAGTCGGCCAGTGCGCTGAGATCGTCCGCCACCTGCTCGACCGTGATGCGGCCTTCGATATCGCGCGCCAGCGTGCGAAAGACCTCGGCATGGTGGGCGCGGCGCAGCAGGTTCAGCAGGGTTTCGTCATCGTCCTCGCCCGTGGCCTGCAGCGCGGCCAGGCGCAGGGCCAGCTCATGCTCGAAGTCCATGGGCGAGAAACGCTCGCCCAGCATGGCTTCGTTGGCCAGCTCGTCGATCACGCCCGGGTGCTGCTGCAGGTAGCGCGCGGGCCAGCGTGCCGCGCCCAGCAGGTCCAGCAGCCGCTCGTGCACGGCGGGGCGCTCCAGCAGCAGGGCCAGATAGCTTTCACGGCGCAGCAGCGGCTCCAGCCAGTTCAGAAAGCGCAGCGCGGCGTCTTCGGGCACGCTGCGCTCGGCCACCCATTGCGCCGTGCGCTGCACGAGTCGAAACAGCCGGCCGCGCGCCTCGTCGCGCAGGTTGGCGATGCGGGCATTGCCGCGCCAGTCGGCCACATGGGCGGCCAGGGCTGGCGGCAACTGCTCCATGAGGCCGTCTATCTCGCGCGGCGTGCCCTGGGCGGGGCTGCGCGCGCCATTGCAACGGCCCGAGCCGCACTGAGGCTGGGCCGAGCCGCCCAGCAGGGTGTCGAATTCCTCGGCCACCTTTTCGCGATGGGCATCGAGCTGGTGCAAAAAGGCGCAGGCATCGGCAAAGCCCATGGTGCGCGCAATCCATTCCAGGTCATCGTCGCGGGTGGGCAGCACATGGGTCTGCTGGTCGTCCAGGTACTGGATACGGTGCTCGACACGGCGCAAAAAGGTGTAGGCCGAGCCCAGGGCGTCGGCCACTTCCTGGCTCATGAGGCCGGCGCGCGCCAGGCGGCCCAGCGCCTCCAGCGTGGGGCGGCAGCGCAGTTCGGGGAACTGGCCGCCACGCACCACCTGCAGCAGCTGCACGGTGAATTCGATCTCGCGGATGCCGCCGCGCGAGAGCTTGACGTCATTGGAGCGGCCCGGATGGCCCGCGCTGCGCCGCGCCGCATGCTCGCGGATCTGGCGGTGCAGCGAGCGCAGCGCATCAAAGACCGCGTAGTCCAGGTAGCGGCGAAAGACAAAGGGCAGGACCACGGCACGCAGCGCCTGCACCTGCTGGGAGCGCACGCAGTCCATGGGCGCCACGACGCGGCTCTTGAGCCAGGCAAAGCGCTCCCACTCGCGTCCATGGGTCTGCAGATACTCCTCCAGCGAGGCCAGCGAGACGGCCGAAGGCCCCGAGTTCCCGTTGGGACGCAGCGCCAGGTCCACGCGGAAGACAAAGCCGTGCTCGGTGGTGTCGCCGATCAGGCCGTAGATGCCCTTGACCACGCGCGCGAAGTACTCGTGGTTGGAGATCACCCCGCGCCCATCGGGCAGGCCGGCGGTGTCGCCGTCCTGCTCGTAGACGTAGATCAGGTCGATGTCGCTGGAGACGTTGAGCTCGCGTGCGCCCAGCTTGCCCATGCCGATGATCCACAGCTGCACGGGCCGGCCGTCGGGGCCTTGGGGCGCGCCATGGCGCGCGTCGAGCTCGGCGCGCGCCTGGATGCAGGCGCGCTCCAGCGCCAGCTCGGCCAGCTCGGTCACGGCGCGCGTGACCACGGCCAGCGGCGCCTGCTGCTCGCAGTCGAGCACCATGGTGCGCTCCATGACCAGCTGGCGCAGCACACGCAGCGCAGCCGACAGGTCCAGGCCACGCTCCAGCAGTGCCGCCAGGGCCTGCTCCATGGACGCGCGCTCGGGCGGACCCGGCGGCAAGAGGCTCAGCTCGTCGCCATAGCGACGGTGCAGCCGTTGGTGAAAACGGGAATAGGCGGCCTGTGCGGGGACATTCAAGGCCGTACCTGCCATTGCGTGAACTGAGGATTGCATACGGAACGCGAAAGAAGCGGCCACTCACGCGCAGAGGGATTGCAGCAACCCTTGGTTACCGCCCAGGCCCTGAGGGCGCCGGTCATAATTCCCGTCATAGCTGATGCCGCCGATGATCGAACCGAAACCGCACCCCACACGCCTGACCCGTTGGATGGCCGGCCTTGCGCGGTGGTCACTGGGGCTGGTCCTGGCCTTCTGGCTGGTCCTCGCCTCCGTGTGGGGGGTGCTCCATGGCTGGATTGTGCCGCGAATCGGCGAATGGCGTCCTCAGCTGGAATCCCTGGCCTCACGCACGCTGGGCCTACCGGTTCGCATAGGCAGCATCACGGCCCGCAGCGAGGGATTGGTCCCCCGCTTCGAGCTGGGCGACGTGGTGGTGCAAGACCCCGAACATTCGGCAGACGCCCTGCGCCTGCCCAGCGTGGTGGTCGCCGTTTCGGCACGCTCGCTGATGCGCCTGGGCGTGGAACAGATCTACATAGACCGTCCTGAACTCGTGGTGCGCCGCGCGGCCGATGGCCGAGTCTTCGTGGCCGGCATCGAGATCAGCCCTTCGGCCGGCGGGGACAATGCCGCCGCCGATTGGCTGTTTTCGCAGACCGAACTGGCGCTGCGCGGCGGCAGCCTGCTGTGGTTGGACGAACTGCGCCAGGCTCCGCCGCTGGCCTTGCGCGATGTGGACCTGGTGCTGCGCAACAAGGGCTGGGGCCACGGACTGCGCCTGGATGCCACGCCGCCCGAGGGCTGGGGCGAGCGCTTCATGCTGACCGGCCTGTTCCGCGAGCCGCTGCTGTCCACGCACGAGGGCAACTGGCGCCGCTGGAGCGGCCAGGCCCATGCGATGTTCACGCAGATCGACCTGTCCCAGCTTGGCCAGTACATAGACATCTCTGGCTTGCGCCTGCAGCAGGGCCGGGGCGCGCTGCGCGCCTGGATAGACCTGCGCCAGGGCCAGCCCGTGGGCGCCATGGCCGACGTGGCCGTGAACGCGCTGCAGCTGCAGTGGCGCGAAGACCTGCAGCCGCTGAAGCTGCAGGCCCTGACGGGCAGGCTGAGCGTGCAACACCAGGACGGCTGGCGCTTCGCTGCGCAGAACCTGGAATTTTCCACGGGCGACGGCCTGCACTGGCCGGCTGGCAATCTGCGCGCGCGCTACAACCCCGCCGGCGCCAGCACGCAGGGGGCGCTGGGTGAGCACGGCGAGTTCCAGGCCGATGGCATTGACCTAGCCATCCTCGCCCAGCTGGGCCAGCGCCTGCCGCTTCCAGAGCAGGTGCAGCAGCACCTGGCCGATCTGGCACCGGCCGGCCGTCTGCACCAGTTCCAGGGAAGCTGGCGCGGCCCGCTGGAGTCCTTGCAGCAGTACAAGGCCAGTGGCGAACTGCAGCAACTGTCGATCAACGGCGTGGCATCGTCCGAAGGCCCCGCGGCGCCGGGCATGCCCGGCCTCAAGGGCCTGAACGCGCGCTTCTCGCTGGACCAGGACGGCGGCCAGGCCCAGCTGGAGATGGAGGGCACAGAGCAGCGGCCGGCGTCGCTGTCGTTCCCCGGCGTGTTCGAGGAGCCCGAGATCCCGCTGCACCGCCTGCAGGCCAGCCTGCGCTGGCAACTGCGCGGCCAGGCCATCAGCGTGCAGGTGCCCAGCCTGCGCTTTGCCAACGACGACACCGAAGGCGAGGCCCGCGCGCAATGGCATACCGGCGACGGCAGCGACAGGCAGCCGCGCTTTCCCGGCGTGCTGGACCTGCAGGGCCAGTTGCGCAACGCAGACGGCACGCGCGTGCACCGCTACCTGCCGCTGGAGATTCCCGCCGACGCGCGCCACTATGTGCGCGAGGCCATACACGCCGGGCGCGCGAGCACGGTGAACTTCAAGGTGCGCGGCAACCTGGACCACGTACCGGCCGACAAGCCCAGCCAGGGCGAGTTCCACATCGCGGCCAAGCTGCATGACGTGCACTATGAATATGTGCCGCCCCATCTGCTCACGCATGGCGAGGCGCCCTGGCCGGCCCTGGTCGATCTGTCCGGCGAGCTGGTGTTTGACCGCTCCTCCATGGCCGTGCGCAATGCGCGCGGCCAGTTCGCCGGCTATCCGCAGCTGCAGATGCGCGACATCCAGGCCAGCATTCCCAACCTGGCCCACACCGAGGTGGCCGTCACCGCCAAGGGCCAGGGCCCGCTGGCCGACATGCTGGGGGTGGTGAAGACCTCGGCCCTGTCGGCGCTGACCGGGCACGTGCTGGACGGCAGCGAGGCCACGGGCGCCGCGCAACTGGCCCTGCAACTGCAATTGCCCATCGACCATCTGGACCGCAGCAAGGTGTCCGGGCAGGTCACGCTGGCGGGCAACTCGCTGCAGCTCGATGACGAGACACCGCACCTGAGCCAGCTGCGTGGCGCCGTCAAATTCTCCGACACCGGCTTCTCGCTGGTCGGCTTGCAGGCGCGGGCCCTGGGCGGTGAGCTGCGTGCCGATGGCGGCATGCAGGCGCTGGCGCGCAATGCGCCAGCCACCGAATCGTCCGTCAAGGTGCGGGTGCAGGGCACGGCCACGGCACAGGGGCTGCGCGATGCCAGGGAACTGGGCTGGGTGGCCGACCTGGCCCGCCATGCCGAGGGCCAGTCGCCCTATTCCCTGCTGCTGAAGGTGCGCCGTGGCACGCCCGAAATCCAGGTCCAGTCCAGCCTGCAGGGCATGCGCATCAACCTGCCGGCTCCGCTGGGCAAGGCCGCCGAGTCCATCCAGCCGTTGGTCGTGAGCCACCAGCTCGCGCCTGCCAGCTTCGCCGCGCCCGATGCCCCGCTGCGCGACCAGATCAGCGTGCAACTGGGCGACACGGGCTCGGTCTTCTATGAGCGCGACATCAGTGGCAAGCACAGCCGCGTGCTGCACGGCAGCATCCTCATCGGCCAGGAAGCGGGCACCGCCCCCACTTCGGGCCAGGGCGTGCAGGCCCATGTGCAGTTGCCGCTCTTCAATATCGACGACTGGCTGGCGCTGGCGCCGCAGTCCAACGGCACCAGGCCAGAGCCCGCCGACGCCGCCACGGACCCTGCGCGCGAATACCTTCCCGATCGGCTGAGCCTGCGCGTCAAGCAACTGCAGGCCAAGGGGCGGCAGCTGCACGATGTGGTGGCGGGCATTTCGCGCGATGGCGGCTCGTGGCACAGCAACCTCACCTCCCAGGAGCTGGATGGCTATGTGGGCTTTCGCGAAGGCACGGACGCCCAGCCCGAAGGGCAACTGGTCGCCCGGCTGTCCCGCCTGACGGTGCCGGAGGCCAAGTCCGAACGCGTGGACGCCCTGTTCAACGAAGGGCCGCGCCAGCTGCCGGCGCTGCAGATCGTGGTGGACGACATGCACCTGTCGGGCCATGCGCTGGGCCGCCTGGAGGTCGAGGCCCGCAACCGCCCAGTGCCCGGCAACGCGGCGGCACGCGAATGGCAGCTGTCGCGCTTCAACATTTCCACGCCCGAGGCCACGCTGACGGCCAACGGCCAGTGGCGCCTGCCCCAGGGGCAGTCCGAGCATCCGGGGCGCAGCCAGCTGCAGTTCCAGCTGGACCTGCGCGACGTGGGCAAGCTGCTCACGCGCTTTGACATGCCCGGCGTGGTGGGCAATGGCAAGGGGAGCCTGCAGGGCTCGGCGGGATGGACGGGCTCGCCCATCACGCCCGATTTCCGCAGCCTCTCGGGCTCCATGCACCTGGATGTGCAGACCGGCCAGTTCCTCAAGGCCGAACCGGGCCTGGCCAAGCTGCTGAGCGTGCTCAGCCTGCAGGCGCTGCCACGCCGGCTGACGCTGGATTTCCGCGATGTCTTCAGCAACGGCTTTGCCTTCGACTTCATGCGCGGCGACGTGCAGATCACCGATGGCGTGGCGCGCACCAACAACATGCAGATGAAGGGCGTCAACGCCGCCGTGCTGATGGAAGGCACGGCAGACCTGGTCCAGGAGACGCAGAATCTGCACGTGGTGGTGGTGCCCGAGATCAACGCGATGACCGCCTCCCTGGTGGCCACGGCCATCAACCCCGTGATCGGCCTGGGCAGCTTTCTGGCGCAAGTGCTGCTGCGGGGCCCGCTGATTGCGGCAGCCACCAAGGAATTCCGCATCGACGGCAGCTGGGATGATCCCCAGGTCACTGCCTTGCCGCGCCGCCGGGCCGCAACGCCCTCTGACACACCGTCGCGCACGCCCTCCACCACCACCGAGTCAGCCCCTTCAGGAGAGAACCCATGAAAATCGCAGCCCTGCAAATGGTGTCGGAACCCGATGTGCGCGCCAACCTCGACCAGGCCATGGCCCTGCTGCGCCAGGCGCGCGAGCAGGGAGCCGAACTCGCGGCCCTGCCCGAATACTTCTGTGCCATGGGCCTGCGCGATACCGACAAGCTGGCCTACCGCGAGAGCTTCGGCCAAGGCCCCATCCAGGACTTCCTGGGCCGCGCCGCGCGCGAGCTGCAGCTGTGGATCGTCGGCGGCACCCTGCCCCTGGTGGCCGATGACGATGCCCACGTGCTCAACAGCTCGCTGGTGTTCTCGCCCCAGGGCGAATGCGTGGCGCGCTACGACAAGATCCACCTGTTCCACTACGACAACGGCCGCGAGCGCTACACAGAGGCCGCCGTGGTCCAGGCCGGCCACACGCCCGTGACCTGCGACATCACCTCGCGCGAGGGCGAGTCCTGGCGCCTGGGCCTGAGTGTGTGCTACGACCTGCGCTTTCCCGAGCTGTACCGCCGACTGGCCGAGCAGGGTGCCGACCTGCTGCTGGTGCCCGCCGCCTTCACCCACATCACGGGCCTGGCCCACTGGGAGGTGCTGCTGCGCGCCCGCGCCATCGAAAACCAGGCCTACCTGCTGGCGCCCGCCCAGGGCGGCCACCATGAGAACGGCCGCCGCACCTGGGGCCACAGCCTGCTGGCCGACCCCTGGGGCATGGTGCTGGCGCAGCAGGCCGAGGGTGCCGGCGTGGTGCTGGGCGAGATCAAGCGCGAGCGCCTGGCGCATGTGCGCCGCCAGTTGCCGGCCCTGGAGCACCGCGTCCTGTGAATCCGCTGCACCTGTCCACGCCCGCCCCTGCCGAAGGCCGCTGGCCCTGGCGCCGCTGGCGCACTGCCTGGCGGCGCTGGTCGCTGTGGAGCCTGCTGGTCGCTTTGGTGGCCAGCATGCTCATCACCATGGTCTGGCTGGCCGGACGCTATGAGGCCTCCCAGGTCCAGGACAAGCTGGAGCGCGACACCGCCAATGCCGTGGCAGACATACGCGCCGCCCTCAACCGCAACCTGCAGGACCTGCAGGCGCTGAACGCGCCCGACAACGACCCTGCCGAGTGGAAGACCCGCGCCGCCGAGCTGCTGCAGGTGCGCCGCGAGCTGATGCGCATCGAATGGCGCGATGCGGGCCTGCAGATCCGCTCCCATGCCGAGACGCCCTACCGCAACGTGCAGTGGGAAGACCAGCTGCGCACGCAAAACACCCATCCGGAGGCCGTGCTGACCTGCACCCACGCGCGCCGCCTCAACGGCCCGGCCTACTCGCCCAGCTACTTCCAGCTGCTGGCCGAAGGCCTGGGCACGGAGATGATGGAGGTCTGCCTGCCATTGACGCAAAGCGGCCACATCATCGGCTTTGTCATCGGCACCTACAGCCTGCAAAGCCTGCTGATCACCCAGGTCAGCAAGAACCTGCCGCGCACCCAGGAAGTGTCCTTCACCGAGCCGGACGGCACGCGCCTGGCCCTGCTGGGCGCCTCCTGGCGCGGCACGCGCATGTTCACGGCGCAGCAGCTCCTGGACCTGCCGGGCAGCACACTGGTGCTGCGCATGGACAGCTGGCACCGCGCGCCCAGCGTATTCCCCAACGTGCTCACGGCCCTGGTGACGCTGATGTCCATCGCCCTGGTGTCCGTGGTCGCCGTGCTGGTGCGCGACAACCGCCGACGCCTGCGCGCCGAGCGCGATCTGGGCGATGCGCTGGCCTTTCGCAAGGCCATGGAGGACTCGCTGGTCACGGGCCTGCGCGCGCGCGATCTGCAGGGCCGCATCAGCTATGTGAACCCGGCCTTCTGCAGCATGGTGGGCTTCACGGCCGAGGAACTGCTGGGACTGAGCATTGCGCCCTACTGGCCGCCCGAGCGCGCCGAGATCTACGCGCGCCGGCGCGACAGCCGCCTGTCCGGCAACGCCCCGCCGCCGCGCGAGGGCCATGAAAGCATCTTCATGCGCAAGGACGGAACGCGCTTTCCGGTGTTGATCTTCGAGGCGCCGCTGATCAATGCCCAGGGCCAGCACACCGGCTGGATGAGTGCCTTCATCGACATCAGCGAGCAAAAGCGCATGGAAGAGATCTCACGCGCCTCGCAGGAGCGCCTGCAGGCCACGGCCCGCCTGGCCACGGTGGGCGAGATGGCCTCGCTGCTGAGCCATGAACTCACCCAGCCGCTGGTGGCCATCTCCAGCTACGCCACGGGATCGCTGAACATGCTGGGGAGCGACGATGGCACGGGCACAGGTGCAGGTGCGGGCAGCGCCATCTCGGACCATGAAGCCCGGCTGCGCCAGCAACTGCAGGACCTGCGCATGGCCATGGAGCGCATCAGCTTCCAGGCCGACCGCGCAGGCCGCGTGATCAAGAGCGTGCGCGATTTCGTGCGGCGGCGCGACCAGTCCCGCGAAGTCATAGGCGCCGCCGAACTCATAGACGCCGTGCTGCCGCTGATCAGCCTGCAGGCACGCAACCTGGGCGTGCGCGTGACCACCGACATCGAGCCCGGCCTCCCGCCCGTGCTGTGCGATCCGACCATGATCGAGCAGGTGCTGCTCAACCTGGCGCGCAACGGCATGCAGGCCATGGACTCGCCCGAGACCATGGAGCGCGAGCTGCAGCTGCGCGTGCGCCGTGCGGCCGCCAGCACGCGCCGCAGCTGGGTGGAGTTCGCCGTCATCGACTGCGGCACCGGCATTCCCCAGCATGTGGCGGAGCAACTGTTCACGCCCTTTTTCACCACGCGCAACGAGGGCATGGGCCTGGGCCTGAGCCTGTGCCGTACCGTGGTCGAGCAGCATGGCGGCCACCTGCAGCACAGCCCCCACAGCCCGCGCGGGACCGTCTTCGCCTTCACGCTGCCGGCGCACAGCCCTGCGCAGGTGCAGGCATAGATGGCACCAATGGAACAAATGGAACAATAGGCCCATGGAACCTGTACCCGACGCCACCGTCTACATCGTCGACGACGACACCGATGTCCGCGAAGCGCTGGCCTGGCTGCTGCGCTCGCGCCGCCTGCTCAGCGAATGCTATGACAGCGCAGAGGCCTTCGACGCCATGCTGCAGTCGCGCCCACCGCCACGCAATCCCTGCTGCCTGCTGCTGGACATGCGCATGGGCGGCATGAGCGGGCTGGCGCTGTTCAACCTCATGCTGGAACGCAACCAGATCGCAGGCATGCCCGTGATCTTCCTGACCGGCCATGCCGACGTGCCCACGGCCGTGGACACCGTCAAGCGCGGCGCCTTCGACTTCTGCGAAAAGCCTTTCTCGGACAATGCCCTCGTGGACCGCATCGAACAGGCGCTGGAACTGTCGGCCCAGCACCAGGCCGAAACCCGTGCGCGCGAAGCCGTGCGTGCACGCTTCAACGAGCTGACGGAGCGCGAGCGCGACGTGATGCGCCTGGTGGTCGAGGGCATTCCCAACAAGCTCATCGCCGACCAGCTGGACATCAGCGTGCGCACCGTCGAGGTCCACCGCGCGCGCGTCTTCGACAAGATGCAGGTCAAGTCGGCCGTTGAACTGGCCAACCTGCTGCGCACACACGGCTGACCCCTTCAGAAATACGTGGCAATCACGTCCACCACGTCATAGCGGTCATTGACGACGGCCAACTGCCGCCATTTGTCAAAGGTCAGGCAGGGGTGGGAGATGTCGAAGGCCAGCATGTCGCCTATGCGCAGGCCATCGTCCTCGGCCACCTTCAGGAAAGCATGCTGGTCCATCATGGCCGTGACCTCCCAATGGGGCGGTGTGGCCACCGGCGCGGCATCACCGGGGCGGTAGCGCAGCGCGGGCCGGGGCGGCACGGCCTCGAAGGCGGTATCGCGCTTGCCCAGCGCCACGATGGCGCGGCCGGGCTCGGGCAGCGACTGCACATAGGCCCAGACCTGCAGCGCAGGCTGCAGGCTGGCACGCATCTGCTGCGCCACGGGATTGGTCTGGTCGATGCGCCGCTGCGCTGCCTGGTAGATGCCCGCGTCATGCGTGAGATAGCAGCCCGGGCGCAGCACCAGATCCAGCGGACCGCCGATGTCGGCCTTGCCGAACTCCTGGGCCACCACGTCATACCAGGCCGAGCCGGCGCCAGTGAGCACGGCCGGGCTGCGCTGCAGCCGGCCCTCGCCCGCCAGCCGCTGGAGCCAGTCCACGGCGCGCCGCAGCAGGGTGCGGATGGGTTCTTCTTCCTTGAGGACGCCCTCGTAGACCTCGATCCCGGCCAGTCGCACGCCGGCACCGGCCCGGGCCAGCGCGTCCAGCAGCGGCTGCATCTGCGCATCGGAGCGAACGCCCGTGCGCCCGCCGGGCGGGCCCAGTTCGATCAGCACCTGCACGGACCGGCCCGCTGCGCCAAAAAAGGCGGCCAGCTGCTCGACCTGCTCGGCACAATCGACCAGGCAGAAGAACTCGAAGCCGGGATCGGCCAGCAGCTCGGCCACGGCCGCCATGTTGCGCCGGCCGATCAACTGGTTGGCCATGAGCACGCGGCGCACGCCATGGGCATGGGCCACGCACGTCTGCTGAGCGGTGGCCAGCGTGATGCCCCAGGCGCCCGCGTCGATCTGCTGGCGGAACAGGCGGGGCGCCATGGTCGTCTTTCCGTGGGGCGCGAGCTGGGCGCCGTAGGCATCCACAAAGCGCTGCATCCAGGCCAGGTTGTGCGACAGGCGCGACTGCGACAGCACGGCCACCGGCAAACTCAAGTCTTCCCGCAGCAGATTCCACCCCTGCGCGGCAGCGTCCTGCGGCGCGCAGGGGGCGGACAGCGCGCCCAGGCCCTTGTCGAGCGGGCTGACCACGTCGGCCGCGCCCGCTGTGCTTGCTTCACTCATACGACTCCCCATTGATGGATGGGAGCCAGCATAGGGCAATGCCGGTGCCCGCCCACGCAAAAACGCCCCGCGTTGCGGGGCGTTGCATCTGGCACAGAGCCCGGGTCAGCGGGGCTGCTGGTACTGCGGCTGCTGTTGATACTGAGGCTGCTGGTGCTGCTGCGGGATCTCGCCCACGAAGATCTCCACGCGGCGGTTCATGGCACGGCCGCTGGCCGAGTCGTTGGAAGCCACGGGCTGGTGCGAGCCACGGCCTTCGGTGGCGATGCGGGCGCCCGAGACGCCGCGCATGGTCAGGTAGTTGCGCGTGCTGTTGGCGCGGTCCAGCGACAGCGGATTGTTGATGGCGTCAGAGCCGGTGCTGTCCGTGTGGCCGATGATGCGCACCTCGGCATTGGGGTTGTTGCGCAGGCCCTCGGCGAAGCGGTCCAGGATGGGAGCGAAGTTGCCCTTGATGTCGGAACGGTTGGTATCGAACGAGATGTCGCTGGGAATGTCGAGCTTGAGCTGGTTGTCAGCCGTCTGGCTCACGTTCACGCCCGTACCCTGGGTGGCCTGCTCCATCTCGCGCTTTTGCTTTTCCATGTTCTGCGACCAGATGTAGGTACCCAGTGCACCCACGCCAGCGCCGATCACGGCACCCGTGCCGGCCCTGCCGCCGGTGACGGCGCCCAGCACGGCGCCGGCTGCAGCGCCCACGCCAGCGCCCGTGGCCGTGCGGCGCTGGGTGTCGCTCATGTTCGCGCAGCCGGAGATGAACAGTGCGGCCGCCGTTGCGGCGGCCAGAACGATGTGCTTGCGCATTGGAAACTCCTTTTGAATCTTGGGAACGCACCGTGCGGTAGCGCCAGGGTCCCCATTGTGGAAAGCAGGCTGCGCACAGCCTATCAGTGCGGGCAGGGCATACCCGTAGGACGGCGCCCGCTCCGCGAGGCTGCCTCCACGGCCGTCACGGGCCGCTGCGATCCTGCCCGGGAGAGGGTTTGTCTGGAGACGGATGCGAATCCCGTGGCGTGTCCACGGGCAACTCGCCCTTGCGGCGTCCGGAGAACATGGTCCACCACACAATAACGACCAGAATCACCAAGGCCAGCAGTGCTTCGAGCAAAATCAACCCCATGAATTTCCACCTCCTGCGCCATGCCGCGATGGCGCTGATTGTAGGGACGCTGGTCGCCTGCACGACCACCACCAAGCCGGTCTACGACCCCTCGCCCGTACCCGATCTGCAGCCGGGCGGCTCTCCCGCCGTCACGCCCAGGCCCCCGCTGGTCACCAACACGCCCACCAAGAGCCGCTGGATCGCGGCCGACTGGAGCGAATTGCCCGGCCTGCAGGAGGACGCGCTGCACGAAGCCTGGAATGCTTGGCTCAAGAACTGCGAACGACCCAGTTCGGTCTTCGCAGGCCTGTGCCGCGATGTGCGCCAGCTGAGCATCGCCACGGGCGACGAGCAGCGCGCCTGGCTCATGGCCAATCTGCAACCCTACCGCATCGAGGCGCTGGGCGGCGGCCCGGACGGCATGCTGACGGCCTACTACGAGCCGCTGTTCGAGGCGCGGCGCCTGCCCGGCGACGGATTCAACGTGCCGCTGTACAAGACGCCGGCCGGCGCCGGCTTCGGCAGCCGCAAGCCCTGGTTCTCGCGCCAGCAGATCGAGACCCTGCCAGAGGCCCAGGCGGCCCTGGCAGGCCGCGCCATCGCCTGGCTGCGCGACCCCGTCGATGCGATGGTGCTGCACATCCAGGGATCGGGGCGCCTGAACATCACCGAGCCTACAGGCGCGCAACGCACGATCCGCGTCGCCTTTGCGGGCACCAATGACCAGCCCTACAAGAGCGTGGGCCGCTGGCTGCTGGACCAGGGACTGGTGCGCGACGCCACCTGGCCCGGCATCAGCGCCTGGGTGGCCGCCAACCCCGGCCGCGTCAATGAAATGCTGTGGAGCAACCCGCGCTACGTCTTCTTCCGTGAGGAGCCGCTGGAAGGCCTGGACCTGCAGTTCGGCCCCAAGGGCGCCCAGGGCGTGGCCCTGACGCCAGGCCGCTCCATCGCCGTGGACAAGCAGAGCATCCCCTACGGCACACCGGTCTGGCTGTCCACATCCGGGCCCACCGTGGCGCTGAACCGCCTGGTCTTCGCCCAGGACACGGGCAGCGCCATCGTCGGCGCCGTGCGCGCCGACTACTTCATGGGCTGGGGCCCCGAAGCCGGCGACCTGGCAGGCCGCATCAAGCAGAACCTGCGCCTGTGGGCCTTCTGGCCGCGCGCCCTGGCGAGCCAGGCACCGCACTTGAGGTGACCCCCTGAGCGGCTACGCCGCTTCCCCCTCTCTACTCGCTTCGCGAGGGAGGGGGACGACAGCCTCGCTGCGGGGCGGCCCTTGCTCGCTGCCCCCCGCTTTGGGGTGCGCCGGTTTTATCCTTTGCGCCAAGGCTCGCCACGCATGGCACAAGGCCAGCGCAGACACACCTCTATCCACTGTCCCTCGCTCTGGCGCGGCCCAACGCCAGGGGCGCCGAGCAAGAGCCGCCTCGCGGCGAGGGCGCCGTCCCCCCCAGGGGGAAGGCGCGCAGCGCCTCAGGGGGTATCAAAATACCTCGTGACGCGCGGCGGTTCCTTGCCCTTGTGATACGCCAGCTTGCGGTCGCGCAGCGCCACGTCGGCGGCGGTGACGCGGTCGAAGCGGCGAAGGTGCTCGGTCCATGACTCGTCGATGATCTGCTCCACGTAGCGCTCCGGGTGGCTCATGCTGTGCAGCAGGCTCCAGCCCAGCGCGCCCTGGCGCATGCGGCTGCGGCGGCTTTCCTGCATGAGGGCGCGGAAGGCCTCGGCCTGGGTGGGGTCGATCTGGTACTCGATGGTGACGACCACGCGGCCGGCTTCGGGGATGTTGACCTCGGGGCGCTGGAAGGCCTTGGAGGGGCTCAGGTCCTCCTCGATCTGGCGGTCGCGCACCAGGCGCTGCACCAGCAGCATGCAGGCCACGCCGCTGGCGGCCGCCACCATGAGGCTGCCGCGCACGCCCACCATGCTGGCCACCTGTCCCCAGAGCGCGGCGCCTGCAGCCGTGCCGCCCATGATGGACATCTGGTAGATGGACATGCCGCGCGCCCGCACCCAGTTGGGCAGGGCCATCTGGGCCGAAACGCCCAGCACGTTGGCCGTGGAGATCAGCGCCATGCCGGCCAGCATCATGGCCGGCACCGCCATGTAGACATTGGGCGACAAGGCCACGGCCAGCGTGGCCAGCGCATGCACGGCAGAGCCCGACCGGATCAGCCTTTCCTTGGACATGGCCTGGCGCAGGCGCGGCAGGAACATGGCGCCCACGATGGCGCCCGCACCCATGGAGGCCAGCAGCAGCGTGAAGGTCTCGGCGCCGCCCCCGCCTTCGGTCGGGCCGTGCAGGCGCTGTGCCACCAGGGGCAGCAGGGCCATCACCGCCGTGCACTGCAGGAAGAAACACACCGTGCGCGCCAGCACCGCATGCATGCGCGGCGACTCGCGCACGAACTGCAGGCCCACGCGCATGGCCGAGGGCAGGCGCTCGCGGCCCAGCGGGTTGGCCACGTGGCGGCGCTTCCAGCGGATCAGCACGATGCCCGAGATGACGGACAGCACGGCATTGAGCACGAACACCCAGGCACTGCCCAGGCTGGCGATGATGGCGCCTGCCACCAGGGGGCCGATGATGCGCGAGGCGTTCATGGCCACGGCATTGAGCGCCATGGCCGAGGGCAGGTGGTGCTTGGGCACGAGTTCGGGAATCAATGCCGAGAACACGGGCCAGCGCATGGCCAGGCCGATGCCGTTGGCAAAGGTCAGCACCAGCAGCCAGTGCGCCGTCATCCGGCCCGAGAGCACGAACAGGCACAGCACCAGGGCCACGGCCGCCACCCAGAACTGGGTGACGATGAAGTAGCGGCGCCGGTCCAGGATGTCGGCCAGCGCACCGCTGGGCAGGCCCAGCAGGAAGACGGGCAGCGTGGAGGCCGATTGCACCAGGGCCACGAGCACGGGCGAGGTGGTCAGCGAGGTCATGAGCCATGCCGCCGCCACATCGTTCATCCACATGCAGGTATTGGCCGCCATCCAGATCAGCCAGAGCATGCGGAAGGTGGGGCCGGACAGCGGCGCCCAGACGCCCTGCTGGGCCTGGGCCGTCTTCTGGCCTTCGGCCTCGGCGGCCGCCCTGTCGGCAGCGGCCATGCCGGACGGGTCCTCGAGCAGGGTGCCCGGCGCCCCCGCTCCCGAGGGCTCGGCCGGGGGCTGGGTGGAAGGCTCGGTTTCTGAGGCGGGTGGCTGGGCGGGGTCTGGTGTTGATTGTTCTGCGGCCATGTGTCCCGATTCTCGGGCCAAACGCGGGGTGGCGCCAGAAATGGTTGCCTTACTAATAACCACGATCACCACCTTGTACGACAACCGTTTTTCGCTCCTGTTACAGGAGCACACTGTCGCTTCGGCGCGACCTTCATAGGCCAGTCCGCCGGCCTGCGGCTACTGGCCCGGCAGTCCCTGGCCCGCCATGGGTCCCAGCTGGGACAGCGGCAGCGCATGGCTGGACTTGATCTCGCCCAGCGAGAAACTGGTCTGCATGTCCTTCACGTTGGGCAGGTTCAGCAGCGTGTTGCGCGCGAACTGCGCAAAGCTGTCCAGATCGCGCGCCACCACCTGCAGCTCGAAGGTGCCGGTGCCGCTGATGTAGTGGCAGGTGACCACCTCGGGCAGCTTGCGGATGGCGTCCTCCATCTCCAGCGTCAGCGTGCCGGCCGTGCGCACGGCATCGAGCCGCACGAAGGCCAGCACGCCCAGGCCGATCTTGTGACGGTCGATGTCGGCGTGGTAGCCGCGGATGAAGCCCGCTTCTTCCAGCGCCCGCACGCGGCGCCAGCACGGCGCGGCCGACAGGCCCACGCGCTGGGCCAGCTCGGCATTGGTCAGGCGCGCGTCGGCCTGCAGGTGGCCGAGGATGGCAATGTCGAATTTGTCCAAAGTTTGCACAAAACACCATTTTCAAGAAAGATCCTTGCTCAGGATACTTGAAACAGCGCAAAGAAAGCAAAGACCTATCAGACGAGCACGAATACACTGAAAAAAGGCGATTTGGTTCAGACAACGAGTGCCGTGCATGCCTCTTTCCCGTTCCGGGCAGGACATGACAGGGCGCCGACCATCGATGGAGACAAGCCATGAATGCCCCACTGCCCGAAGACGTGCGCCGCGCCCTGGAGACGGTCACTCTTGACGACAAATACGCTCTGCAGCACGGCCGTGCGTTCATGAGCGGAGTCCAGGCCCTTGTGCGCCTGCCCATGCTGCAGCGCCAGCGCGACGCTGCAGCGGGCCTGAACACCGCAGGCTTCATCAGCGGCTACCGGGGCTCCCCGCTGGGCGGCTATGACCAGGCGCTATGGGCCGCGAAAAAGCACCTCGAATCCAACAACATCGTCTTCCAGCCCGGCGTCAATGAAGAGCTGGGCGCCACGGCCGTCTGGGGCACGCAGCAGCTGGATCTCTATCCCGAGACCAAGAAGTTCGACGGCGTCTTCGGCCTGTGGTACGGCAAGGGCCCGGGCGTGGACCGCTGCTCCGACGTGTTCAAGCACGCCAACATGGCGGGCACGGCCCGGCACGGCGGCGTGATCGCGCTGGCCGGCGACGACCACATCAGCAAGAGCAGCACGGCCGCCCACCAGAGCGACCACATCTTCAAGGCCTGCGGCACGCCGGTGTTCTTTCCCAGCAATGTGCAGGACATCCTGGACATGGGCCTGCATGCCTTTGCCATGAGCCGCTTCTCGGGCCTGTGGTCGGGCATGAAGACCATCCAGGAGGTGGTCGAGTCCTCGGCGAGCGTCTCGGTGGAGCCGGACCGCGTGAACATCATCCTGCCCGAGGACTTCCAGATGCCGCCCGGCGGCCTGCACATCCGCTGGCCCGATGCGCCGCTGGAGCAGGAGCAGCGGCTGATGAACTACAAGTGGTATGCGGCCCTGGCCTATGTGCGCGCCAACCGGCTCAACCACAACGTGATCGAGGGCCCCAACGACCGCTTCGGCCTGATCGCCAGCGGAAAGGCCTACAACGACATGCGCCAGGCCCTGGCCGACCTGGGCCTGGACGACGACACCTGCCGCCAGCTGGGCATACGCGTGCACAAAGTCAACGTGGTCTGGCCGCTGGAGGCCACCATCACGCGCGACTTCGCGCGCGGCCTGCAGGAAATCCTGGTGGTGGAGGAAAAGCGCCAGGTCATCGAATACCAGATCAAGGAAGAGCTGTACAACTGGCGCTCCGACGTGCGGCCCAACGTGGTCGGCAAGTTCAGCGATGAGCACGGCGGCGAATGGTCGGTGCCCAATCCCAGCCAGGACTGGCTGCTGCGCCCCAATGCGGACCTGACGCCGGCCCTCATCGCGCGCGCCATCGTCCAGCGCCTGACCAAGATCGGCGTGCCCGAACACATCGCCCAGCGCATGCACGAGCGCATTGCCGTGCTGGACGCCCGCGAGGCCGCGCTCAAGGTGGCCCAGAGCCAGCCCACGGGCGACCGCGTGCCATGGTTTTGCAGCGGCTGCCCGCACAACACCAGCACCCGCGTGCCCGAGGGCAGCCGCGCCGTGGCCGGCATCGGCTGCCACTACATGACGGTGTGGATGGACCGCTCCACCAGCACCTTCACGCAGATGGGCGGCGAGGGCGTGACCTGGGTGGGCCAGGCGCCCTTCACCAAGGACGCCCATGTCTTCGCCAACCTGGGCGACGGCACCTACTTCCACAGCGGCCTGCTGGCGATACGCCAGAGCATCGCGGCCGGCGTGAACATCACCTACAAGCTGCTGTACAACGACGCCGTGGCCATGACGGGCGGCCAGCGTGTGGGCGAGCGGCCCGAGGGCCATTCGGTGCTGCAGATCATGAACAGCCTCAAGTCCGAAGGCGTGGCCAAACTGGTCATCGTCACCGACGAGCCCGCCAAGTACGACGGCGTGGCGCTGGCCGAGGGCGTGACCGTGCACCACCGCGATGAGCTTGACCGCATCCAGCGCGAGTTCCGCGCCCTCAAGGGCTGCACGGCCATCATCTACGACCAGACCTGCGCCACCGAAAAGCGCCGCCGCCGCAAACGCGGCACGCTGGCCACGCCCGACAAGACCGTGGTCATCAACGAGCTGGTCTGCGAGGGCTGCGGCGACTGCTCGGTGCAGTCCAACTGCCTGTCGGTCGAGCCGGTGGAGACCGAGTTCGGCCGCAAGCGCCGCATCAACCAGAACACCTGCAACAAGGACTACTCCTGCGTGAAGGGCTTTTGCCCCAGCTTCGTCACCATCGAAGGCGGCCAGCTCAAGAAGCCCAAGAAGGAGAAGAAGGGCGACCTGTCCATGCTGCCCGCCATCCCGGAGCCCGTGCTGCCGGTGGCCGAGCAGGCCTGGGGCATTGTGGTGGCCGGTGTCGGCGGCACGGGGGTGATCACCATCGGCTCGCTGCTGGGCATGGCGGCCCACCTGGAGGGCAAGGGCGTGATCACCCAGGATGCGGCCGGCCTGGCGCAAAAGGGCGGCTCCACCTGGAGCCACATCCAGATCGCCAATCGTCCCGAGGCCATCTACACTACCAAGGTGGACATGGCCAAGGCCGACCTGGTGATCGGCTGCGACCCCATCGTCACGGCCACGCCGACCACCATGTCCGTGATGCAGCCGGGCCGCACCTTCGTGGCGCTCAACAGCCATGGCTCGCCCACGGCAGCCTTCGTCACCAACCCTGACTGGCAGGCACCGGACGACCGCTGCGCCAGCGCACTGGCCCAGGCTGTGGGCCCCGAGCTGCTGGGCAGCTTCGACGCCGAGCAGGTGGCCGTGCAGCTGCTGGGCGACAGCATCTACACCAACCCGCTGATCCTGGGCTACGCCTGGCAAAAGGGCCGCGTGCCGCTGTCGCATGCGGCGCTGATGCGTGCCATCGAACTCAACGGCGTGCAGGCCGACAACAACAAGGCCGCCTTCGAGTGGGGCCGCCGCTGCGCCCATGACCTGGCTGCCGTGCGCGCCCTGTTCCAGACGGCCCAGGTGATCCAGTTCGTCAAGAAGCCTTCGCTGACCGAGATGGTGGCCAAGCGCGTGGACTTCCTCACGGCCTACCAGAACGCCGCCTATGCGGCCGAGTACCAGGCCTTCGTGGACAAGGTCCATGCCGCCGAGCGCGCCGTGGCGGGCTCGGGTACGCGCCTGTCGCAAGCAGTGGCCCGCTATCTGTTCAAACTCATGGCCTACAAGGATGAGTACGAGGTCGCGCGCCTGCACACCGATGCGGCCTTCAGCCAGCGCATCGCCAGCATGTTCGAGGGCGACTACCGCGTGGTCCACCACCTGGCGCCGCCGTCGTCGGCCGCCAAGGACGAGCAGGGCCATCTGGTCAAGAAGTCCTACGGTCCCTGGATGCGCAAGGCCATGCAGGTGCTGGCGAAGATGAAGGGCCTGCGCGGCACGGCGCTGGACCCCTTCGGCCGCACGCAGGAACGCCGCACCGAGCGCGCACTGATCCAGGAATACCGCCAGTGCATAGAAGGACTGCTGTCCGAGCTCACGCCCGAGCGCCTGGCGCTGGCCGTGGAGATCGCCAGCATTCCCGAGGACATCCGCGGCTACGGCCACGTCAAGGAGCGCAACCTGGCTGCGGCCCGCACCAAGTGGAAGGCGCTGATGGCACGCTGGAACGCCCCGTCACGGGGCGCGGGCAGCACGGGACAGCCCGCAGTCGGCGTGGCCTGAAACCACACGGACAGCCCCGCCACAAGGGCGTCCTGTAAGATCGCGGCCGCCGCCCGTACCGTGAGGTGCGGGCGGCGCGGTTGCCTCCGGGGCCGCTTCAAGTGCCGTCACGCCGGGCGCAAAAACCACGAAAAACCGCGCTCCGCCCCTTTAAAAACGGCAGATGGCCGCCAGTTGCAGCCATCGTCGCCGAAAAACCCGCAGCAGCCAGATCCTGGCAGCCCATGTGGGTCAGGGCTGACGCATACAATGCTCCGTTCTCCTGCGCGGGCCCGTGCATATCGGCGTGCGCAGCGACCCTTTTTCGACCTTCCAATCCTGGAGTCTTGCCCGTGTTTATTTCTTCCGCTTTTGCCCAGACCGCACCCGCAGCAGCAGCCTCCGGTGGCGACTTCATGTCGCAGTTGATGGGCATGGCGCCTCTGGCGCTGATGTTCGTGGTGCTGTACTTCGTGATGATCCGTCCGCAGATGAAGCGCCAGAAGGAGCATCGCTCCATGATCGAGGCACTGGCCAAGGGTGACGAAGTGGCAACGGCCGGCGGCATCATCGGCCGCGTGACGCGCATGTCCGAGCAATTCCTGCACATCGAGATCGCCTCGGGTGTGGAAGTCCAGATCCAGCGCAGCGCTGTCGTCCAGGTGCTGCCCAAGGACACGCTGAAGTAAGCGCTGTCCCTGTCTTGCGGGTGTGCGGACCGCGCAGGCGGCAGCACACCCTTTTGTGCGTTGCTGTCTACAAAGAGCGAAGAGCGCGATCATGAACCGATATCCGGTCTGGAAGTACGCGATCATCGTGATCGCGCTGCTGGTAGGGGTGCTCTACACCCTGCCCAATTTTTTCGGTGAGGCGCCTGCGGTGCAGGTCTCCTCGGCCAAGGCCACCATCAAGGTGGACAACGCCGTGCTGCAGAAAGTCGAAGAGGCCTTGAAGGCTGCCGATGTCAAGCCCGACGTCCTGTCCATCGAAGGCACCTCGGTGCGCGCGCGCTTCAACACGCCCGACGAGCAGCTCAAGGCCAAGGACGTGATCCAGAAGGCCCTGATCCCCGATGCCAACGACCCGGCCTACATCGTGGCCCTGAACCTGGTGTCGCGCTCGCCGCAATGGCTCACGGCCGTCGGCGCCAAGCCCATGTACCTGGGGCTGGATCTGCGCGGTGGCGTGCACTTCATGCTGCAGGTGGACATGGCCGCCGCCCTGACCAAGAAGGCAGACTCCTTTGCCGGCGACCTGCGCAGCTCGCTGCGCGACAAGAACATCCGCCACGGCGGCGTCTCGCGCAACGGCAACACCGTCGAGATCCGCGTGCGCGACGAAGCCATGCTCACGGCCGCGCGCAACCTGGTCTCCGACCAGTTCCCCGATCTGGCAGCCACCTCCGAGCCGGATGGCGCAGGCTTCAAGCTGCTGGCCTCCATCAAGCCCGAAGCCCTGCGCAAGGTGCAGGAGCAGGCGCTCAAGCAGAACATCGTCACCCTGCACAACCGTATCAACGAGCTGGGCGTGGCCGAGCCCGTGATCCAGCAGCAGGGCCTGGACCGCATCATCGTGCAACTGCCCGGCGTGCAGGACACGGCCAAGGCCAAGGACATCCTGGGCCGCACGGCCACGCTGGAAGTGCGCCTGGTCGACGAATCCTCCGAGGCGCGCGGCGCCGAACTGGGTTCGGGCCCCGTGCCCTTCGGCTCCGAGCGATACCTGGACCGCAACGCCCAGGCCGTGATCGTGCAAAAGCAGGTCGTGCTGACCGGCGAGAACCTCACCGACGCACAGCCCGGCTTCGACAGCCAGACCCAGGAGCCCACGGTCAACCTGGTGCTGGATGCCAAGGGCGCACGCATCTTCAAGGACATCACGCGCGAGAACGTGGGCAAGCGCATGGCCATCATCCTGTTCGAAAAGGGCAAGGGCGAGGTCGTGACGGCTCCCGTGATCCGCACCGAGATCGGCGGCGGACGCGTGCAGATCTCGGGCCGCATGACCACGGCGGAAGCCAACGACACGGCCCTGCTGCTGCGCGCCGGCTCGCTGGCCGCGCCCATGGAGATCATCGAGGAATACACCATCGGCCCCAGCCTGGGCGCCGACAACATCAACCGCGGCATCCACTCCGTGGTCTGGGGCCTGGTGGCCATCGCGGCCTTCATGTGCGTGTACTACCTGCTGTTCGGCGTGATCTCCACGGTGGCGCTGTCGGTCAACGTGCTGCTGCTGCTGGCCATCCTGTCCATGCTGCAGGCCACGCTGACCCTGCCCGGCATCGCCGCCATGGCGCTGGCGCTGGGCGTGGCCATCGACTCCAACGTGCTGATCAACGAGCGCATCCGCGAGGAACTGCGCGGCGGCGCCTCGCCGCAGGCGGCCATCCATGCGGGCTACGAGAACGCCTGGCACACCATCCTGGACTCGAACGTGACCACGCTGATCGCGGGCCTGGCGCTGCTGGCCTTCGGCTCCGGCCCGGTGCGCGGTTTCGCCGTGGTGCACTGCATCGGCATCCTGACCAGCATGTTCTCGGCCGTGTTCTTCTCGCGCGGCCTGGTCAACCTCTGGTACGGCCGCCGCAAGAAGCTCAAGAGCATTTCCATCGGCCAGGTCTGGAAGCCTGAAGACACCAGCCAGCTGCGCTCGGTGACGGCCAAGGGATCCAGCGTCGCCGATTCCGGCGCCAACAACTGAAAGGGGGAAGACCATGGAGTTCTTCCGCATCCGCAAAGACATCCCCTTCATGAAGTACGCGTTGATCCTCAACGCGGTGTCCTTCATCACCTTCGCGCTGGCCGTGTTCTTCCTGCTCACCCGCGGCCTGCACCTGTCCGTGGAATTCACGGGCGGCACCGTGATGGAGGTGGCCTATACCCAGCCCGCCAACATCGCCAAGGTGCGCGACACGGTCGCCAGCCTCGGCTACGCCGATGTCACGGTGCAGAACTTCGGCACATCGCGCGACGTGATGATCCGCCTGCCCGTGCAAAAGGACGTGACCTCGGCCCAGCAAAGCGAGCAAGTACTCACAGCACTCAAGAAGGAAGACGCCGAAGTCACGCTGCGCCGCACCGAGTTCGTGGGCCCGCAGGTGGGTGACGAGCTCATGCACAACGGCCTGATGGCCCTGGGCTTCGTGGTGCTGGGCATCGTGATCTACCTGGCCATGCGCTTCGAGTGGAAGTTCGGCGTGGCCGCCGTGATCGCCAACCTGCACGACGTGATCATCATCCTGGGCTTCTTCGCGTTCTTCCAATGGGAGTTCTCGCTGTCGGTGCTGGCCGGCGTGCTGGCCGTGCTGGGCTACTCGGTCAACGAGTCGGTCGTGATCTTCGACCGTATCCGCGAAGCCTTCCGCAAGTTCCGCAAGCTCAGCACCACCGAGGTGATCGACCACGCCATCACCAGCACCATGAGCCGCACCATCATCACCCACGCCTCCACCGAGGCCATGGTGCTGTCCATGTTCTTCTTCGGCGGTCCCAGCCTGCACTACTTCGCGCTGGCGCTGACCATCGGCATCCTGTTCGGCATCTATTCCTCGGTCTTCGTGGCCGCCGCCATCGCCATGTGGCTGGGCGTCAAGCGCGAGGATCTGATCAAGGCGCCCAAGGCTTCCACGGACCCCAACGACCCGAACGCCGGCGCCACCGTGTAAGCGGATGTTTTAGCCCTGGACCGGCTTACACTCCCGGGCATGCCCTCCCTGCCCCACCCTTCCAACGCGCCTGCTGGCCCCCAGTCCTCCCTGGGCCAGCAGGCGCGTTTGCATTGGGTGCGAGGACTGTGCAAGGGCCTGCCCGGCGTGGCCCAGCAGCTGCTGGCGCAGATGGAGCAACAGGCCCAGGCCGTGGGCACGCAGCGCGAAATGCAGGAGCGGCGTGAAGCCTGGGGCAACTACCGCCAGCACCAGAGCGCCTGGCTGAACGCCAGCATGCAGGCCCTGCAAGGCGCGCTGCAGCCGGCCAAAGCCGCGCCTGCCGCCGTGCCGCAGCGCGGCGCGCTGCAGTTCGAGTTGCTCAGCGACGATGTGGTGGAGAACAAGATCCTGGCCTCCCGCATGGCCCTGGCCATGGGAGAGACCGCAGCGCCGGCCTTCGACACGCTGCGTCTGCGCATGCAGTTCATCGAGGGCCGCGAGCTGCCCTCGGACGACATCCTGCGTACCGAAACCGTGTGCCGGCACCTGGTCGAGCAATGGCTGGCCACGGGCCTGCAGCGCGGTGATCTGCAGCGCGTGCTGGACCTGCTGCAGACGGCCCTGGCGCCCGTGCTGGTGACCGAGTACCAGGCCGCCCATGTGCTGCTGGACGGCCAGGGCGTCACCCGCTCGCAGGACGTGGCCATGCGCGTGCGGCGCACCGAGGCAGGCAACTCCACGCGCGCCATGGGCCTGGGCCAGACCGCCGCGCCACCTGCTGCGGCCTCGCAGCATGCCACTGCATCACAGCATTCCTCGGCCTATGCGCCCACGCAGATGGGCGGCGTGCCCGGCGCTGCCGCCTACCCGCCCGACACTGCGGCGCCCCCCCATGGCCAGATGCCGGCGATGCCCGCCATGCCCGTAGGCCTGACAACCCTTTCGCGCGCACGCCACCGCGCCCAGGAAGTCGTGGGCCAGTTGCGCCGCCTGCTCATGCAGCCGGGCGTGGGCGTGCAGGGCCTGGTGCCCGGTGTGGGCGCAGGCATGCCCCAGGCGCCCGCATCGGCCGCGCTGACCCAGGCCTTGCTGGAGCAGCGCGTGGTGGCCCAGACGCAGTACCAGCAGATGCTGGCCCAGGGCCTGACCACGCTGCACATCGATGTCAGTCCGGCTGCCATCGGCCAGTTGGTCGGGCAGGTGCGCGAACGTTCGGCCGACCTCAAGCGCAAGGCCACCACCTCGGGCGAAAAGGCCACCATCGAGATCGTGGCCCTGATGTTCCAGGCCATCCTGACCGAGGACCGCATCCCGCCCTCGGTGCGCGTCTGGTTTGCCCGGCTGCAGGTGCCGGTGCTGCGCGTGGCACTGGCCGAGCCGGAATTCTTCAGCAACCTGCGCCATCCGGCCCGGCTGCTGATCGACCGCCTGGGCTCCTGCGTGATGGGATTCGACGCCTCCAGCATCAGCGGCAGCGCGCTGGAGTCCGAGATCCGGCGCATCGTCCAGGTCATAGAGCAATACCCCGAAACGGGCCAGAAAGTGTTCGTGCTGGTGCTGCGCGAGTTCGAGGATTTCCTGGCGCGCTACCTGACCCAGTCGCAGGACAAGGCCAAGATCGTCACCGTGGCCCAGCAGGTGGAGCAAAAGGAAACCCTGGCCATCCAATACACGATCGAGCTGCGC
Organism: Delftia sp. CH05; assembly: GCF_009827015.1. NCBI lineage: Bacteria > Pseudomonadati > Pseudomonadota > Betaproteobacteria > Burkholderiales > Comamonadaceae > Delftia > Delftia sp. CH05. The sequence continues at coordinate 20,750 of NZ_WUMG01000024.1, read as the reverse complement.
CACCTGCTCACCGACATGCCGGTGCGCAAGGAGATCCGCGAGTTCCTGTTCAAGACCTGGACCGAGGTGCTGGCCCTGGCCGCCGTGCGCCACGGCGCCAAGGACGCGCGCACCATGCGCTTCAAGCAGGCCGCCAGCGAACTGGTCTGGGCCGCCAGCGCCAAGCCCACGCGCCAGGAACGCTCGCGCGTGATCCAGACGCTGCCGACGCTTTTGCAGACCCTGCGCGAAGGACTGGCCCTGATCGGTGTCACGGGCGACGCCCAGTCCACGCGCATCAAGCTGGTCACCGACACGCTGGCCGAGGCCTTTGTCTCCAAGACCGCGACTATCGCCCCGGCCCGCATCGAGGCCATGGCGCAGCGGCTGGCCCATCTGGAGCAGTACATCAATGAAGACGGCATGCTCGACGAGGACATGCCGCTGTCGCCCGAGAACATCGAGATGATCCTGGGCGTGGATACGGCCGGCCTCAACGTCATCCCGAGCACGAACACGGCCGTGGAGCCGGTGATGCTGGAATGGGCAGCCTCTCTGGAGACGGGCCGCTGGTTCACCCTGGACCACAACGGCGCGCGCATCCAGGTGCAATACACCTGGCGCAGCCGCCGCAAGCAACTGCACCTGTTCGCCGCGCTCGATGGCACCTGCCACCTGCTGCAGCTGCGGCGCATGGCCTCCTACCTGCAGTCCGGCCTGCTGGCCGTGCATGACGAGGAGGCGCTCACCGTGCGCGCGACGCGGGATGCGCTGCAGAAGATTCAGGCGAACCCTGAAAGGCTAAGCTCCCCCTGAGGCGCTACGCGCCTTCCCCCCGGGGCACAGCGCCTCTCTACCCGCTTCGCGGGGGAGGGGGACGATGCCATCGGCTAGGCGCCCCCACCGCGAGGCGGCTCTTGCTCGGCATCTCCCGCTTGGGGACGCGCCAGTTTTTGAGATCAGGCCTGGGCCAGGCGCTGGAACAGGCCGCCGGGCAGGCGTTCCACGCGGCCTTCCAGTTCCAGCTCCAGCAGGCGGGCCTGCAGGGCTGCGGCGTCCATGCCTGTGCGGTCCATGAGCTCGTCCAGCGACAGCGGGTCGTGGGCCAGGGCGCGCAGGGTGGCGTCGCTCTCAGGGTCCTGGGCGGACTGGACAGCTGCCGCTGCCGGTACAGGCTTGGGAAGCGGCAGGCGCGCGGCCGTGCCCTGCAGCTCATCGAGCACGTCCTGCGCCGTTTCCACGAGCTTGGCGCCCTGGCGCAGCAGCGCATGGCAGCCGCGCGACTGGGGCGCGTGGATGGAGCCAGGAATGGCAAAGACTTCGCGGCCCTGTTCGCTGGCCAGCCTGGCCGTGATCAGCGAGCCCGACTGCAAGGCCGCCTCGACCACCAGCGTGCCCTGGGACAGGCCCGCGATGATGCGGTTGCGCTGCGGAAAGTGCGCGGCCATGGGGCCGGTGCCCAGCGGATATTCGCTGACGATCAGCCCGTGGCTGGCCACTTCGCGGGCCAGGGCGGCATGGCGTCGCGGGTAGACCTGGTCCAGGCCCGTGCCGACGACGGCAATGGTGACGGGAGCACCCAGTCCGCCCAGGCGTGGCGCCGCGCGCAGCGCGCCTTCATGGGCCGCGCCATCCACGCCTTGCGCCAGTCCGGAGACGATGCACAGGCCGGCCTCGGCCAGCGCCTGCGCCATGGCACGCGCGTTGGACGCGCCCTGGACCGTCGGCCCGCGGCTGCCCACCATGGCCAGGGATTGGGGATAGGGGAACCAGGGGCCAGAACCTGTCATGCAGCGCTCGCTGCCCTGCACATGCAGCAGCAGCGGCGGATCTTCGGTCTGCAGCAGCGCCTGCGGATATTGGGGGTGGCCCAGCACGAGCACGGCGTGCAATTGACCGGACGCGGGCTTGTCCAGCCATTGCGCCGTGGCCGCTACAAGCTGGTCCAGGCGCTGGGGCACGGTCTGCAGGGCATGGGCCTGAGCGGCGGTCACCAGTCCGTGCCAGGCGGACGGCGGGCCGCTCCAGATGTCCTGCGCACCACCGCAGGCCGCCAACAGACGCCGGGCCGTGGTGCGGCCCACGCCGGGCGTCAGCAGCAGCCGGAGCCAGGCAGAGAGTTCGTCAGGAGCCAACCGGTCCGTGGACTGCAGGGCGGCGGCCATGGCGCTGCCGGCAGGCCGTGGTGGCTCAAGGAGCCGGCGAGGTCAGGCTGTCGCCGACCTCGACACCGCGCCGCGCCTCCAGGATCAGCGCGTAGGAGACGCGATCGAAGGTCCGGAACACCATGGCATGGCCGTTGTGTTCGTCGGGCAGTTGCACCTCTTCCTTTTTCTCGCCCGTCTTGTCCACGATGCGTGCGCCGCGGCGTATCAGCTCCAGCACCGTGCCCACGTCCATGCCGTCCTGCGTGCCCTTGTTGATGGCAATGACCTGGTTGTTGGCCGCCCAGCGCACGGCCTGATCACCGTACAGGGAAACCACATGGGCCTTCACTGCCTGTTGCGGCGCGTGGGGCGCGTAGTTCATGTAGCTGCGCTCGGGCGCGGGCAGCAGGCGGTCGCCGGCGCGCATTTCGGTCTTGGAACGCGACAGGTCCACCGTGGCGGGAGAGTTCTGCTGGTGCTTTTCGCCCTTGCTGTCGACGATCTCCAGCGTGGTCTCGCCCTCGATGAGATCGGCCAGGCCCAGGTACTTGGCCTCATAGCCCAGCACCTCGCCGGAGATGGGGTCCTTGAGCGCCACGGCATCGCGGAAGACGCGGTACTGGCGCGGCAGGCTGTCGCCCTTGCGCAGCGGCGCCTCGGCCATGCCGCGTGCATAGGCGCGGTCGCCGCTGGCCATGAGCACGCGCTCGTCCGTGGTGGCGATGAGGCGGGGCGCGCGCAGCAGCGTTTCGGCATCGACGACCAGGGGCTCGGCCAGGAAGGGCTCGATCAGATGGGGCTGCAGCGTGGGCAGGGCCGCCTGGGCCAGGGATTCGCTGCGCGTGCTCGGAGTGATGCGGACCACGCCGGGCTCTCCGCCATCGCCCATGGGGCGGGCCGTGCTCAGGCGGGCGTAGCCGTCACGCTTGTCCAGGTACAGCACCTGGCCCGGATAGATGAGATGGGGGTTGGCGATGGCCTGCATGTTCATGCCCCACAGCTCGGGCCAGCGCCATGGACGGCGCAGGAACATGCCGGAGATGCCCCACAGCGTGTCGCCGCGCTTGACGGTGTAGCTGTCGGGCGCATCGGGCGCCAGCTCACCCACGGGAACGCCCTGCTGCGCCACCTGCTGGGCTGCCGAGCGCTGCGATGGCGTCACCGGATACTGCTGCGCGTGGGCCGCCGCACACGCGGCGATCAGGGCCGAGGCAACAGTCCAGGTACGAGCTGTGGCGAATGCAGTCATGGAATTCCTCTTCTTGTGTCTGACACAGCGTCCCTCCTAGGCACTGCGGCACGGCCGATCTTGTCATGAACGGCCATACAGGTCTTACAAATCAGCAAAGATTCTGCGTGCAAGGCCATGAGAGGGCAACGCTTATTGCGTCGTCCCGCTGCGCCCAGGCAGAAAAGTGGCGAAAATAACGACATTCACCGACCACGCCATGTCCATTCTGCCCATTCTTTGCTATCCCGACCCCCGCCTGCACACCGTCGCCAAGCCGGTCGCCAAGGTCGATGACCGCATTCGCCAACTGGTCCAGGACATGTACGCCACCATGTATGACGCCCAGGGCGTGGGACTGGCCGCCACCCAGGTGAATGTGCATGAACGCGTGGTCGTGGTCGATGTCTCCGAAGGCCGCGACGAGCCCTTTGCGCTGATCAACCCCGAGCTGCTCTGGGCCAGCGACGAGAAGCAATTGGGCGAGGAAGGCTGTCTGTCCGTGCCCGGCATCTACGACGGTGTCGAGCGCTCCACGGCCATCAAGGTCAAGGCGCTGGACGAGAACGGCAACGAACGCATCATCGAGGCCGAAGGCTTCAAGGCCATCTGCATCCAGCACGAGATGGACCACCTGATGGGCAAGGTCTTCGTCGAATACCTGTCGCCGCTCAAGCGCAACCGCATCAAGACCAAGCTGCTCAAGCAGCAGAAACAGGCAGAACGCGCATGACCCGCCTGCCAGCGCCTCGCTTCATGCCGCGCTGGAAGATGGACGGCGCGGGCCTCGTTGCCTGGGCGCTGCTGGCCCTGTCCCTGTTGCTGGCCGGCTGCACCGTACCCGAGTGGCAAAAGCCCGGCACGCCACGGGCCGACATCGAGCGATCCATGGGCCGCCCGACCCTGAGCCTGCCGCTGGACGGCGGCGGCACGCGCCTGGTCTACAGCTGGCAGCCTGCAGGCCAGCAGGTCTATCACATGGATTTCGACGCCAGCCAGCGCCTGGTGCGCGTGGAGCAGGCACTCACCATCGAACGCTTCCACGCCCTGCGCAATGGCGAGGACACCCGCGAAAGCGTGCGCCAGCTCTTCGGCCCGCCTGCGCTGATCGAGAGGGTCTACAGTTTCAACGGCGACATCTGGACCTACCGTATCCTGGAAAATGGCATTCGCCGCCAGGTCCATGTGCATATCGACCCCGCCGGCGTGGTGCGCCGCGTGATGTTCACCGACGAAGTGTTCAATGACGACGATCGGCGTTGAGCCTGCACACCGTCCCCACCGTCCCTACTGGATTGCATGAGAGTCATTTTTGCCGGCACGCCCGAGTTCGCGCGCGTTGCCCTTGAACGCCTGCTCGCCGCGGGCTTCACCGTCCCCCTGGTGCTGACCCAGCCCGACCGTCCTGCCGGGCGCGGCATGAAGCTGCAGGCCTCGCCCGTCAAGCAGTGCGCGCTGGAGCATGGCATTGCCGTGGCCCAGCCGCGCAGCCTGCGCCTGGACGGCAAATACCCCGAAGAGGCCGCCGCCGCCCGCGCCGCCATCGAAGCGGCCCAGGCCGATGTCATGGTCGTGGCCGCCTACGGGCTGATCCTGCCGCAGTGGGTGCTCGATACGCCCCCGCGCGGCTGCCTGAACATCCACGCCAGCCTGCTGCCGCGCTGGCGCGGCGCCGCGCCCATCCACCGCGCCATCGAGGCCGGCGATGCCGAGACCGGCGTCACCATCATGCAGATGGATGCGGGCCTGGACACGGGCGATATGTGCCTGGTCGAGCGCCTGCCCATCACCGCCGACGACACCACGGCCAGCCTGCACGACAAGCTGGCCGACCTGGGCGGGCGCCTCATCGTCGAGGCGCTGGAGATGAGCGCCTGCGGCGGCCTGCCGCGCACGCCCCAGCCTGCCGAGGGCGTGAACTACGCGCACAAGATCGAAAAGGCCGAAAGCCAGATCGACTGGCGCCAGGATGCCGAGGCCATTGCCCGGCGCCTGCGCGCCTTCAATCCCTTCCCGGGCGGCGCCACGCAGTACGGCGATGAAGCCATCAAGGTCTGGGAGGCTCACGCCGACCCCGCCGCCGCCGTGGCGGCGGCAGTGCCCGGCACCGTGCTGTCCGCAGGCGCCGACGGCGTGCGCGTGGCCTGCGGCCAGGGCGTGCTGTGCATGACGCTGCTGCAGCGCGCGGGCGGCAAGCGGCTGGCGGCAGGCGATTTCCTGCGCGGCTTCGATCTGCCTGAAGGAGCCATCCTGGACGGTGCTGCCAGCGGCGGCACGCCATGAACCTGCAGCCCCTGGTGGAACGCGCACGCGGCATTGCGCGCGATCCCGCCTTCATGACCGGCGTGCGCGACATGTCGGGCACGGCGCTGGGCATAGGCGCCTGGGGCCTGGTCACGGGCGTGGCCATGATCAAGAGCGGCATGTCCCTGCCCCTGGCGCTGTTCATGGGCCTGCTGGTCTATGCCGGCAGTGCCCAGCTGGCCGTGCTGCCGCTGATGGCCGTGGGCGCGCCCATGTGGGTGGTCTGGTTCACGGCCATCTGCGTGAACCTGCGCTTCGTCATCCTCAGCAGCATGTGGCGCAGCTACTTTGCCCACCTGCGCCTGCGCCACCGCCTGGCCATCGCCTATTTCAGCGGCGACGTGATCTTCGTGGGCTTCATGAAGCGCTACCCCGATGCCCGGCCCCAGCCCGAGCAGCTGCCCTATTTCTGGGGTGCCGCCTCGACCAACTGGCTGGCCTGGCAGATACCGTCCACGCTGGGCATCCTGCTGGCCGACCAGGTGCCCCTGTCCTGGGGACTGGGCTTTGCGGGCGTGCTGGCCCTGATGGGCGTGCTGCTGTCCATGCTCAACGACCGTGCCACCTGGGTGGCAGGCGTGGTTGCGGCCAGCGCGGCCGTGGCGGCCTTTGCGCTGCCGCTCAAGCTCAATATCCTCGTGGCCATCGCTGCAGCCGTGGCCGCAGGCCTGCTGGCGGAAACGCTGCAGCAGCGCCTGCGCGCCCTGCAGGCGCCTGAAAAAGGGGAGTCGGGCCCGGTGATTCTCCCGCCCGATACAGCCCATGGCGAGCGCCATGCCCGGCTGCCGCTGGACGAAGACGCCCGGACCGTGCAAACCAAGGAAAAGGAAACGCTCTGATGGATCTGTCCTGGCTGTGGCCCTGGCTGGCCTGCGTGGGCCTGGCGGCCATCACGCTGTTCACACGCGCCTTCTTCCTGATTCCAGAGCGCGAGGTGCCCCTGCCGCAATGGCTCAAGCGCGGCCTCAAGTACGCGCCGCTGGCGGCCCTGGCGGCCGTGATTGCGCCCGAGATCGTGATGACCAACGGCCGGCTGATCTCCACCGTGGTCGATGCGCGCCTGCCGGCCCTGGCTTGCGCGGTCATGTATTTTTTTTACAAGCGCAGCATCATGGGAACGATCGCGCTTGGCATGGCGGTCTATCTGCCACTGCATATCGGCCTGGGCTGGTAGGCGCAGCGCGGGCGAGAGCGGCCGAGAGCGCCCGGCTCCCCGGCTGAAACCGGATTACAGGCGGCTCCCGATGCCCCGGATCGCCGGTGCGCACGCCCGCTGCCGGGGCGGGCACGCCGCCTACAATGGCCGCGCTTTACCTCTTTTTCGTTTCAATTCCATGGCGATCGCCACCGATCGCAACGCCGCCGTCATGAACATTCTCCGTTTCTCCGATCTGTGCGCCCAGGGCAAGGCCCAGGGCCAGCGCGTCTTCATCCGCGCCGACCTCAACGTGCCCCTGAACGATGCTGGCGAGATCACCGAGGACACGCGCGTGCGCGCCTCCGTGCCCGCCATCGAGATGGCACTGAAGGCCGGCGCCGCCGTGATGGTGACCAGCCACCTGGGCCGCCCCACCGAAGGCGAGTTCAAGCCCGCCGATTCGCTGGCGCCCGTCGCCCGCCGCCTGGGCGAGCTGCTGGGCCGCGAAGTGCCCCTGGTCGCCGACTGGGTGGACGGCGTGCAGGTGGCGCCCGGCCAGGTCGTGCTGCTGGAGAACTGCCGCGTGAACGTGGGCGAGAAGAAGAACAAGGAAGAACTGGCCCGCAAGCTGGCCGCGCTGTGCGACATCTTCGTGCACGACGCCTTCGGCACTGCCCACCGCGCCGAAGGCACGACCTACGGCATCGCCCAGTTCGCGCCCATTGCCTGCGCGGGACCGCTGCTGTCGGCCGAGATCGACGCCATCACCAAGGCCCTGGCCAACCCGCGCCGCCCGCTGGCCGCCATCGTGGCCGGCTCCAAGGTGTCGACCAAGCTGACCATCCTGCAGTCGCTGGCCAAGAACGTGGACCAGCTCATCGTGGGCGGCGGCATTGCCAACACCTTCATGCTGGCGGCGGGCCTGAACATCGGCAAGAGCCTGGCCGAGGCCGATCTGGTCGGCGAGGCCCGCGCCGTGATCGACGCCATGGCCGCACGCGGCGCCGAGGTGCCGATTCCCACCGACGTGGTGGTCTCCAAGACCTTTGCGGCCGACGCGCCCGCCACCGTCAAGAAGGCCACCGAAGTGGCTGACGACGACATGATCCTGGACATCGGCCCCGAGACCGCCGCCCGCCTGGCCGAGCAACTGCGCAAGGCCGGCACCATCGTCTGGAACGGCCCCATGGGCGTGTTCGAGTTCGACCAGTTCGCCAACGGCACCAAGGTCGTGGCCCAGGCGATTGCCGAGTCCGACGCCTTCAGCATCGCCGGTGGCGGCGACACCCTGGCCGCCATCGCCAAGTACGGCATCGAGGACAAGGTCGGCTACATCTCCACGGGCGGCGGCGCCTTCCTGGAGGTGCTGGAAGGCAAGACCCTGCCTGCCTTCGAGATCCTGCAAAAGCGCGCCAACGGCTGAGCACGGCAACATCCGGATACGGGGCACTTTCTTGTCAGTGCCTCGCGGCGAAGCCACAATCGACACTTTGCGCAGCTGCAGCAATCCGCGCGCAGCGCGCCCCCGCACCGAGGAGAAATCCATGCGATCGTTCAAATCCGCCGGCGGCCTGGCCCTGGCGGGCCTCTGCCTGGCCCTGGCGGGCTGCGTCAATGCACCGATGACCAGCTACTTCGAAGCCACGGCCCAGCCCAAGATCGGCGCTGCCGGCCACTGGGACTCCGTGGCCAACGATGTCGTCGCCAAGACGCTGGAGACACTGCAAAAGACCGGCATCGAGCGCACCACGCCGGTCCACGTGGCCCTGCCGGCCGAGCCCAGCCCGTTCGACAAGGGTTTTCGTGAGCTGATCATCACCAAGCTCGTGCAAAGCGGCGTGACCGTCATGCTGCAGCCGGCCCAGGCCCAGCTGCAGGTGAGCTACGGCACCCAGGTCGTGCGCCACGGCAAGCGCCTGCCCAACCCCGAACTCGTGCTGACGACGACGGTGGTGCGCAACAACCAGTACCTGGCGCGCAAGACCGACGTCTACTACCTCGAAAAGAGCGACGCCGTGCTGTTCACGGCCGAGGACGAGCGCCCCGAATTCCCCACCAAGAACCTGAAGGTGGTGGGCCAATGACGCTGCGCACGCCCCTCCTGCCGGCCGCGCTGGCTGCGGCAGCCCTGCTGTCCGCCTGCGCCGTGCCCGCCCCCGCGCCTTCGCCCGAGTTCTCGGCCGCACGCCGTGGCGAGCCCACCTACCAGTCGGCCGCAGCCAACCCCTTCATCGCCAGCAGCCGCGCTGCCGTGGACGAGCTGGTCAAGGGCCTGAACACCGAGGAACTGGGCGAGGCGCCCGTGCTCGTGGCCACCGTGGTCAACGTCAACGACCTGACGCGCTCGGCCCCGCTGGGCCGCACGCTCAGCGAGCTGTACGCCTCCCAGCTGTCCGCCAAGGGCTACAACGTCAAGGAGCTGAAGCTGCGCGGCGATGTGTACGTCAAGGAAGGCACGGGCGAGCTGCTGCTGTCGCGCGAGATCAAGGACATCGCCCGCAACCACAATGCGGCCCTGGTCCTGGTGGGCACGTACTCGGCAGCTGCCAAGTACACCTATGTGAGCCTGAAGCTGGTTCGTACCGACGACAGCCGCATCGTGCGCAGCCACGACTACGCGCTGCCCAACAACATCGACATCCAGCGCCTGCTGGGCGCCCCGGCCACGGCGCAACGCTGAGGCCCTGCAGCCTGACTGCGCCCGTGTGCGCAGTCAGGCTGCGTCTTCTTCTCCCGACCTTCCCCTGCTTGCCCTCAGCGGCCGCGCGCCGGCCACAGCACCGAGGCGATGGCCACCACCATCAGCGCCACGGCCGTCCAGTCCTGCCAGTGCAGCACCTCGCCCAGCCACCAGGCGCCGCTGAACACGCCCAGCACGGGGATCATCATCACGCTCAGCGTGGACGCCACGGGCGGCAGGCTGCGCGCCAGGAAGAACCAGACCGTCTGGCCAAAGCCCAGCACCAGCACGCCGTTGAAGACGATGGCGCCCGTGGCCTGGGCATCGGGCCAGTGCCACAGGTGGCGCTCGAAGACGAAGGCCAGCACCGTGAGCGTCAGCGCGGTCAGCGCCACCATCCACAGCGTCATCGTCAGCAGGGGCACGGGCACCTCGGCGCGGCGCAGCTTCTGCGTGCCGAAGGCCCAGCTCAGCGCGGCGGCCAGCATCAGGCCCACGCCGATGGGGCGGCTGCCCAGGGCGCCGACCTCGTGCCACAGCAGCAGGAGCACGCCCGCCAAGGCCGCCGCCACACCCGCCCAGGCACGCGGCGCCAGCCGGTCATGGAAGAACAGGCTGCCCAGCACGGCCGAGAAGATGGGCATGGTGTAGCCCAGGATGGCCGCCCGCCCGCTGGACAGCATGGGGATGGCAATGATGATCAGGCTGTTCCACAGCACCATGTTGAACAGCGTCAGCTGCGCCAGCCGGGGCCAATAGGCGCGCGGCACGGCCAGCGGCAGGCGGCGCCAGACCACGAAGGCTGCCAGGATGGGCAGCCCCACCCACATCGAGGCCATGCGAAAACTCAGCGGCGGGAAATGCTGCACGCCCAGCTTCATCACCGGCCAGTTGATGCCCCAGATCAGGGTCAGCGCGATCAGCAAAAGGATTTGTCGGGCGGTGAAGGCAGGCATAGGCCGCCGATTGTGCCCATGGGCCGCCAAACCCGCTGGATGCCCGGCGACAGGCCCCGGGAAGGGCCGATCGCTAAAATCGCGCCCCATGACCTTTCTCGACATGCTGCGCAATGCCACCGCCCAGAACCAATCCATGCTGTGCGTGGGCCTGGACCCCGAACCCAGCCGCTTTCCTGCGGCCATGCGCGGCGATGCAAGCAAAATCTACGAATTCTGCGCCGCCATCGTCGAGGCCACGGCCGATCTGGTGAACTCCTTCAAGCCCCAGATCGCCTACTTCGCGGCCCACCGCGCCGAAGACCAGCTGGAAAAGCTCATGGCCCACATGCGCGCCGTCGCGCCCCATGTGCCCATCATCCTGGACGCCAAGCGCGGCGACATCGGCTCCACCGCCGAGCAGTACGCCAAGGAAGCCTTCGAGCGCTATGGCGCCGACGCCGTGACCCTGTCGCCCTTCATGGGCTTCGACTCCATCACGCCCTACCTGCAGTACGAGGGCAAGGGCGCCTTCCTGCTGTGCCGCACCTCCAACCCCGGCGGCGACGACCTGCAGGCCCAGCGCCTGGCCGACCTGCCGGGCCAGCCGCACCTGTTCGAGCATGTGGCGCGCCTGGCGCAAGGCCCCTGGAACACCAACGGCCAGCTCGGCCTGGTGGTGGGCGCCACGCGCCCGCAGGAAATCGAGCGCGTGCGTGAATTCGCGCCCTCGCTGCCGCTGCTGATTCCCGGCGTGGGTGCCCAGGGGGGCGATGCCGTAGCCACGGTCAAGGCGGCGCGCATCGGCGGCGGCCCCATCATCATCAATTCCTCGCGTGCGGTGCTCTATGCATCGCAGGGCGACGACTTCGCTGCCGCCGCGCGCACCGCCGCCCAGGCCACGCGCCAGACGCTGCAAGACGCAGCCGCCGCCTGAGACGGCAGGGAAGCCCGGCCATGCAAGGCAAATGGCTGGAAGACTTCCTGCTGCTGGCCCAGGAGCGCAGCTTCACGCGCGCGGCCGAGCTGCGCCATGTCACCCATCCGGCCTTCGGGCGGCGCATCCGCGCGCTGGAGGCCTGGGCCGGCACGCCCCTGGTCGAGCCCGGCGGCGGCCCCGTGCGGCTGACGCCGGCCGGCGAAGCCTTCCGCGATACGGCCGAGCAACTGGTGCGCACGCTGGCCCAGTCGCATGACGAACTGCAGGCCGTGGCCGGGCGCCAGGCCCGCGTGATCACCCTGGCCACGGGGCGCACGCTGGCGCGCACCATCGTGGCCGACTGGCTGACGCGCCACGGCAGCGTGCTGCAGACGGCCGAGCTGCGCGTGGTCACACGCACGCTGGACGAGACCGTGGCCATGCTGCAGCGCGGCGAAGTCAGCTTCACGCTGGTCTACCACCACGCCGCCATTGGCGTGCGCCTGGACGGCCGCCAGTTCAGCTACCTGACGGTGATGCAGGACAGGCTGGTGCCCGTGGCCCGCGCCGATGCCCGGGGCCGTCCGATGTACGAGCTGTCGGCCAGCCACCAGCCCGTCGCTCCCGTGCCCTACCTCGCCTTTTCCCACAGCATGGCCCTGGGCCGGCTGGTGGAAGACCACCTGGCCCGGCATCCGCTGGCGCCGCGCCTGCGCCGCTGCGTGGACTGCGACTCGGCCGACGCCCACTACGAATACGTGCTGCGCGGCCTGGGCCTGGCCTGGATGCCGTGGTCCATGGTGCGCGGCGACTGCCAAGCCGGCCGCCTGGCCGTGGCCGGCGACCCGGGCCTGGAAGTGCACTTCGACGTGCGCCTGTACCGTCCCAAGCGCCACCTGGGCCCCGCGGCCGAGCAGTTCTGGAGCGACATCACGGGCGCCTGACGGGTGCATGCATGCGCCCTCCTGGTGCAAACCCGCACCGCGCTGTGGAACAAGCGGGTTTTGGTGCTGCAACGGCTCCGCCTCGTGCCGAATCAGCACCAAATGCCTGGGTAGTCCTTCGCACAATCAATCTCATACATTTCAGGAATAACCCCATGCCCAGCAACTCCCTCCTGCGCCGCACCTCCCTGGCCTGCGGCCTGCTGATCGCCGCCACCGGCAGCGCCTTGGCCGACGACGCCGCCAGCTACCCCAACCGCGCCATCACCATGATCGTGGGCTACCCCGCCGGCGGCAGCACCGACCTGGTGGGCCGCTTCGTGGCCGATGGCCTGGCCTCGCGCCTGGGCCAGCCCGTGGTGGTGGAGAACCTGGGAGGAGCCGGCGGCGCCATCGGCGCGCAAAAGGCCGTCAAGGCCACGCCCGACGGCTACACGCTGTTCGTGGGTGCCAACAACGAGCTGGCCATCGCCCGGCTGATCAACAAGAGCATCAAGTACTCCATCGGCGACTTCACGCCCATCGGCATGATCGGCTCCCAGCCCATGGTGCTGGTGGCCTCGCAGAAGGCCGGCGTGAAGACAGCCGCAGAGTTCAGCGCCCTGGTGGCCAAGAACCCGGGCAAGTTCAGCTACGGCAGCTCGGGCGTGGGCACGGCACTGCACCTGGCCGGCGAGATGGTCAAGGAGCAGGGCAAGCTGCACATGACCCACATCCCCTACCGTGGCGTGGCGCCCCTGACCACGGACCTGGTGGGCAACAACATCGAGTTCGGCATGTTCGTGCTGTCCTCGGGACTGCCCCAGATCCGCGCGGGCAAGGTCATCGCCCTGGGCACGACGGAGGCCAAGCGCTCGGCCATCACGCCCGACATCCCGGCCCTGTCCGAGCTGCCCCAGTACAAGAACGTGGACATCAACGTCTGGTTCGCGCTGATGGCGCCCAAGGGCCTGCCCGCACCCGTGGCCGCCAAGGTCAAGAAGGCGCTGGACGAGACCATGGCCTCGCCCGAGTTCCGCAAGAAGATGGAAGAGTCGGGCTCGGTCGTGGCCGATCCCAAGACCGATGCCGGCAAGTACATCAACGCCGAGATCGCCAAGTACACCAAGATCGTCCAATTTGCCCATATCGAGAACTGAGCCAGCCATGGACGCTTTGCGATTTGACCTTCCCCTGCCCGACCTGAGCGCCTGGCGCGCGGGCAATACCGGTACCGAGGGCGTGTGGCAATTCGACTCGGGACGCCCGGGCCGCCACGTGATGATTTCCGCGCTGGTGCACGGCAACGAGATCTGCGGCGCCTGGGCCGTGTCCGGGCTGCTTCAGGCCCTGCACAACGGCCTGGCGCTGGACAACGGCCGCCTGACCCTGGTGCTGGCCAACCTCGATGCCTTCGACCGCTTCGACGCGGCCAGCCACGATGCCTCGCGCTTCGTGGACGAGGACATGAACCGCCAGTGGATAGACGCACGCATCGACGAGGGCAGCACCCGCGAACGCCGCCGCGCCGCCGCGCTGCGCCCCTTCGTGCAGCAGGCCGACTGGCTGCTGGACCTGCATTCCATGCACGAGCCCTCGGCCCCGCTGCTGCTGACCGGCATGCAGCCGCGCAACCGCGATCTGGCACGCCAGATGGGCGCGCCGGCGAACATCGTCGTGGATGCCGGTCACAAGGACGGCACGCGGCTGCGCGACTACGGGCGCTTCGGCCTGCCCGACGCCGAGGCCGGCGACTCGCGCTCGCTGCTGATCGAATGCGGCTTCCACGGCGATCTGGCCAGCCGCGACGTGGCGCACGACCAATGCCTGCGTTTCCTCGAAGTGGCCGCCATCTTCGACAACGGCGCGTTGCACGCCGCCCTGCCCGGCTGGAAGCAGGCCGACGCACCGGCCCAGTGGGCGCTGGAAGTCACGGCACCCGTGGTGGCCAAGAGCAGCGGCTTTCGCTTCACGGCGCCGTTCACGGGGCTGGAGCGTTTCGAGAAGGCCGGCACGGTGATCGGCGACAACGATGGCGAGCCGGTGATCACGCCCTATGGCGACTGCGTGCTGGTCATGCCCTCGGTGCGCCAGGCGCGTGCGGGCGTGACCGTGGTGCGCTTTGCGCGGCGCTCGCCGCTCTGAGCGGCACGCTTCAACCGAACCTCAGCCGCGCTGGCAGCGCGCAGGCGACAGCCGTTCAGGCTGCACGCCCTGCGCGGCCAGGCGTGCATCCAGCGGCTCGCCACGCAGCAGGTTGCGCGCCAGCAGGCTGTAGCCGAAGGCGCTCTGTATGCCGTAGCCGCCCTGGGCGGCCACCCAGAAAAAGCCCGGCAGCGGCACGGGGGAGGCATCCCAGCCAATGGCCATCTCGCCGTCGGCCACGAAGCTGCGCAGCCCGGCCCAGGTGTGGGAGGGGCGGCGAATCTGCAGCGTGGTCACTTCCTCGATGCGCCAGATGCCCGTGGCCACGTCCAGTTCCTCGGGCGCCACGTCCTGCGGCGCCACGGGGTCGGCGTTGGCGGGCGAGCCCAGCAGCTGGCCTGCATCGGGCTTGAAGTAAAAGCCCTCGTCGGCGCTGATCACGGCGGGCCAGTGCGCGGCGTCCATGCCTTCGGGCACGGCAAAGGTGAAGGCACTGCGCCGCTTGGGCACCAGGCCGATGGGCGCTGCGCCCGCCAGTGCGCCCAGCGCATCGGCCCAGGCGCCGGCCGCGTTGACCACGCAGCGCGCGCGCACCTGGCTGCCGTCGGCCAGGTCCACGGTCCAGACACCGCCGTCCTGCGCCAGCGCGCGGACCTCGGCGCTGCAGCGCAGCTCGCCGCCGCACTGGCGCAGGCCGCGCAGGAATCCCTGGTGCAGGCCATGCACGTCGATGTCGCGCGCGCCGTCGTCCGCAAAGCCATCGACCAGCAGCGCGGTGTTCAGGCAGGGCACCAGGGCCTTGAGCTCATCGGGGCCCAGGCGCCGCGCCTGGGGCGAGTGCAGGAGCGCCTCGGCATGGGCGGCATCGAGCAGGTCCTTCTGCGCGGCCGTGCCCACATAGAGCACGCCGCGCGGCGCCAGGATGGGCGCCTGCACAAAGCCCTGCGGCGGCTGCTCGTAGAAGGCGCGGCTGGCGCGCGTCAGCGCCTGGACCTGCAGCGGGCCATAGTGCTCCTCATACAGCGCGGCCGAGCGGCCCGTGCTGTGGTAGCCGGGCTGGGATTCGCGCTCCAGCACCAGCACCGAGGCGCCGCCATCGCGCGCCAGCTGCCAGGCCACCGAGGCACCGGCCATGCCCGCGCCCACCACCACGAAATCAAGGATGCTGCTGTCCATGGCCGGCCTCACTGTGCTTTCCGGCGACCAGCCTTGGCCGCTGCAGGAGCCGACACCGACGCTGCCTCCAGATAGGGCCGCAGGTAGCGCCCCGTATGGCTGGCCGGGTTGGCCGCCACGTCCTCGGGCGTGCCCGTGGCCACCACCTGGCCGCCGCCCGAGCCGCCTTCGGGGCCCATGTCGATGATCCAGTCGGCCGTCTTGATCACGTCCAGGTTGTGTTCGATGACCACGATGGTGTTGCCCGCATCGCGCAGCTGCTGCAGCACCTTGAGCAGCAGGGCGATGTCGGCGAAGTGCAGGCCCGTCGTGGGCTCGTCCAGGATGTAGAGCGTGCGCCCCGTGTCGCGCTTGGACAGCTCCTGGGCCAGCTTGACGCGCTGCGCCTCGCCGCCCGACAGCGTGGTCGCGCTCTGGCCGAGCCGGATATAGGACAGGCCCACGTCCAGCAGGGTCTGCAGCTTGCGAGCGATGGTGGGCACGTCCTTGAAGAAGGCATGGGCGTCCTCCACCGTCATCTCCAGGATCTGGGAGATGTTGCGGCCCTTCCACTGCACCTCCAGCGTCTCGCGGTTGTAGCGCTGGCCGTTGCAGATGTCGCAGGGCACGTAGACATCGGGCAGGAAGTGCATCTCCACCTTGACCACGCCGTCGCCCTGGCAGGCCTCGCAGCGGCCGCCGGCCACGTTGAAGGAGAAGCGCCCGGGGCCGTAGCCGCGCTCCTTGGCGGTGTTGGTCTCGGCCATCAGGTCGCGGATGGGCGTGAACAGGCCCGTGTAGGTGGCCGGGTTGCTGCGCGGCGTGCGGCCTATGGGCGACTGGTCCACATTGATGACCTTGTCGAAATAGCCCATGCCGATGATGTCGTCGTGCGGCGCGGCCTCGCCGCCGGCACGGTGGATCTGGCGCGCGGCCTCGGTATAGAGCGTGTCGTTGACCAGGGTGCTCTTGCCCGAGCCCGAGACGCCGGTCACGCAGGTCAGCAGGCCCACGGGAAAGTCCGCCGTCACGCCCTTGAGGTTGTGGCCGCGTGCGCCCACCACGCGCAGGGCCTGCAGTTGCGGCGCAGCCGCACCGGCCTCGGCCGGATGCTGGCCCGTGCGTGCGGGGAAGCCCTTGGCAGGAGACCGGACCTCGCCCTCGGCCGGCGCCTCGACCACGGGCTGCCAGGGCGTGCGCCGCGCAGGCACTTCGATGCGCTGGGTGCCCGCCAGGTAGCGGCCCGTGGGCGAATCGGGGTTGGCGCGCACCTCTTCGTAGCTGCCCTGGGCCATGACGCGGCCGCCATGCACGCCCGCGCCCGGCCCCAGGTCGATGATCTGGTCGGCCGCGCGCATCATGTCCTCGTCGTGCTCGACCACGATGACGCTGTTGCCGATGTCGCGCAGGTGCTGCAGCGTGCCGATGAGCTTGTCGTTGTCGCGCTGGTGCAATCCGATGCTGGGCTCGTCCAGCACATACATCACGCCCGTCAGGCCGCTGCCGATCTGGCTGGCCAGGCGGATGCGCTGGGCCTCGCCGCCGGACAGCGTGTCGGCCCCGCGCTCCAGGCTCAGGTAGCTCAGGCCCACGTCGTTGAGGAACAGCAGGCGCGAGGCGATCTCGCGCACCACCTTGCCCGCGATCTCCGCCTTGGCGCCCGACAGCTGCAGGGACGCGCACCAGGCATGGGCCTCGGCCAGCGTGGCGTGGCCCACCTCGTAGATGGCGCGGGCCTGCTCGCCCTCGCCGATGCGCACGAAGCGCGCCTCGCGGCGCAGCCGCGTGCCGCCGCAGTCGGGGCAGACGGCGACGCTGCGCAGCCGCGCCAGGTCGTCGCGCACCACGCTGGACTCGGTCTCGCGCCAGCGCCGCGTGATGTTGGGGATGATGCCCTCGAAGGGATGGCTCTTGACCAGGGTCTCGCCCTTGCGCGCGCCGCTGTCGAAGACATAGGTGAAGGGCATTTCCTCCTCGCCCGAGCCCCACAGCATCACGTTGCGCACCTTCTCGGGCAGCTCCTCGAAGGGCAGCTCCACATCGGCGCCATAGTGGCGCGCCACGCTCTCCAGCATGGAGAAGTAGTAGCCGTTGCGCCGGTCCCAGCCCTTGACGGCGCCGCTGGCCAGGCTCAGCGTGGGAAAGGCCACCACGCGCTCGGGATCGAAGGACTCCGTGCAGCCCAGGCCGTCGCAGCCCGGGCAGGCGCCCATGGGCGAGTTGAACGAGAACAGGCGCGGCTCCAGCTCGGGCAGCGAATAGCTGCACAGCGGGCAGGCGAACTTGGCGCTGAAGAGGTGTTCCTTGCCGCTGTCCATCTCCAGGGCGATCACGCGGCCGCCGGCGTCGGCGCCACCCGCGCGCAGGGCGGCCTCGAAGCTCTCGGCCAGGCGCTGCTGGGCGTCGGCACGCACCTTGAGGCGGTCGATCACCACGTCGATGTCGTGGCGCTCGTTCTTCTCCAGCGCGGGCAGGGAATGGGACTCGTGGATCTTGCCGTCGATGCGAAAGCGCACATAGCCCTGGGCCTGCATCTGCGCGAACAGCTCGGCGAACTCGCCCTTCTTGTTGCGCGCCAGCGGCCCCAGCACCATGAGGCGCGTGTCCTCGGGCAGGGCCAGGGCCGCATCCACCATCTGGCTGATGGTCTGGGACTGCAGCGGCAGGTTGTGGTCGGGGCAGTAGGGCGTGCCGGCGCGTGCGAACAGCAGGCGCAGGTAGTCGTTGATCTCGGTCACCGTGCCCACGGTGGAGCGCGGGTTGTGGCTGGTGGCCTTCTGCTCGATGCTGATGGCGGGCGACAGGCCCTCGATCAGGTCCACATCGGGCTTGTCCAGCCGCCCCAGGAACTGGCGCGCATAGGCCGACAGGCTCTCCACATAGCGGCGCTGGCCCTCGGCGTACAGGGTGTCGAAGGCCAGGCTGGACTTGCCCGAGCCCGACAGCCCGGTGATCACCACCAGCCGGTTGCGCGGAATGTCCAGGTCGATGTTCTTGAGGTTGTGCGTGCGCGCACCGCGGATGGCGATGCGTGACTGCGCCAGCGCCTGGCCGAGGTAGCGGCCGTCGGGCTGGGAGCGGGAGTCGGCGGCCCGGTCCAGGCCGCCGTCTTCGGAAATCGTGTGGGAACCAGGCATCGGGAAAACCCCTGCGAAGGCGAACCCGCCATGATAGGTCAGAACCCGTGCCACCGCATGGCGGCTCGGTCTGCGGGGCGGCAGGGCCTGCCGCGGCGCCCCTTCACAAAACTGTCTTGCACTGCCTTGCATAACCCAGCCACCCCGCAGCGCCGGCCTATGGGCGAGAATGGCGGATTGCTTGCCCCCACAACAGTGCACCCCGTGCTCGATTCCCCCACACCCGTCCACGGCGCCCAGGCGCCAGCCCCCTCCTCGGCCGCATCGGGCCGCATGACCTCGCAGGAACGCCGATCCAGCGCCAGCCTGGCGCTGATCTTCGCGCTGCGCATGCTGGGCCTGTTCCTGGTGCTGCCGGTGTTCGCGCTGGAGGCCCGCAAATACCCGGGCGGGGATGATCCGGCCATGATCGGCCTGGCCATGGGCCTGTACGGGCTCACCCAGGCCGTGTTCCAGCTGCCCCTGGGCCTGGCTTCGGACCGGTTCGGGCGCAAGCGCGTCATCGTCGCCGGGCTGCTGGTCTTTGCCGCGGGCAGCCTGCTGGCGGCCACGGCCGACTCGCTGCTGGGCCTGATGTGGGGCCGGGGCCTGCAGGGCGCAGGCGCCGTCTCGGCCGCCGTGACCGCGCTGCTGGCCGACCTCACGCGCGACAGCGTGCGCACCAAGGCCATGGCCATGGTGGGCGGCAGCATCGGGCTCATGTTCGCGCTGGCCCTGGTGCTCAGCCCCCTGCTGGCGGCCTGGGGCGGGCTGCCCGGCATCTTCGGCCTGACCTGCGCCCTGGCGCTGGCGGGCATTGCCGTCGTGCTCTGGGTCGTCCCGCCCGAGCCCGCGCGCCACGCCGACCAGCCGCGCGGCCGCATGGCCGAGCTGTGGCGCCACGGCGACCTGGTGCGGCTGAACCTGGGTGTCTTCGTGCTGCACACCGTGCAGATGTCCATGTGGGTGGCCGTGCCCGCCATGCTGGTGCAGGCAGGCCTGGACAAGCAGGCGCACTGGCATGTCTACCTGCCGGCCGTGGTGCTGTCCTTCGCCGCCATGGGCGGCCTGTTCGCCATGGAGCGGCGCGGGCGCCTGCGCGCGGCCCTGCTGGGCGCCATCGCCCTGATCACCCTCGTGCAGATCGGCCTGGGCCTGCTGGCGGCCGGCGGCACGCAGCCGCCGCTGTGGGCCATGGCCGTGCTGATGTTCGTGTTCTTCTGCGGCTTCAACGCGCTGGAGGCCACCCAGCCCAGCCTGGTCTCGCGCATGGCGCCGGCCCCGCTGCGCGGCGCGGCGCTGGGCGCCTACAACACGCTGCAATCGCTGGGCCTGTTCGCAGGCGGCGCGCTGGGCGGCGCCGTCGCCAAATGGGCCGGCATGCCGGGCCTGTTCACCCTGACGAGCGTCCTGGCCGTGCTGTGGCTGGTCGTCACCTGGCCGCTGCGCCCCGTGGGCCGCCACGGCTGAACGGCAGTTTTCCGACGGTTACAAACTGCTGCAGCCAGCCGCTGCACCGGCATATCCGCCCCCTGCCAACGGCGGACGGCTTGCGGCACAATGGCGCGTCTGGCCCGGGATCCATCCTTCTATGCCCGGGCCACTTCTCTCTGTAAAGGTATTTCACTCATGGCATCCGTCAACAAGGTCATCATCGTCGGCAACCTCGGGCGCGACCCCGAAATGCGCACCTTCCCGAGTGGCGACCAGGTGGCCAACGTGACCATCGCCACCACCGACCGCTGGCGCGACAAGAACACGGGCGAGAACAAGGAAGCCACCGAGTGGCACCGCGTGGTCTTCAACGGCCGCCTGGCCGAAATCGTGGGCCAGTACCTGCGCAAGGGCAGCCAGGTCTATGTCGAAGGCAGCCTGCGCACGCGCAAGTGGACCGACCAGGCCTCCGGCCAGGAACGCTACGCCACCGAAATCCGCGCCGACACCATGCAGATGCTGGGCAGCCGCCAAGGCGGCGGCGGTGGCCAGCAAGGCGGCGGCTATGGCGATGAAGGCTATGGCGACAGCGGCTACGACGCCCCTCCCCAGCAGCAACAGCGCCGCCCGGCCCCTGCCCCCATGGC
>NZ_WUMG01000023.1:0-83509 GCF_009827015.1 Delftia sp. CH05 | reverse complement strand
GTCATGGCGGCCTCGTCATTTGAGCCGGCGCAGCGACGGGGCTGCGGCTTGGGGTGCAGCAGTCTGGGCGGGCGAAGCTGCGGGCGGTGCCTCCATCAGCTCGCGCAACCGGGAGCGTGCGCGCGACAGGCGCGACATCACGGTGCCCAGGGGCAGCTGCAGCACGCGCGCCGTGTCGGCATAGCTCATGTCCTCCACGCTGACCAGCAGCAGCACGGCCCGCTGCTCGGCGGGCAGGCGCTGCAGGCAGCGCTCCAGGTCCAGGGCAGCGTCGCTGCTGTCCTCGGGCGCTGCCAGGGACTCGGACAGGCTGTCGATGTCCAGCCACTGCCCTCGTGCGGCAGAGCGCCGCTGGTTCAGGTAGAGGTTGTGCATCAGGGTGAACAGCCAGGCGCGCAGATCGCCATCGGAGCGCCACAGCAGCCATTTGCGGCAGGCGCGTTCCAGCGTGTCCTGCACCAGGTCGTCGGCTGCCCAGGCATCGCCTGCCAGCAGCCGCGCGTAGCGGCGCAGGCCGGGCAGGTGCTCCAGGATCTGGCTGCGGTCCATGGGCAGGTCCGATCGCGCAGGGGGCCGGACTCAGGGGCGTGCGGTATGCCAGACGCCCATGACGCCGTCGCCCGTGGTATCGCCGGCCTTGCCGTCCTTCACCCAGTAGTACAGGGGCTTGCCCTTGTAGGCGATCTGGCTGCTGCCATCGTCGCGCTGGATCACGCTGTAGTTGCCGCCAGAGGGCGCCTGCTTGCCCATCAGGGGCGGCCAGTTGGTCGCGCAGGGGCCATTGCAGACGGACTTGCCACTGCCGGCCGTGTCCTTGTCGAAGGTATAGAGCGTCATGCCGTTGGCGCCGACCAGAATGCCGTTTTGCACGCTGACCGCACTGGGCGGCGTCTGGCCAGAGGCGTTGGCCGCAGGCGCGGAATAGCAGCCTGCCAGGGCCAATGTCAGGGCTGCCGTGAAGGCACAGGTACCAAGTTTCATGCCGAGCTTCTTCATCGCTGTCTCCGGTGCTTGCCGGCGCGCGAAATTGCGGCCGGACACTGCAATGAACACTGGGCCGTGCCGGTTTATTCCGCAGCAGTGCAAAAAAAGCTGCGGATGCCCGTCAACGGTTGAAGCTCTTCATGGCGCGCTCGACCTCGCGCTTGCCTTCGCGGTCCTTGATCACGTCGCGCTTGTCGTGCTCGGCCTTGCCCTTGGCCAGGGCAATGTCGCATTTGACATAGCCGTTCTTCCAGTGAAGGTTGATGGGCACCAGGGTGAAGCCCTTTTGCTCCACCTTGCCGATCAGGCGCAGGATGTCGTCCTTCTTGAGCAGCAGTTTCTTGATGCGCGCCGCGTCGGGGTTGACGTGGGTGGAGGCGGTCTTGAGCGGGTTGATCTGGCAGCCGAGCAGGAACAGCTCGCCGTCCTTGACGATGACGTAGCCGTCCGTCAACTGCACCTTGCCGCTGCGCAGTGCCTTCACTTCCCAGCCGTGCAGCACGATGCCGGCCTCGAAGCGTTCCTCGAAGAAGTAGTTGAATGCGGCTTTTTTGTTGTCGGCGATGCGCGACTGTGTTTCAGGTTTCTTGGCCATGGAGTAATAGATGCGGCGAAAACCTGGAGATGAAAGGTCTCCCTACAATACTGGATTGCCGTCTTCCCGCCGTGCGGGATTTTAGTTTCGCCTTGCCGTCATTGTGACAGCCGGCTGTGCCATGGCGGCGCTGCCGGTGTTTTGCATGCCGTGCAGCCCGCCCCATTCATGAAAAAAGTCAACAAGTCCGTCCTGATCTGGTACAGCCCCCAAGAAATGTTTGCCCTGGTGACGGACGTGGCCCACTATGCCGACTTCCTTCCCTGGTGCGATCAGGCCAGGGTGCTGGAGCAGGACGAGCAGGGCATGACGGCCGAGGTGGGCATTGCATTCGGCGGCATGCGCAAGTCCTTCGTCACGCGCAACACGCACAGCGTGCTCGACGATGGCGGGCGCCAGGTCAGCATCCGCCTGATCAAGGGGCCGTTCTCGCGGCTGGAGGGCAACTGGATGTTCCGCCCCGTGGGCGACGGATCGCAGCGCGCCTGCCGTGTCGAACTGCAACTGGACTACGGTTTCGACAACATGGCCCTGGCCGCCGTGGTCGGCCCGGTGTTCGACCGCATTGCAGGCTCCATGGTCGATGCCTTCATCAAGCGTGCCGAGCAGGTCTATGGCTGAGCCCCAGCCCGCTGTGCGCATCACGCTGGCCTGCAGTGCGCGCGCCGGCGAAGTCGTCGAGCTGTTTCTGCAATTGCCGGCCGGTGGCACGATTGCCGATGCGGTGGCGGCGGCGGGCGGCTGGCAGGCGCTGGGCTTTGCGCAGGCCGGGCCGGCAGGCCTGTGGGGCCGCAGCGCGCCTTTGACGCAAGCCCTGCGCGACGGTGACCGAGTGGAGCTGTACCGGCCCTTGACCGTGGACCCCAAGGTGGCGCGCCGCGAGCGTTTCGCACGCCAGGGCGCTCGGGCCACGGGGCTGTTCCAGCGCCAGAGGCCTGGAGCCAAGGCCGGCTACTGAGCCGGCCCGGATTCGGCGATCAGCGCATTGCGCCGCAATCGGAGGCGATGATGGCGTCGGCGCGCTTGAGTTCCGCATCGCGCGTGGCGTCGTCCATGAAGCCGCGCTCGCCCTGCTCATTCGTGTAGCCCAGCAGGCGGCCCGAAGACAGCGCGGTCTTGGACTGCTTGGCGCGTGCGCAGTTGTCCTGGCGCTGCTTGGCAATCCGTTCCTTTTCCGCCTTGGCCTTGGCGGCCTCCTGGGCTTCGGCCTTGCGCTTTTGTTCTTCCAGGGCCTTGTCGGTGCCTGCGGGCTTGGTGTCCTTGGCGGCTGCGGCAGGTGCTGCCGGTGCCGCGGCGTCCGCCGCAGGCGCCGTGCCTGCATCCGCAGCTGCCGCAGCGGCGGAGGGCGCGGCGGCAGGCGGCGGTGTGCTGCCGCCAGGCTGGCGCAGGATGTTCTTGGCGGGAATGTCAGGAGGCGGTGCGCGGTCGCTGAAGACCTTGCGGCCTGTGGCGTCGACCCATTGCCACTGGGCGGCTGCGGGCAGCGAACAGGCGGCAAGCGTGACTAGCAAAACAAGCTTGATGGCGTGCATGGTGAGTTGGGGATCGGGCCGAATGGCCTACAGCATACATTGTGATCCGGCGCACGGGTACAATCCTTCTTTTGGAGCTCTCACATGCGCCTTCTCGGTAAAGCCCTGACCTTCGACGACGTCCTTCTGGTCCCCGCTTTCTCCCAGGTCCTGCCCAAGGACACTTCGCTCAAGACGCGCTTTTCGCGCAACATCTCCCTGAACATTCCCCTTGTGTCCGCCGCCATGGACACCGTGACCGAGGCGCGTCTGGCCATTGCCATCGCGCAAGAGGGCGGTATCGGCGTCATCCACAAGAACATGACGGCCGAGCAGCAGGCCGCCGAAGTGTCCAAGGTCAAGCGCCACGAATCCGGCGTGGTGCACGACCCCGTGGTCATCACCCCCGAGCACACCGTGCTGCAGGTGCTGCAGCTGTCCGAGAATCTCGGCATCTCGGGCTTTCCCGTCTGCGACGGCGGCAAGGTGGTGGGCATCGTCACCAGCCGCGACCTGCGCTTCGAGACCCGCTACGACGTCAAGGTCAGCCAGATCATGACGCCGCGCGAGCGCCTGATCACCGTCAACGAGAAGGACGGCACCACGCCCGTGGAAGCCAAGGCCCTGCTCAACAAGCACAAGCTCGAACGCATCCTGGTCGTGAACGACGCCTTTGAACTCAAGGGCCTGATCACCGTCAAGGACATCACCAAGCAGACCACCTTCCCCAACGCAGCGCGTGACAGCGCAGGCCGCCTGCGCGTGGCCGCCGCCGTGGGCGTGGGCGAGGGTACCGAGCAGCGCGTGGAACTGCTGGTCAAGGCCGGCGTCGATGCACTGGTGGTGGACACGGCCCACGGCCACAGCAAGGGCGTGATCGACCGCGTGCGCTGGGTCAAGCAGAACTACCCGCAGGTGGACGTCATCGGCGGCAACATCGCCACCGGCGCCGCTGCGCTGGCACTGGCCGAGGCAGGCGCCGACGCCGTCAAGGTCGGCATCGGCCCCGGCTCCATCTGCACCACGCGCATCGTCGCCGGTGTGGGCGTGCCCCAGATCATGGCCATCGACAGCGTGGCCCAGGCCCTGCAAGGCACGGGCGTGCCGCTGATCGCCGACGGCGGCATCCGCTTCTCGGGCGACATCGCCAAGGCCCTGGCCGCTGGCGCCTCGACCATCATGATGGGCGGCATGTTCGCCGGCACCGAAGAGGCTCCGGGCGAAGTCATCCTGTACCAGGGCCGTTCGTACAAGAGCTATCGCGGCATGGGCTCCATCGGCGCCATGCAGCAGGGCTCGGCCGACCGCTACTTCCAGGAATCGAGCACCGGCAATCCCAACGCCGACAAGCTCGTGCCCGAAGGCATCGAAGGCCGCGTGCCCTACAAGGGCTCCATGGTCTCCATCGTCTACCAGATGGCCGGCGGCGTGCGCGCTGCCATGGGCTACTGCGGCTGCGCCACCATCGAAGAGATGAACAACACGGCCGAGTTCGTGGAGATCACCGCCGCAGGCATCCGTGAATCGCACGTGCATGACGTGCAGATCACCAAGGAAGCGCCCAACTACCGCGCCGACTGACCCAGGTCCAGCGCCTTGGCGCGGGATGGAAAAGAGGTCCGGGCAGCCGCTGCCCGGGCCTCTTTTTTTCGTGCGCTCACGAAGCTCAGATGGCGAAGCTCAGATGACGACGCTCAAATGGCGAAGTTGTCCAGCACCGCGCCCGAGCTGGCGCTCGATGCGTTGAACGCGAACTTGGCCTGCACGCCCCGCGTGTAGCGGGGCGCGGGGGCCTTCCATGCCGCGCGGCGCTGGGCGAGCACGTTTTCGGGCACGTTCAGCTGCAGTTGCAATGCGTGCGCGTCGATGGTGATCGAGTCGCCCTCGTGCACCAGCGCGATGGTGCCGCCCACGGCCGCTTCCGGCGCCACGTGGCCGACCACCATGCCCCAGGTGCCGCCGGAGAAGCGGCCATCGGTGATCAGGCCCACGCTCTCGCCCAGGCCGGCGCCGATCAGGGCGCCCGTGGGGGCCAGCATTTCCGGCATGCCGGGGCCGCCCTTGGGGCCCAGGTAGCGCAGCACCATCACGTCGCCGGCCTGTATCCTGCCGTCGAGGATGGCCGCCAGTGCCGATTGCTCATCGTCGAACACGCGTGCCGGGCCGGTGATGACCGGGTTCTTCAGGCCCGTGATCTTGGCCACCGCGCCTTCCGGGCTCAGGTTGCCATTGAGGATGGCCAGGTGGCCCTGCGGATAGAGCGCATCCGAGAGGGGGCGGATGACCTGCGGGTTGGGTGGTTCGTCAGGCACGCCGGCCAGGGTCTCGGCGATGGTCTGGCCCGAGATGGTGATGCAGTCGCCGTGCAGCAGGCCCGCATTCAGCAGGATCTTCATCACCTGCGGGATGCCGCCCGCCTGGTGCAGGTCCACCGCCAGGTATCTGCCGCTGGGCTTGAGATCGCACAGCACCGGCACCCGCTGGCGGATGCGCTCGAAGTCGTCGATGGACCAGGGCACGCCGGCCGCATGGGCGATCGCGAGAAAGTGCAGCACGGCATTGGTGGAGCCTCCGGTCGCCATGATCACCGAGACCGCGTTCTCGATGGACTTGCGCGTCACGATATCGCGCGGCTTGAGGTCCATCTTGATGGCCTCGATCAGCACCCTGGCGGATTCCTTGGCCGAGTTCTCCTTTTCATCATGGGGATTGGCCATGGTGGAGGAGTAGGGCAGGCTCATGCCCAGCGCCTCGAACGCGCTGGACATGGTGTTGGCGGTGTACATGCCGCCGCACGAGCCCGTGCCGGGAATGGCGTGCTGCTCGATGTCCTTGAGCTCCTGGTCGCTGATCTTTCCCGCGGCGTTCTCGCCGACGGCCTCGAACACGCTGACGATGTTCAGGTCCCGGCCTTTCCACCTGCCGGGCAGGATGGTGCCGCCGTAGACATAGATGGCCGGCACATTGGCGCGCAGCATGCCCATCATGCCGCCCGGCATGTTCTTGTCGCAGCCGCCGACCACCAGCACGCCATCCATCCACTGGCCGCCCACGCAGGTCTCTATGCAGTCGGCGATCACCTCGCGGCTGACCAGCGAGTACTTCATGCCTTCCGTGCCCATGGACATGCCGTCCGAGATGGTCGGCGTGCCGAACACCTGCGCGTTGCCGCCGGCTTCCTCGATGCCTGCGATGGCCGCGTCCGCCAGCCTTTGCAGGCCGGAGTTGCACGGCGTGATCGTGCTGTGGCCGTTGGCCACGCCGACCATGGGCTTCTTGAAATCCTCTTCCTTGTAGCCCATGCCGTAGAACATGGAGCGGTTGGCGGCGCGCGCCTTGCCTTCGGTGATGTGGGCGCTTCGGCGGTTGATCTGGTTCGGCGGGGTCATGGCATGTCTCTCGTTGTGGGGGTTGGATGAGTATGGGCCGACTGATTCATCTGATCCAATCCTATTCATCGGCATGATTGATATGCTGCACATATGAATGAGCCCCCCATTGATCTGCGCGTCTGGCGGCAATTCCTGGCCGTGGCGGACGAGCTGCACTTCGGCCGCGCCGCATCGCGCCTGCACATGACGCAGCCGCCGCTCACCCAGGCCATCGCCCAGCTGGAGCGCAGCCTGGACGTGGCGCTGTTCGAGCGCTCGAGCCGCCACGTCGCGCTGACGCCCGCCGGCGAGGCGCTTGTGCCGCAGGTGCGTGAGCTTTTGGCGCAGGCGGCAGCGCTGCCCGGGATTGCGCGGGCTGCGGCAGCGGGAGAAGTGGGGCGCGTGCGGCTGGCCTTTGTCTCCACCATCGGCTTCACCCGGCTGCCGCTGTGGGTGCGGGACTTCGTGGCAGGCACGCCCGGTGTGGCGCTGGAGCTGGTCGAGGCCACCAGCGATGTGCAGATGGAGGCATTCGAGCGCGGGCAGATCGATGCCGGGCTGATGCTGCATGCCCCCGGGCATGCGCCGGCCGGCCTGGAGCGCCTGGCCGTGGGGCGGGAAGCCATGGTGCTGGCCCTGCCGCAGCAGCATGCGCTTGCCGGTGCGGACCGGCTGATGCTCGACGAAGTGCTGGAGCAGCCGCTGGTGATCTTTCCGCGCCGCATCATGCCCTCGCTCCATGACGCGGTGACGGATCTGTACCGACGGCACGGACATGCGCCGCGCATCGCGCAGCAGGCGATACAGATGCAGACCATCGTGAACCTGGTCTGGGGCGGCATCGGCCTGGCCTGGGTGCCCGCCAGCGTGATGCAGTTCTGCAGGCCTGGCGTGGTCTACCGCGAGGCGGTTGTCGCCAGCGCCCGTGCAGGCAGCAAACCCGTTGCCCTGCCGGTCTGCGAGACCAGCCTGGCCTGGCCGGCCGGAGCCATGTCGCCCGCGCTGGCGCGGTTTGTCGGCTTCGTGCGCGAACAGCGCTGAGTGGCGTTCACCGACAGCCCCCCGAGGCAAGGCCCGCGAATATCCGCATGGTTCTGGTCTGAATTTTTGGAAATTCTGGCCAGAATGATAGAATTCGGGCAAGGCCGGACACCAGGCCTGCTTTTGTTTTCAGCCCCGCCATGCAATCTGTCGGCATCTACGAAGCCAAGACCCGTTTCTCCGCCCTGATCGAACTTGTCGAGCAGGGCGAGGAAGTGCGCATCACCCGCCACGGCAAGGAAGTGGTGCGCATGCTGCCGGTGCGCCGCCGCCCCGTGATCACCGACGAGCAGATCGCCCGCGAGCTGGAGCAGATGCAGGCGCTGCAGGCCACGGTGCGGCCAGCCCAGCCGGCCCAGTCGGCACAGGCGCCGGACTCCACCACCCGACTGCGCCACGCAGGCCGGAGCCAGGCATGACCTCCTTCGTGCTCGATGCCTCCGTCACCGCCGCCTGGCTGCTGCCCGATGCCGCCAGCGTGCACACCCAGCGCCTGTATACCCGCATCCGCCGCCATGAAGTGGACCCGCAGGCGCCCAACCTCTGGCAGTGGGAATGCGGCAACCTGATCGCCTCGGGCGTGCACGGCGGCCGCATTCCGCACAGCTCGGTCGAGGGCCTGTGGGGCGTGCTCGAGGCCATCCGCCACCGCGTGGAACTGCACGAGCTGGCACCCGCCCAGCACAAGGCCGTGCTCGACGTGGCGCTGGACACCCGCCTGCCGGTCTATGACGCGGCCTACCTGTGGCTGGCCCAGTCGCTGCGCCTGCCGCTGGCCACCTTTGACGCGGCCCAGGCCGCCGCCGCCCGCAAGCGCGGGCTGGCGCTGCTGGCCCCTGAAGATTTCTGATCCCCTCCCATCACCTTTGCCTGAGATGACCATGCAACACGACAAGATCCTCATTCTTGACTTCGGCTCCCAAGTCACCCAGCTGATCGCCCGCCGCGTGCGCGAAGCCCATGTCTACTGCGAAGTCCACCCCTGCGACGTCAGCAGCGACTGGGTGCGCGAATTCGCCGCCGACGGCCGCCTCAAGGGCGTGATCCTGTCGGGCAGCCACGCCAGCGTCTACGAAGTGGACGACCGCGCCCCCGACGCCGTGTTCGAGCTGGGCATTCCCGTGCTGGGCATCTGCTACGGCATGCAGACCATGGCCACCCAGCTGGGCGGCAAGGTCGAAGGCTCGCACACCCGCGAATTCGGCTACGCCGAAGTGCGCGCCCATGGCCACACCGAACTGCTCAAGGGCATCGAGGACTTCGCCACGGCCGAAGGCCACGGCATGCTCAAGGTCTGGATGAGCCACGGCGACAAGGTCACCGAGCTGCCCCCGGGCTTCAAGGTCATGGCCTCCACGCCGTCCTGCCCCATCGCCGGCATGGCCGACGAGGCGCGCCGCTTCTACGCCGTCCAGTTCCACCCCGAAGTCACGCACACCGTGCAGGGCGCGGCCCTGCTCAACCGCTTCGTGCGCGAGATCTGCGCGGCGAATGCCGACTGGATCATGGGCGACTACATCGAGGAAGCCGTCGCCAAGATCCGCGAGCAGGTGGGTGACGAGGAAGTCATCCTCGGCCTGTCGGGCGGCGTGGATTCGTCCGTGGCTGCAGCCCTGATCCACCGCGCCATCGGCGACCAGCTGACCTGCGTCTTCGTGGACCACGGCCTGCTGCGCCTCAATGAAGGCGACATGGTCATGGAAATGTTCGAAGGCAAGCTGCACGCCAAGGTCATCCGCGTGGACGCCAGCGACCTGTTCCTGGGCAAGCTGGCCGGCGTCAGCGAGCCCGAGGCCAAGCGCAAGATCATCGGCGGCCTGTTCGTGGACGTCTTCAAGGCCGAGGCCGCCAAGCTGAAAGCTGGCGACGGTGGCCACAAGGGCGCCACCTTCCTGGCCCAGGGCACCATCTACCCCGACGTCATCGAGTCGGGCGGCGCCAAGAGCAAGAAGGCCGTCACCATCAAGAGCCACCACAACGTCGGCGGCCTGCCCGAACAACTGGGCCTGAAGCTGCTCGAGCCCCTGCGCGACCTGTTCAAGGACGAAGTGCGCGAACTCGGCGTGGCCCTGGGCCTGCCGCGTGAAATGGTCTACCGCCACCCCTTCCCGGGCCCGGGCCTGGGCGTGCGCATCCTGGGTGAAGTCAAGAAGGAATACGCCGACCTGCTGCGCCGCGCCGACGCCATCTTCATCGAGGAACTGCGCAACTGGACGGACGAAGCCACCGGCAAGAACTGGTACGACCTCACCAGCCAGGCCTTCACCGTCTTCCTGCCCGTCAAGAGCGTGGGCGTCATGGGCGATGGCCGCACCTACGACTACGTCGTGGCCCTGCGCGCCGTGCAGACCAGCGACTTCATGACCGCCGACTGGGCCGAGCTGCCCTACGGCCTGCTCAAGAAGGTGTCTGGCCGGATCATCAACGAAGTGCGCGGCATCAACCGCGTGACCTACGACGTGTCGACGAAGCCGCCGGCGACGATTGAGTGGGAGTGAAATCAGGTCCTTCGGGAACTATCGCTACCTATCGAAAATCCGACGTAACGTATTGATTTCAAAGGACATACGTCGCGGCAACTATCGGTGACTATTGCCGGGCAGCGAAACGGATTGACGGTAGTGGTGACGGTAGAAACCGGAGGCCGGATTAAGACCTCCTTGTTTACTATCGAGACCAAATCGGTCTTTGACGGTAAATCACTCCTCTGGAAAGCTTGTTTCATGCGGCTTTCCAGGCATCAGCAGGTCTCCTGACCCCTGACGGTAAAAGCCGTCATGAACAGGAGGAAAAACCTCGATGCTTACCGACACCGCACTGCGTAATTTAAAGCCTAAGTCCTTGACTTATAAGGCGTCTGACCGGGATGGGATGTACGTGACGGTATCGCCCACCGGTACCGTCACCTTCCGCTTCGATTACCGTCTCAACGGCCGCCGCGAGACCCTGACCATTGGCCGCTACGGGCCGGCGGGCATTTCGCTGGCGATGGCCCGTGAAAAGCTGCTGGACGCCAAGAAGGCCGTCGCCCAAGGCAAGTCTCCGGCGC
The DNA here is from genome assembly GCF_009827015.1 of Delftia sp. CH05. Taxonomy (NCBI): domain Bacteria; kingdom Pseudomonadati; phylum Pseudomonadota; class Betaproteobacteria; order Burkholderiales; family Comamonadaceae; genus Delftia; species Delftia sp. CH05. The sequence continues at coordinate 72,958 of NZ_WUMG01000023.1, read as the reverse complement.
ACGAGAAACAGCGCGAGAAGCGCCGCCTGACCGCCGCCAAGAACTTTGGCGACATGACAGTCCAATGGCTGGCCGGCGCCCGGATGGCCGACAGCACGCGAGCGATGCGCAAGAGCATCGTCGATCGGGACATCCTGCCGGCGTTCCGAACCCGCCTGCTCAACGAAATCACCGCAGATGACTTGCGCGCCTTGTGCGGCAAGGTGAAGGGGAGGGGCGCCCCGGCCACCGCGGTGCATGTCCGCGACATCGTGAAGCAGGTCTATGCCTTCGCCATCCTGCATGGGGAGAAGGTGGACAACCCGGCGGCCGAAGTGGGCGCGGCCTCGATTGCGACCTTCGTACCCAAGGACCGTGCCTTGTCGCCGTTGGAGATCCGTTTGATGTCGCGGCAGATGGAGTCGGTGGCCACGTATCCGACCATCCGCTTGGCGCTGCGCATGATCCTGCTGACGCTGGTGCGCAAGAGCGAGTTGATCGAGGCCACCTGGGACGAGGTTGATTTCGAGAACGCGACCTGGACCATTCCGAAGCAGCGGATGAAGGGGCGCAATCCGCATGTGGTTTACCTGTCGCGCCAGGCGCTGGACATCCTTGTGGCGCTGCACACCTGCGCAGCCGGATCGAAGTTCGTGCTGCCGTCGCGCTACGACTCCGACCGCTGCATGTCTCACGCGACCCTCAACCGGGTCACTCAGATCGTGGCGCAGCGGGCCAAGGCTGCAGGCCTGCCGCTGGAGCCGTTCACCGTTCACGATCTGCGCCGCACGGGCTCGACGCTGCTCAACGAGATCGGGTTCAACCGCGACTGGATCGAGAAGTGCCTAGCGCACGAGGAGGGGCGTTCCTCGCGCTCGATCTACAACAAGGCCGAATACGCCGAGCAACGGCGCCACATGCTGCAGGAGTGGGCCAGCATGGTCGATGCCTGGATCGACGGGCAAACCTACGTGCCAAAGCTGATGCCCGACAACGTGGTCGTGCCGGTGTTGAGTGCGATGGCTTGAAGTGGTGGCAAGGTTGTCACTTGACAACCTTGCCAATTATTCCCATACTGGAGACTGCTGATGGCCCGTTCCTCTCATCCGAAGAAAGAGGTCGAGGAAGCACTCAGGCATGCCGAAGAGCAGGGTTGGCGCGTGGAAGTCGGCGGCAGCCACGCCTGGGGGCGGATTTACTGTCCGTACAACGACGCGGAGTGCCGTTGCGGGGAGTTCTGTATCACCAGCGTGTGGAGCACGCCGAAGAATCCTGGGAACCACGCACGCGCCTTGCGGCGGGTCGTGGACAACTGCACGACGCACCGCACGCAGCAGGAGGCGGCCGACGATGCCGAGGAATAGCGCGATGGAATATACCTTCACCTTGAAATACCAACTCGCCGATGATGACCGAGACCCGGATGGGCTGGTCGAGCGATTGGGCGAAGCCGGCTGCGACGATGCCCTAGTCGGCATCGGGCAGCCCGGGCGGCTCGCGCTGGAGTTCACCCGCGAGGCGGACAGTGCGGACGTGGCCGTGCGCAGCGCGCTGGCGGACGTGCGGCGTGCCGCACCGTCGGCCAGTCTGATCGAGGTCGCACCGGATCTGGTCGGGCTGACCGATGTGGCGGACATCGTGGGCGTGTCGCGGCAGAACATGCGCAAACTGATGCTGGCCCATCCGGGCAGCTTCCCGACGCCGGTGCACGAGGGCAGTGCGTCGATCTGGCACTTGGCGGATGTGTTGGCCTGGCTGCAGGCCAAGGGCAGCTATTCGCTGGCTTTGGACGTTCTGGAGGTGGCGCGCGCGGCCTTGCAGGTCAATGTGGCCAAGGAGGGGCGGCGCCTATCGCGCTCGGCTTCCAAGGAGTTGGAAGCTCTTGTTGGATGAGGGTGTCCGTCGCCGGCCTCATTCCTGACCGGAACCCGCCCGAACAGGGCGGGTTTTTCGTAGGTGGACATCCGGCTTGCTGGCGCTGATGCGAGGGGCTTGCTTGCGCTCTTCGATCCAGATCTCCACTTCGGCCAGGTCCCACACCACGCAGCGCGGTGTCAGATTGAAGCGCCGTGGAAACTCGCCGCGGCGCTCCATTTCGTAGATTGTCGTTTCGGCCAAGGGGACGATCTGACGCAACTCGTGGCGGCGGATGGTGCGCCGAAATGGCAGAGCGCCGTGTTTGGGGAACTGCGGAAGATCCCCGTAGGCGTTCGAGCCTGGCAAGGGGAGGGGTGCTGGTTGCGGGCGCACCGCCAAGTCCGTGTCCAGGTCGATTTTTCCTAACGGGTTATTCTCCATGTCGAACTCCGTGATTGTTCGGCGATGCATGGATTGCCGCCGCGTGACGATATCGTGTCTTTCATGGGCTATCGCGGAAACTCTCAGGAGCGTAGTGAGGCGTACTGAGGACAAATAGCCGAGGGAAGAAGGGGGAGAGCATGGCGACGGTAACGGTTTCTCCGATTCATTTTGAGGACTACAGCGGCATTCAGTTTGAGCGCTTGGTCTTTGCGTATCACGTGCGCGCTGGCTGGCGTGATCTGGTCTGGCACGGCCAATCGGGAGGCGACCAAGGGCGGGACATCTCGGGTATCGAGCCTCGCGATGATCAGCCCTCACGCAAGACCATCATCCAGTGCGCGAACCGGGCCACGTTGACGTTGGCGAAAGCCAAGGCCGATATGGGCAAGGCGGTCAAGGCCACAAGCGGGGCGCCGGATGCCTTCAAGTTCGTCTCTCGCGGCGCCGTTTCGGACACCAGTCGGACACAGATCGAGCAAGCCGCAGCGTCCCTAGGGGTTGCCCATGTGACGATATGGTCAGCCGTGGAGTTCGAGGAAAACCTGCGGCTTCGTGCCGAGTACCTGCTGCATCGCTTCGTCCAGGGCATCGAGTTTCCCGATGCTAAAGCGGAGATCCGAAAGTTCGTGGACGACTTTCCCGACCTCTCGGATGCCGACGCTCTGCAATTGATGGCGGTCGTATTCGATCGGCCGGCATTTCGTACGCCGTTTCAGCAGGAAAGCTCCCTACCTGCCTTTCAGCAGGCGATCGAAGACACCATTGGTGCACTCAACACCGGCATTTGGCGGACGCGCGAGGGAGATGAGATCAGGCGCATCCCCTCGATCAATCATCTTCGAGATCCACGCATCCAGACAGTGCTTGCATCGGTGGTTCGTCAGGTCGATGAGTTGCGCCGCATCTTTGTGACCCGTCTTAAGGACGGGGAGATCAGGCACTGCGGATGCGGTCAACCGAATTGCCCCACGTACATGCTCACGGATCGCGTTGCCGACGAACTGGACGAAGCCAGACGGAGAATTCTGACGACGTTTCGATCGGTGCACGCGTCCTTTAATGTGAGTCTTCTGTAGGCGAGCATGGCAATGGCGTTGCCCGAAGATCAGATTCAGTATCTCAACCGTCATCCGCCAGGCGAGGCTGTGGCACGCGCGCTGTTCGAACTACTGCGCAATGACCATGACTTGCTCGGCATCGACGCAAATGAACGATCCATCACCTTTCGCTTCGCGATGTATCTCCAACAGTATTTTCCTGATTGGAGCGTGGATTGCGAATACAACCGAGACGGCATTGAACCAAAGCGGCTCGGACATCTGGAGCTGTACCCGGACAGCGAAGACGTTGAGGCGAAGACCGTATTCCCAGATGTTATCGTTCATCGGCGAGGCACAAGAAGGAACTTTCTGGTCTTGGAGTTCAAGAAGTCAACGAGCCGCGTTGACCGACAGATCGACCTTCGGAAACTTCGGGGCTACAAGCAGCAGCTTGGTTACGAGCATGCCCTGTTTGTGGAGGTCGGCACCGAGGGGCAGGCGATCATCACAATGCTTGAATGGGCTTGAGAGGCATCAGGGAAACTAATGACACGTATTCCACTGTTCAGTTCGCAGCATCTTGAAGCTGCGTGTCGGGTGCTCGCCGATACCGAGCGCGGCTTGAGCGGTACGCAAATCGAGCGCTTGCTGCAAGAGATCGAGGTCGCGGACACTACGCCCGGCATGACCAAGTGGAAGCGGCTGTTCAATGCGCTGGCTGGTGCGCAGAACCAGCATCAGTTCGGCAACCATCTCATCATGTTCATCAACCGTGCGATGAACCCGGTGAACTACGCCCGCGACGCCGCGACGCTCGCATGGCGGCGCGACGAACTCAATGTGGTCCTTGCCTTCTCCGGCTTTTACGTGCGCGAAGATGGCAAGGTTGGGTACGCTGATAATGCCACAACGCTTGATGCAGCGCGCGCACGAGCTGGACGGCTTAAGGCCGCGCTGGAGAGTCGCGTCGTCCATGCGGAAGTGCTGAACTACTGCCGTGCCGAGCTGCTAGACGAAAACTATTTCCACTCATCCAAATCTGATGCCAAACAGCCCGCCGTCCTCCGTGGCGTCGGTCAAGCGCGTGGGGAGTACATACTTGTTGAGGTCGAAGCCATCGATGGTCTCCTTGAAGGCATCGTCTTCGTTCATCGTCACGATGTACTGAAAACCAAGCTCTTGCGCGATCTCTGAGCCAAGACGCAAAGCGCTGATGACCTGGCGTCCGTCAACCCCGTCGAACAGGTGGCTGTCATGGATCAGAAATCCCGGCCCCACTTGGCGCTTGGCGCACAAGCGCATGAGCATCATGTCGAAGCAGAAGATCTGCATGTTCTTGATGCCCTTGCTGCGCTCGCCCTGCATCGGAAACTTGAAGATCGGTCCATTTGATGTTTCATCGACCGTCATGCTGCCGGCCGACTCATACAGGCGTTGAGAGGTTTCCTCAAAGGCTACGATGGCCTCTGCCAGTCTGTCCTTCTGCTCAGCGAAGTCGCGCCGCAGGCGGATCGTGAGGCGGTTGCGCTCAATTTCCAACTCATTCTTAGTACCTTCGAGCTGCTCTGCGGCTTCAAAGCGCTGCCGCAGCGATTCCACTTCAGCCTCAAGTCGCCCCAGCTCGCCTTGCAGCTTCAGGAACTGCTCGAGCGCACCGTGGCTCCTGAGAATGCCCAGGATCTCGCCGCGCCTCTGGTCAAACTGAGCCTTCTTGCTATCGCGCAACTCGATACGCAGTTTCGCAGCTTCGAGTTCGCTGGACAGATAGTCCTTGCGATTGCGCACCACCGACTCATGAAAGCTCTTCACGTCCTCGTAGCGGCGCTTGACCAAGCCGGGCAGCACAATGCCTGCCTCTTGATAGACCGCCTGGAGGTCTTCATGGTCTGGCGGAACCTCCGAGGCCAGTGCGCTTTCCAGATCACGGATAGCTGAGAAGTCGATGGTATTGGCGTTGGCCAGCTCGTTTAGTTGGCGAGTCAAACTGGCGCTTTCGACTTCCAGCTGCCGGTACTCTGGCAAGACCTGAAAAGTTTCAACTTCTGCGTGAAGCTTCTTGAGACGGGCTTCTTGAATGGTCAGCTCCGTGCGCAAGTCGGCGGCCTTGCCGATGATTGAACCGAATGCGCCGTTCCCGGCTGCCTTCTTCAGCTCTTCGAGAGTCTTTTCCCGATCGCGGACAGCCTGCCAATCCCGGGCAATCTGCCAGTCCAGTCCGAGCAAGAACATCAGCGCCATCTGCATGTCGCCAGTTCCTTGCATCGTGGCCTGCTTTTCCGGCGTCATGAAAGCACCGCTCGCCTGTCGGCGCACAAAGTAGGCAAACAGTGACCGGAACGAAGGCGGCTTGCTACCAGCAGCTTCAAGGCTACTGAGGCCGAACATTTGCTCGCCGAGGAACGTACACCACTCGGTGGCAGAGAACTTGACCTTCGCGGCAGGCGGGACTGTCACGAAGATTTTGGCCTTGGAAGCACCGCTACGCTCGACGACCGTGCGTTCCGACTTCAGATCGAAGTCCATGCCGAAGGTGTGTTCGGCCAGTTCCGTGGTGCGGAAAATCGACTCCGGGCCAGCTTCGGCACCGAGCAGGAAATGCACCAACTCAACGAAGCTGGTTTTGCCGGCGCGATTGCGCGTTTGCTTGCTGGTTGCCCCCTCAGTTTTTTGGGCCAGCAGTACATTCAGGCCAGGCTTCAGATCTCCAAGATTCTTGAAGCTAGGCAGCGTGCTGAAGATGTGATGAATCACGCTGCCCTCCTTGCCACAAGGCCGCTTTCGAGTTCGATGGCTCCAAGGGCATACAGGAGGTCGAGAGCGAGCAAGAACCAGTCGTAAGTAATGCGCCGGGGCGTTGCCGCCAAGCCGACGTCATGCTTGTTCAATTCCTCCCAAAGCGCGGAGACAGTCTTGGGCCGTGCGAGGAAAGTCAGAACATGCGCGCCGACGGTCAGCAGCGCACGATCCTGCGGCAGATGCTTGGATGGCAGGATCATGCAGTCCCCATCGCTTGAGCATCTTCAAAAATCTCGCACTTGTCGAACAGGTACGCCATGACGGCCAACACGGCCGCCTTGTGCGCGGGCGTGGTGTTCGTCGTGCCCCCAGCCCACGCTTCTAGGCGGCCGAATATTTCATCAGGATGGAGCTGCGGAACTCCATCCCGCAGCCCGACGTATTCGCTCTTGAACGCCTGCGCGATCTGCTCGCCGTAGGTAGGGTTCTTCCAGCTATTGAAGAACTGCGCAACGAGCGGCGACTTCTGCATGCCGATTTTTAGGAAGTCGGCGACAGCCTGGGACAGAAGGTTTGCCTCGATCTTTCCGCGCGAAACGTCCTTCACCTCGCTCGCCGTGGGTACGGGCGTGATGCTGATGTGAGTGAGCACAGCGGCCAGATCGCTGAAGCCCAAATTGACATTTGCTTCCATCGTCAACGAGGGGCCGAACCAGGACTCGAGATCCTGAAGGCTTAACTGACGGAACTTGGCCAGCATCTCCTCGTACCCACAGTGTCCGATCTTGATCTGCGGGTTGTCTTGCGCGAGTTTGGCCAAGGCTTCAATGATGTGTGGACCCAGACGCCCATCAGGTGCGTTGTGGACGAAGGTCCACTCATCGAAATAGTCTTCCCAGTGCTCTTTGGCCCCTTCGAAGTCCTCGTTGATTTTCTTGATGGCCTCGGCAGCGGTCAGTTCGTTGGGGGCGTAGCTCTGGAACAGGATTCGCGCGGAAGGTAGGTATCCGTCGTTCTTCCGATCCCCAACGTTGCCCCAGGGGCGGCAAGCCATAAAGTCATTGGGGTGTGCCTTCGACATCAGCTTCTCGAAGAGACGTTGAAACCCATCCCCTTTGGATTCCAAGAAGGCGATGCGAAAGTCCTTTTCGTAGTTGAGTTGCTGTATGCGATCCATGCGTTCAAGCCCTGGCCTTGATGTTCTTGGAGTTTTTAGGCAGAAGCGCCGGGCTTCTTGTGGATGGGCTGGGCCTGCGCACGGTTGATATCGAAGGGAAGCGCTTTGTCGGCTGCAATGCGCGTGAGCAGCACCCGAATGGCGTCCGAAACGGACAGTCCCATTCCTGCCAACACGTTCGTGGCCTCCTCTTTGATATGCCCGTCAATTCGGGCGCGAACGACATCACTGCTGCTTGCCATTGCATGCCTCAAGCCTTGGTTGTAGCTACATTGTGCTCCATTTGGGCTTCCATGTCATTTACTGTTTGTTGCAGTCATCCGGGCGTCCCGTCGCTGGGCTTGCGCGCTCTGTGCCCCGCGCCTTGGGTCGAGTCGCGTCATCCGGATCAGGCGTTGACTGCTGACGTCTTCGGCCTTCGCGGGCCCGCGAGTCCCGCTTGCAAGGGCAGGGCTGCGAAAGGGTGGGACGGCTTGCTGCTCCCTTCATCGCGCCACGGCGTGCTCGCCGTCAAGGGCGGCGCGTGCCGTGCACGCTTGCGGCCTGCGGCCGTCGTTGCCCCTTGACTGCTTGTGCTGCGCCGTGACCCGGAAGGGTTGGGCAATTCCGCCCGGCTACCTTTCAGGAGTTCTCCATGGACTACACATTCATCACTGACGAGCAGCGCTTGGTGCTGCTGGCCAACGGCCGCGAATCGTTGCAGACCCCGGACTTTGATCCGGCTCCCGTGGTCAAGCTGTTCACGCCGGATGCCGGCGCGACTTGGCTGCTAACTGAGATTGACCCGGACGACCACGACCGCGCTTTTGGCCTGTGCGACCTCGGCCTGGGGATGCCTGAACTGGGCTGGGTCAGCTTGGCCGAACTGGCTTCGGTGCGCGGTCGGCTTGGGTTGCCGATCGAGCGCGATCTGCACTTTCGTGCGGAGAAACGGTTGAGCGCCTATGCGCGTGATGCGCGACACGCTGGCCGGATCATCCACTAACCGGGCAAAGGGCCGTCGCAAGATGCCTCGTTCACGGTCTCAGCAGATCCGGCAGGCAATCGGCGAAGGCCGGCTGGATCTTGCTTACCGGCTTGGCCACGGCTTCGTCGCCGGTAAGGACTGCCATCGTCATGCCGGTCATGGTCATCAGACCGTTCGAACTGCGCAGCACCTGTAGCGCAAGATCAACCGGAAAGCCCCCTGCACTGCGCCTTAGTGGATGAATGCCGCCATGCACGAATGAGTTCATGGCGTGCCAGGTCACTTCCTTGAAGTGCGACAGCATCTGATGCGCGGCTGCCGGCGCACCTTGTCCCTCCCGTTTGCCGATCTGTTCGATCATCTCGCTGGCGCCGGGGAGATTCTTGGCGGCCTGTTCGCTCTCCGGGGTCAGGGGAGCCATGAGCTTATCGATCGCGGCATCGCTGGCGGCATAGAGCAGCCACATTCCCCGTGTCGGGGCCTCGAATTGCAGCCGCATGAGGCTGACGGCCGAGGTGGGTAGTCGCAGCGCCATCAACGCGCGTAGTGCAACCGCATGCTCCTCCGCGACCAGGCACATGCCCAGAGCCGCTTCCCCGCGTGGCGAACCGTCGAATTCAGCATCACCGAGCAGGGTATTCAGCCGTTCGTGCAAGGCGTTCGAGCGTTGGAGCATGTGCTCCAAGGGATTGTCGCTGTGGATGGTGGTCTTCTCCTGCATGCCGGCATCGTACGGTGGCGCCGTCCGCGGGGCGCCCCGGCCATGGCATGGCCGGTCGCGCTGTCGTGCTGCGCATCGAACCCCCTGCGGGGTTTCGCCCCATTCGGGCTTCCATCGTTCCCTCGCTGCACTCGGCTGACGCCTTCGGCCCGGCTCGCTGATCCGGGCCTGCGCGCTGCGCTTGCCTCCAGGGGATCGGCTATGCAGCCCATCCCCGCCGCGCTTTGCTTGGCGCCCCTGGGATACCGCCGAACCGGCCGCGCCGGATCGGCCTTCGCGCCTGCGGCGCTGCGCGCTTCGCTTGCGTGGGGTCGGCGTGGAGAGCGGGCCGTTGCCTGTCCAGCCATCTTTCCTGAATCCATCACCTTGCTCGCGACTGTAGCCCGCGGCCGGGTGCCGTCAAGGCGCGCAGGGCCGTGTCCTCGGCTGCGCCTGCGGGCCGCACCAACCCTGCGCTTGCTTCCTTGACGGCACCCGGCCGCGCGCTCCCTTTCGTCGCGGGCGATGAACTCAGGAAAGACGGTGGCAACGAGGCCAACCGGGTTCTTCGTGCCGACCCCACCGGAAGCCCGAAGAGGGCTCTGAATCTAGGAATCCGGTGAGGCTTTTCAACAGTCAACTTTGTCAGGAGAAATGCCATGCAACTCGCTTCCCGTTTCGCACCGCGTTCGCCGATGCTGCGTTCGGAACATCCTTTGTCGGATGACCAGATCCGGACCGTGGTGCCGTCCATCTTCGCGGACGCACCGCATGAAAGCCGATCCGAGCGGTACAGCCATATCCCCACCGCTGCGGTGCTGACCGAGCTTCGCAAGGAGGGTTTCCAGCCCTTCATGGTGTGCCAGACCCGCGTGCGCGACGAAGGCAGGCGCGAGCACACCAAACACATGCTGCGCCTGCGCCACTCCAACCAGATCAACGCGCGCGAGGCCAACGAAATCATCCTGCTGAACTCCCACGACGGGACGAGCAGCTATCAATTGTTGGCGGGGATGTTCCGCTTCGTCTGCAAGAACGGGCTTGTCTGCGGCGACACCGTGGCCGACGTGCGCGTGCCGCACAAGGGCGATGTGGCCGGGCATGTGATCGAAGGGGCGTATCAGGTGCTGGATGGCTTCGAGCGCGCGCAGGCATCGCGCGAATCGATGGAGGCCATCACGCTGGATGCTGGCGAATCGGAGGTGTTCGCCCGTGCTGCGCTGGCCCTCAAGTACGACGACCCGACGAAACCCGCACCCATCACGGAATCGCAAATCCTGATGCCGCGCCGCTTCGACGACCGCCGCCCCGACCTGTGGAGCGTGTTCAACCGCACGCAGGAGAACCTGACCAAGGGCGGATTGTCTGGCCGCGCCGCCAATGGCCGCAGGCAGCAGACCCGCCCCGTGCAGGGCATCGATTCGGACATTCGCCTGAACCGTGCCCTGTGGCTGCTGGCCGATGGTATGCGTCAGCTCAAGGCCTGACCCCTCACACGGAGGGGCGCGGCCCTTCCATTCCTTGCCTGTATCTCTTTTGATTGGAGTCCCATCATGAACGCCATTACCAACACCGAAGTCCAAGCCGTCAACACCGCAGCGAACGTGCTGCAAGCCGCCGACCCGAGCAAGCACATGATTCTGGTTCCGCTGTCGCGGCTGGTGCTGCGCCCCACGGGCCGCAACGTGCGCAAGACCCCGCGCATGTCCATTCCCGAACTGGCCGCGTCCATCCAGCGCGTGGGCCTGCTGCAAAACCTGATCGTGATTCCCGCCGCCGATGGCGTGCATTACGAGGTGGTGGCCGGTGGCCGTCGCCTCGCGGCGCTCAAGCTGCTGGCGAAAAAGCACCGCATCGCCAAGGATTGGCAGGTGCCTTGCCTGCAAGTGGCCGATGGCACGGCCCGCACCGCCAGCCTCACCGAGAACGTGCAGCGCGAGGCCATGCACCCCGCTGACCAGTTCGAGGCGTTTGCCGCGCTGGTGGCCGAGGGCCGGCCCATCGAGGACATTGCGGCGGATTTCAGCGTCACGCCGCTGGTGGTGCAGCGCCGTTTGAAGCTGGCGAATGTCTCGCCGCGCCTCATGGACGACTACCGCGCCGATGCCGTCACGCTCGATCAGTTGATGGCTCTGGCCATCACCGACGATCACGCCGCGCAGGAGGCCGCGTTCTACGATGCGCCTCAGTGGCAGCGCAGTCCATCCACGCTGCGCGAGCGCCTGACCGAGCGCGAGATTGGGGCCTCGCATGCGCTGGTGCGCTTCGTCGGGCTGGGCGCCTACGAAGCCGCAGGCGGCGGCATTCGCCGCGACCTGTTCGCGGAAGGCGATGCAGGCGTGTATGTGTCCGACACTGCGATGCTGGAAACGCTGGTGCGCGAGAAGCTGACCGGCATGGCCGACACCATCCGCACCGAGGGCTGGGCCTGGGTGGACGCCACCCCCGCCATGACCCATGCCGACCTGCAAGCCTTCCAGCGTGCACCGAGGGAACGGCGCACGCCGAACAAGCGCGAGGCACAGCGCATCGAGAAGCTGCAAGCCAAGATGCAGGGCATCGGCGAAGCCGTGGATGCCGCGATGGACGCCGACGACGAGGACAAGGCCGAAACCTTGGAGGAGGAGGGCGAACGCTTGGGCGAGCAGTTGCAGGCGCTGGAAGATGGTTTGCTGGGCTACGGCGCGAATGTCCGCGCCGCCGCCGGCGCCATCGTCACCATCGACCGCAATGGGGAGGCCGTGATTCATCGCGGGCTGCTGCGCGAGGCCGAGGCCAAGGCGTTGCGCACGCTGGAAAAGCTGCGCCAAGGTTTTGCCGATGGTGAAGGTACGAACGTCGAGGACGGCGAGACAGCAGAAGAAGTCCAAGCTCCCGCCGTGTCCGACCGGCTGGCGCAACGCCTGAGCGCGCACCGCACCGCCGCGCTGCAAATCGAGGTCGCCCGGCATCCGCAAGTGGCGCTGGCCGCGCTGGTGCATGGCATGGTGCAGAGCGTCTTGCAGGGGCGCTACTACGGGCACGACATGCCGATGGGGGTTCGCCTCACCGTGCAAGACCGGCTGGAAGGCATGGCCCCGGACTGGCCGGAATCACCCGCCGCCGTGGCGCTGCGCGAGGTGCAGCAGGCATGGGGCGACAAGCTGCCCGAGGACAGCGCCGCACTGTTCGCCGCGCTGCTGGCGATGGAGCAAGGCGAGCTGGTCCGACTGCTGGCCGTGTGCGTGGCGGGGGCGGTCGACGTGGTAACACCGCGCGCCACGCCGCACCAGCCCGGCGCGGAACTGGCGCAGGCCGTGGGCCTTGACATGGCCGCATGGTGGAAGCCGAGCGCGGAGGGCTACTTCAAGCACGTTCCGAAGGCCGCGATCCTGCAAGCCGTGGGCGAGTTCGCGCCGGATCACGTCAACCGGCTGGGCAAGCTCAAGAAGGCTGACATTGCCAGCGAAGCCGAGCGGCTGGCCGGTGGCACGGGCTGGATGCCTGCCATCTTCAAGGCCGAGGGGCCGCAGGAGGCCGCATCGCATGAAGGCCCGGAAGACGCTCCCGCCGTGGCGGATGAAGCGGCCGAAGCACTGGCCGCTTGACCGTCGCGCAGACCTGCGCCCCGGCCSSGGCCGGGGCGTTGGCTTGCAGGAGCCAGACCCATGCCGACAACCGACACTACGAGCCGCACGCGGATGGCGGCGATCTATGCACCGGGCACGGTGCGCGCCCGCCGCTGGCACCGCGCAGGCGACGTGCGAGGTTACCGTCCGCCCTCAGGCTGGACGGCCCGCGCCGACCTCACGGACGTTCACCCCATCACGGGCCGCGCCCTGGCGCGGCCCGTGTGGTGGATCATCGAGACGAAGGAATGACGCCAGCACCCGGCCCAGGTCGTTCCGACCTGGGCCGGGTGGATTCAAAAATCCGGGCGCGGCGGTGGCCGCGCCTGGTGTTGAACCCCGAAGGCCAGCCAGAACGCCGCAGCCTTCGCTACCGCCTCGGTTGCGGCGTTGGCGAGTCGGTCGATGGCGAGGGCACGATCACACCTTGATCGGGCCAAACATTCCCGTGTAGATCAGCGTTTCCCAAACCTTCTTGATCCCCTGTCCGGTCTCCTGGCTCACAAATAGCGACGACCTGGCGCCGTGAGGGGCGCCCAGGAAATACGAACGCATCGACTCCCAGGTCTCCGCGACCTGTGACCAGGTCCAGCACGGAACTTCTTTCTCCAAGATCAGGGGCACAGCGATAGCCAGGGGGATCATCTTGTCCATCGGCAACGGCTCTTCCCAGTTGCACTTGACCAGGATCGGGGTTGCCTCCGCGCTGTAGAACTGCACATCCAGCTTCTCTGCCGTGATGTACGCGGCGTGGTGGCGAGGCAGGGCCAACACGGAATCCAGGACCTTCTGGCCATCGCCATAGGGGCAGGTGATGAATCCGTGGGCGAAGTACCGCGTGTGGTCGAGGCCTTTGTAGCCGCAGCGATCGCTGGGGGTGGTAACGGGATGGCGGTCATCGTGATTGCGCACCAGCGGGTGCCATGAGGGGTATCGGTCAACTACCGGCCCAAGTTCAGTCACGATGTCTTCTAGCGCCTTCTTGCTTCGGAGGCGCTGCGATTCGTCCGCATCCCTAGGGCGAGGGACAAGGTACTTCTCCACCTCTTCGTATCCCGCTTGTGCTGCTTCATCTGCTCGGAACGCCATGATTCACCTTATTTTGCTGTGTTATGCGTGAATTTATTGTTTTTCGCATGAAATGTCAATATTGTGCGTAAATTGGTTGATTCATGGTGTTGGTGGTTCGTAGTTCGACGACCATGAGCGTGCCGGCGCAACGCGCCGTCGGGCTCTCGGGCTGTGCCCCGTGCCGACTTCGCTGTCACGGCCATTCGGCTCCCATCCCTCACGCCTTCGCGCCTGCGGCGCTGCGCGCTTCGCTTGCCTCCGGGGGACAGTCCTGCGGACTCTCCCCGCCGCGCATGGCTTGGGGCCCCTCGATACCGCCGAACCGGCATGCGCCGGATCGGCCGGGCCAGCGCCCCGCTGCGATGTACGGGGCGCTGGCGAACACGCCGGCGCTTGCTGCGGCAGGTTGTGCAAATGCGTGCTGTCCTCAACGCTGGCGGTTCCTGCCCATCACGTCGCCAAGGACGATTGACGCCAGTTCACGTCATCCCCGCCCGGCATCGCCATGGAGTTTCCACGCCACGCCTCAAGACCGGCGCCGCAAGGTGGGGCGGGGGCGTTCTCGCCTGTTGTCGGGGGGGGCCTGACCCGCGTTAGTGGGCGAGCTGGCGCAGCCTTCGTGCGGAGATGCCGAGCCGGCCCCGTCTCCTTGCGGTGTGGTTCGGCCCAAGGCGTCCTTGTGTTGTTGTGAATCCTGGCGGTGGCGCGGCTGCGCCTCGGGCTTCATGGCTGCAACCGTCCGGCGAAAACAATTTCCCCTCTGCTGCGCAGATTCCTCGCGCGACAAATTCTTTTCGCCTCCCGGCTCTCCACTGCGTTGCGACCGCAAGCGGTGCAGCCCGCCCGTCCCCCGCCGGCCGGATCACAACAAGGACGCGATGGGCGCGAACCTTGTTCCACCAAAAGGAGTTTCATCATGGCCAACATCGGCACCTTCACCGCAGACAAAGACGGCTTCACCGGCACGCTTCGCACCCTGACGCTCAACGTCAATGTCAAGCTGGTGCCCAACGACAAGGGCGACAACGAGAAGGCCCCCGACTTCCGCCTGCAGGCGGCCAGCCACGACATCGGCGCGGCGTGGAAGAAGACCAGCGAAGCCGGGCGGGAGTACATCTCCGTGACACTCGACGATCCGTCGTTCCCGGCCACGGTCTACGCCCGCCTGATCGAGGGCGAGAACGGCACGCACGACCTGATCTGGTCACGCAGCAAGCCCCAGGCGGCATGACCGCCGCCCGCAGCGCCCCGCCACACGGCGGGGCGCTGCGCTGTGGGTTCGCCCCCCAACGCGGCGGCAGCAGTTCGTGGCCCATGGCGGGCCGTGTCTTCCTGTTCTTTCTGTCTAGAGGCAGCGTCTGCAGTGGTTGTCTGGGCCTGACGTGTCGGCGCGGACCGCCGCCTGGCTTTGCGGGCTGCGCCCCGTGCCGTCTTTGCCGTCACGGCCATTCGGCTCCAATCTCTCACGCCTTCGCGCCTGCGGCGCTGCGCGCTTCGCTTGCCTCCGGGGGAAAGCCCTGCGGGCTATCCCCGCCGCGCAGGCTTGGCGCCCCTGCAATACCGCCGAACCGGCTGAGCCGGATCGGCCTTGCCAGCGCATGCGCACACGCTATGGCGTGCCACCCATCTTCGTCACCGTCTCCAGCTCCTGCCGCACCTGCGCCAGCAGCTGATCGGCCTGCCGCAGGTCGTCACCGGCATAGGCCAGCGTCAGCAGCGTGAGCGGGTGGACCTCCATGACCTCGCACAGTTCGGTCAGCTTGTTCAGCGTCGGGCTTTTCATGTCCCGCTCCAGCGTGCTCATGTAGGTGCGGCTGGACACGTCGGAGAACGCCTCCTGGCTCAATCCACGCGCTTTCCTGATGGTCTTTAGTGCCTCCGACAGTGTATGTTTCGCTGCCAACCCTGGATCTCCCCAAAACCCAAGATGACAGTCGATAGCGCTCTATAGGGCTACAATCTATAGTGTTCATTCATGCCGGCTTGCCGCTTTTGTGCTTTTACGGAAATCCGCATCCACGGCTTCGCACAGAAGCGCAAAGCCGCTTGCGTGTCTTTCCTCCAATCCGCCGATACGTTTCTGTGCTTTCACGCTTCGGCAGCTTTGTGCGAATGAGGGGGTAACCCGTGAATCGACTCATCACCGAGGACGAGCGCAGGCAACTGCTGCACCACGGCGCTGCTCGTGTCGTTGGCCAGGCCATCGACCCGCAGCCCGTCGTGCGGCTCTTCACCCCGGACGCGCACGCCACCTGGCTGCTGGCTTCGCTCAGCCCAGCCGATGGCGACACGGCCTATGGCTTGATCGACTTGGGGATCGGCATGCCCGAGCTGGGCGAGATCAAGCTGTCCGACCTCGCGTCCATCGTCGGGCCGCGTCAGCAGCCCGTGATGCGGGATCGGTATTTCCGGGCGGTGCGCGCGCTGTCGGAGTACACCCGGCTGGCCCAGGAGAACGGCTCCATCCTCGATTGAGCGATTCGCGCCACGGTCAAGCCGGGGCGCATTGTGGCTATTTCCGTCTTGTTCCGGACCTGCCAGGTCTTAGTCGGCACTGTTGCACCAAACCGCTGCCACTCTGGCGAAACCAGCCATGACGCAGCGCGCGTCATGGGGCACGGTGGATGGCGCAGGAGGCGGCATTTCCTCGCGCGCCACCGTCGCATTCAGACGATCCGCACAACAGACGGTATTGCTTTTCGTCTTGACACGCAAGTTACCAATCTGCCAGCTTATTCACGATTCGATGCTGGTTTGATGTGGTGATGTTTGCGTGTGCCTGTGACGGCCTTCCTGCGGTTTCAGGGGAGCTTGCGTCATGGCCCAGCCGCACCACCTTGCGCACTGGTATCCGACGGCCGCGTATCTCTACGTGCTGTGCCTGGATGCGCTCGCGCTGGCCTGGGAGTACCTGCGCCGCCACCCCAACTATCGGCTGGACTGGCTGCGCCATGCACACCGGTCCCACACCACAGATTCAGCGGCGCGCCGCTGGGGGCTGCGGATATGGGAAGACCCCGCCCTGGATGCGCGCGACGCGCATCCGGCTTGGCTGCCGGGCCATCCGGCCGTGGTGCAGCTTCACCCGGACGCCGATCCGCCGCCCGATGCCATGGCTTTCGCGTTCTGGCGCCTCCCCGGACACAAGCAGCTGCTGCACGACGGCAAAGGGCTGACGCTGATCGCGCGCAGCCCCGGCCATTGCGCGCGCTTCGCGCTGGCGCCCGGTCTGGAGGACGGCATGGCGGTCACCTATGCCCATCGCAGCGGCGGCGGCACTGCTGCGCCTGCGCGCGACCCGGTATCTGCCGACGCAACGCATGCTGCCAGGCCCCGGCCACAGCCCGCCGCCTTGCTGGAACTGCACACCCTGCAGGCGCTCGACGCGACCCTTGCGGGCGCGTCCTTGCGCGAGGTGGCCGAAGGTCTGTTCGGAGCCGATGCGGTGGCGGCCGACTGGCACGCCGATGGCGACATGCGCGCCCGTGTGCGCCGCCTGGCGCGGCGCGGCGATGCGCTGATGCGCGGCGGCTATCGCCGCCTAGCACAGCTCCCCCCGCTTGAGAAGGGACGTTTTGAAGAGGGTGCAAAACGTCCCTGAGCAGAAAGGCCGCGTTTTCTGAGACTGCCTCCATCCGGTTGCGCTGTGTGGCCGGAGCTTCACAACCGATGGAGGTTCACACCATGCGTCCCGCTCCCTTGCGGCCTGCCGCCACTGTCCCGACCGCTGCCGCGCAGCCGCAGCGTTACCTCACCAACGACGAAGCCGCCGAGTACCTGCGGCTGTCGCCGCGCACGCTGGAGAAACAGCGCGTGATCGGCGGCGGCCCGCGCTTTCGCAAGTTCGGCCGGCGCGTCATGTACGCCGTCGCCGACCTCGACGCTTGGGCCGCCGATCGCAGCTTCGAGACCACCTCCGATCCCGAGTACGCCGAACAGCACTCGGCAGACAGCCGTGCGCGCTGATCGCTGGCACGCGCCAGGCCATCGCCATGTCCAGTCCCGCACTGCCGTCCCGGCAGCGGCCTTCGCAAGAACGCGAACAGCTCGACCTGTTCCGCGCCTTGCCGGGCGACATGGCGCCGCGCGACAGCCAGGACTTGATGGCCTTTCCGTTCTTCTCGCTGGCGAAGTCGCGGCGCACGGCGCCGATCGACTTTCGCGCGGGCAACGTCACGATCCGCGTGGAAGGCACGCAGGAACACGGCATCGCCACGATCTGGGACGCGGACGTGCTGATCTGGGCGGCCTCGCAGATCGTGGAAGCCCGCGACGCGGGCTTGCGCCCGTCGCGGCTGATGCAGGCCACGCCCTACGAGATCCTGCGCTACATCGGCCGCGGTACGTCGCTGCGCGACTACCAGCGCCTCAAAGCAGCCTTGGATCGTCTGCAATCGACCACGGTGGCCACGTCCATCCGCGAGACGACCGGGCGGCGCCTGCATCGGTTTTCGTGGATCAACGAGTGGAAGGAGCTGGCCGATGCCAAGGGCACGCCCTTGGGGCTGGAGCTGATCCTGCCGGACTGGTTCTATGCCGGCGTGGTCGATGCCGCCCTGGTGCTGACCATCGACCCGGCGTATTTCCGGCTCACGGGTGGCATCGAGCGCTGGCTATACCGGCTGGTGCGCAAGCACGGCGGAAGGCAGGAAGGCGGCTGGCAATTCGATTTCCGGCACCTGTGGCGCAAGTCGGGCAGCGCCACACGGTTTTCGGACTTCGCCTACGACCTGCGCGCGCTGGTCGCGCGGCAGTCGCTGCCCGGCTACGTCCTGGGCATCGAGCGGATGCCAGGCGGTGGGGCCGAGCTGCTGACCTTCCGGCCAGTGCGTCCCGTGCCGCCCACGGCACGGGGATAAACGGTGCGCCGCCTGTGGACGGGCTCGTGCTATCAGGAGTACGCGGACTCGTGCTATCGGGAGTATGGCTATCGTGCTATCAGGAGTACGGATCGGCCGCAAAGCCAATGCTGGCGCGGGTTTCGGCCTCCCTTAACTTCCCTAACTTAAAACCTCTAACTGGTAGTAGCAGCGCCGCGCCACGGTGGACAACCGCCGTGCAGCCATCAGCACAGCGGCAAAAGCCGGGCTTTCCGACACGGAGGGCCAGGCCATGATCGTCGCGCTGCTCAACCAAAAAGGCGGCGTCGGCAAGACCACGCTCGCCACCCACATCGCCGGCGAGCTGGCGATGCGCGGCCAGCACGTCGTGCTGCTGGACGCCGACCCGCAGGGCTCCGCGCTGGACTGGACGCAGCGCCGCAGCCAGCAGGGTCTTCCAAGGATGTTCAGCGCCGTGGGCCTCGCACGCGAAACGCTACATCAGGAAGCGCCAGAACTCGCCAGGCGGGCCGATCACGTCGTCATCGACGGCCCGCCGCGCATCGCCGCCTTGGCGCGCTCCGCGCTGCTTGCGGCCGAGCGCGTTTTGATCCCGGTGCAGCCCAGTCCGTATGACTTGTGGGCCAGTGCCGAGATGGTGGCGCTGATCCGCGAGGCGCAGGTGTTCCGGCCTGCGCTGCGCGCGGCCTTCGTCATCAATCGGCGCGTCAGCACCACCGTGATCGGGCGCGAAGCGCGCCAGGCGCTCGCCGACCAGCCGCATCCTGCACTGCGCGCGGAAGTGCATCAGCGCATCGTGTTCGCCGACAGCGTGGCCGCTGGCCGGCTTGCACGCGAGACGGCGCCCGACAGTGCCGCCGCACGCGAGATCACCGCCCTGGTGGACGAACTGCTGCGGTGGGCGCCATGACAGCGAAGCCACCACCGAACAGCAAACGCGCGGCAAAGCGCGTCGGCATCGACGCGCGTCCGACTGCGAATCCGCACGCCGAGGCGTGGATTCGCCAGGGCGACGCCGATGCGCTGGGCAAGGGCGACCTCTACACGGCCCGCCTCACGCTCGACATTACGCCCGCCATGCGGGCGCGCATCAAGGTGTCGGCTTTCACGCAAGGCGTGACCGTGGCCGACCTGCTGCGCGGTCTGCTGGAGCGGGAGTTTCCCGAGAACCGCAGGGAGAACACACCATGACCGCATCCGCTTCGCCTGCCGCTGTCGCGGCCACGGCTGCGCCCGTAGCGCCTTCCGGCCAGCCAGCCAGCGCGCCGCTGACGCGCGTGGCGCTGGCCTACATTGAGGCCCGTTTCAAGCTCTACCTGCGCTTCGGCGAACCCGCGCGCACGCACCAGCTCGACCGCTGGCGGCGCAGCGCGGTGTTCCTGCCGGGTGCGGTGTTCTGCCGCGTGCGCTGGCACGCCAACGACTACGGCACCGTGCGCTGGCAGCTCATGGTGATGCAAGCCTGCACACCGCTGGACGCGGCGCAGCGCATCCCCGGCGTACAGCCGGGCGCGCGCCTGCTGCTGCACTCCGAGGGCGACGGGCAAGTTCGCGCCGTGCTGGAGCGCATCGACGCCATCGAGGCGCTGGGCATCGCGCCCATCGCAGTCTCGCCCGCGTACTGGCGCACGCTCGCCAACCGGCTCGCCGCGCGCCTGCCGCTGCCCGAATACACCGCCGAGCGGCACGCCGCCTGGCTGACCGGGAGGGCGCTGCCATGACCGCCGTTTCCACCACTGGCACCGCGCCGCGTCCTCGTTCGCACGCCCGCTCACGCTTGCGTGCTCGCATCGTGCTCGCGGGCCTCGCCGCCTGCGGCCTCGCTGCGCTGGCCTGGGCGTCCTTCGTGCATCCGCTGCCGCGCCTGATCTACAACCCGTCCGACAGCGTGGCCGTCGGCTGGTATCGCGTCGATCCGCTCGATCCGCGCACCGGCTCGCTGCCACGTTCGCTGTCCGTGGGCAGCATCGTCCTGACCCGCTTGCCGGCCGACGCCGCCGCGCTGGCTGCGCAGCGCGGCTACTTGCCGACGCGCGTGCCGCTACTCAAGCGCGTGGGCGCCATCGCACCGCAGGAAGTGTGCATCGCTGGCGGCATCGTCCGCATCGACGGCGTGCCTTCGGCCGCCGTGCTGCGCGCCGACCGCTGGGGCCGGCCGCTGCCATCCTGGCAGCAGTGCCGCCGCCTCGAACCGGGCGAGCTGTTCCTGTTGAGCGTGACCAATCCGGCATCGTTCGATGGCCGGTACTTCGGGCCGGTGCGCGCGTCCGCCGTGATTGGTGTTGCGCATCCGGTCTGGCTGGAGAAGCGGCCATGATCGCCGCCGATTCGCTACGCGTCATCGTGCTATCAGGCGTGTCGATCCAGTGGCGTTCCGCGTGTCGTCGCGCGTGCAGTGCGGGTGCATTCGCACCGCACTTCGCGCTGCCTTCGGTGCAGCCATCCAACGTGCAGGCGTCTTGCCTCGAACGCACCCGGCCTATGGCCGTCGCCGCGTTCGCCGGCGCGCTGGCTGCTCGCACAGCAGCGCCGCCGGGCCGCCGCTGCCCGGAGCGCCAGCGAGGGGCAAAGGCGGAAGGCAAGACAAAAGGACGCAGCACCGGGCTGCGTCGAAAGCCAGTCTGCACGTGGGGTTGGCGCGGCACGGTGCGGCTGCGCCGCCGTGCCGCGTGTGGCGCGAGGCCCGCGCCAATACGGGCATGTCCGCGTGCTTCGCACGACGGGACACGCCAGAGCTTGCAGGGAGAACGGCCATGAGCGACCGCCGCGACGGCGATTTCCGCGTGCGCCCCAGCGCCCCGAAGAACCGGGGCAAGGGCCAGGGGCAGAGCTTCGTTTCCAAGGTGCTCAAACAGACAGGCAAGGCCAGCAGCGGCAAGTCGGCGGTAGGTCGTCCTGGCGCGGCGGACGGCACGGGCCATCGGCCCGGCGCGCGCCTCGGACGCGGCCACACGGCAGCGCGCTTTGCCGGGGCGAAGCTGACGCCCATGTCCCGGCGCGTGACCATCAAGACCTTGCTGATCAATCAGCAGCGGGCCAGCCCGCAGTCGCTCGCCAAGCACCTGCGCTACATCGAGCGCGATGGCGTAGGCCGCGACGGCGAGCCGGGACAAGCCTACGGGACGCAGACCGATTCCGCCGACCTCGACGCCTTCAAGGAACGCTGCGC
This sequence comes from Delftia sp. CH05, assembly GCF_009827015.1. Lineage (NCBI taxonomy): Bacteria > Pseudomonadati > Pseudomonadota > Betaproteobacteria > Burkholderiales > Comamonadaceae > Delftia > Delftia sp. CH05. Next base: position 51,369 of record NZ_WUMG01000023.1, on the reverse strand, counting down.
CGACGATCGGCACCATTTCCGCTTCATCCTCTCGCCCGAGGATGGCGCGGAGCTGGAAGACCTGCGCACCTACACGCGGCACCTCATGGGCCGCATGGAGGCCGACCTGGGCACGGACCTCGATTGGGTGGCGGTGAACCACTGGAATACCGACAACCCGCACACGCACATCGTCGTGCGCGGGCGCGACGACACGGGCAAAGACCTCATCATCGCGGGCGACTATATCGCCGATGGCTTCCGCCATCGCGCCGCCGAACTGGCGACCGAATGGCTGGGGCCGCGCACCGAGCTGGAGATCCAGCAGACCATGCGACGCGAAGTCGAGCAGGAGCGATGGACGAGCCTGGATCGCACCCTCAAGCGAGAGGCCGGCGGCGATGGCCTGGTGCATGTCGAACGGCTCAACGAACCCCGGCTGCAACGTCAGCGCCTGCTGCTGATCGGCCGCCTGCAACGCTTGCAGCGCCTGGGCCTGGCCGACGAGACGCAGCCCAGCACCTGGGCTGTCCATGCCGATGCGGAAAAGACGCTGCGCGCCCTGGGCGAGCGCGGCGACATCATCCGTACCATGCAACGGGCCATGCGCGGCGAGCCACGCGAGCTGGCCGTGTTCGAGCCGGGGGATGATGGAAGAACCATCCTCGGGCGTGTGGCCGCGAAGGGACTGGCCGACGAGTTGCGTGACCGGAGCTATCTGGTCATCGACGGCGTGGACGGCAAGGCCCACTACGTCGCGCTCAACGCCCGCGACGAACTGACGAACTATCCCGCCTGCGCCATCGTGGAAGTGAAGGGATCGGCCGACGTGCGCGCGGCAGACCGCAACATCGCTGCGCTGGTCAGCGATGGGCTGTACCGCACCGACCATCACCTAGCCGTGGCACAAGGACAGGTCGTCCCCGGACGCAACCCGCAGGAGGTCGTGGCGGCCCACGTCCGCAGGCTGGAAGCCCTGCGCCGGGCGGGCATCGTGGAGCGCGTAGCCGAGGGGCTATGGAAGGTGCCCGGCGACCTGCCCAAGCTGGGGCGCCGCTACGACGCGCAGCGCCTGGGCGGTGTGGCGGTGGAGCTGAAATCGCACCTGCCCATCGAGCGGCAGGCCCGCGTGATCGGGGCCACCTGGCTCGACCAGCAGTTGATCGGCGGCGGCGCGGGCCTGGGCGACCTGGGCTTTGGAGCGGAGGCCAAACAGGCGATGCAGCAGCGCGCCGACTTCCTGGCCGAACAGGGACTGGCCCAGCGGCGCGGGCAGCGCGTGATCCTGGCGCGCAACCTGCTGGGAACACTGCGCAATCGGGAACTGGCGCAGGCGGTCAAGGACATTGCAGCCGAAACCGGCCTGGAGCATCGGCCTTTGGCTGACGGCCAGCGCGTGGCCGGTATCTACCGGCGCAGCATCATGCTCGCCAGCGGGCGTTACGCGATGCTCGATGACGGCATGGGGTTCTCGCTGATACCGTGGAAGCCGGTGATCGAGCAGCGACTGGGGCAGCAGCTTGCCGCGATGGTGCGCGGTAGCGGGGTGTCCTGGGAGATTGGTCGGCAGCTTGGGCCTTCGATCGGCTAACCTGCCGTGACACGCCATTCATACGCGCCAACGCAATGCCTCAATGGCCAGCGCCAAGGCAATCAGGCGATGGCTGGGATAGTACGGGTGTAGCCCTTGGCAATCGAAGGATGGTGTAAAAGGTTAGCAGAGCAATCGGGCCAAGGCCGCAAATTGCCCGAAAGTCGTTCGGAAAAGTTCATTGCGATTCAATCACTTAGGGAAGGTCTGCAAAACCCCTCGTCACTCCGACTGGCGCGGAGCGTGATCGGCAGGGACGATGCGGGTCATGGATCAGATCACGCTGGGCCTTGACCCGCTGCCCAAGAGGACCCGCAAGGAAGTCTTCCTCGACGAGATGAACCAGGTCGTGCCCTGGGCCGCGCTGGTGGCGCTGATCCAGCCGCACGCCCGCGGCGCGCATCAAGCCCTGGGCGGCCGTCCGCCGTTCCCCATCGAGACCATGCTGCGCATCCACTGCCTGCAGCTGTGGTGGAACCTCAGCGACCCGGCCATGGAAGAAGAGCTGCACGAGCGCCCGCTCTACCGCCGCTTCGTTGGCCTGGACGGTGCGGCCCGCATGCCCGACGAGACCACCATCCTGCGCTTTCGGCACCTGCTGGAGAAGCAGCAGCTTGCCCCGCAGGTGCTGACCCTCATCAACACCGGCCTGGCCCAGCAGGGCCTGTTGCTCAAGACCGGCACCGTGGTGGACGCCACCATCATTGCCGCACCAAGTTCGACCAAGAACCAGGACGGCGAGCGCGACCCCGAGATGCACCAAACCAAGAAGGGCAATCAATGGCACTTCGGCATGAAGGCGCACATCGGGGTGGATGCCGACTCGGGGCTCGTACACAGCGTCATCGGCACGGCGGCCAACGTCAACGACGTGACGCAGGCCGCAGGCTTGCTGCACGGTGAGGAGCGCGACGCCTGGGGTGACGCGGGCTACCAGGGCGTGGCCAAGCGGGAAGAGCTGCAGGGCAGCGCGACCCGCTGGCATATCGCCATGCGACCGGGCAAGCGAAAGGCGCTGAGCGCCGAGCGCGAGCTGCACCGACTGCTGGAGAAGGCCGAGCGCCTGAAGGCCAGCGTGCGGGCCAAGGTCGAGCACCCATTCCGCGTGATCAAGCAGCAGTTCGGCTACGCCAAGGTGCGCTACCGCGGGCTGGCCAAGAACACCGCGCGGCTGACGATGCTGTTTGCGCTGGGGAACTTGTGGATGGCGCGCAGGCAGTTGCTGGGAGCGCAGGGATGAGTGCGTCTGCAAGGCGCCAAAGCGGCGCTGTGAGGCGAGAAATCGCCGCTCGGCCCGCGTCGATCACGTGCCCAACGAAGTGGACGTCGGCATCACGAAACACAAACCCCGCTGCAGCGCTCATCAAGCGCGCCGAACGGGGTTTTGCAGACCTTCCTTAGAGCGAACGATTTGAGAGAGCGTGCTATGAATTCTCGTATAACGCTTGGACTCTATTGGGAAAATTAAGCAATCATGATGATGATGATGGAATATCGTTCATAAGTTTTCGTCACACAACGAATTCCCCTGAATTCATAACACGCTCTAACCACGAAAGGAGATGATATGACAGGCAAATCCAACGCCGCCCAGGCGCAGGTCGTCCGACTCCTGGGGCATCGCGACTCCGCAGAAGCGTGGGAGATTCGCGATTTTCTCAAACGAAGTGTCGTTGAATTTCAGTGGATCGAACTTACTAGCGACGAAGACTGCCGAGCAGCCCTCGGACTTCCAACCCTCGCGAACGTGCGCTTACCTGTCGTCGAACTGCCGGGCGGCGAGCAGCTATTCGGCCCTTCTTTACGCGATGTCGCAGCGCGGCTTGGTTTCGTCACGAAGCCAAAGCTTCGGGAATATGACCTGTCGATTTACGGGGCAGGGCCTGCCGGCTTATCTGCTGCGGTGTACGCCGCATCTGAGGGTCTGCGCACAGTTCTAATCGAGCGCAGTGCCGTTGGGGGACAGGCTGGCACCACGTCGATGATCGAAAACTACTTGGGGTTTCCGCAAGGTATCAATGGTGCCGACCTGGCTGAGCGCGCGCGTCAGCAAGCCGTTAAGTTCGGCGTCGAACTGTTGATGATGCAAGAGGGGGTGAAGTCAGAGTTTCATGACAACCGTATTTGGACCGACTTGGCTGATGGTGGAAAAATGGTGGCGCGCGCAAACATCTGCGCCACTGGCGTCGAATGGCGCCGATTGAATCTCCCAAATGAAGACCGCCTTCTCGGCCGCGGCCTCTACTATGGAGCGGGAGCCAGTGAGGCACCATTCTGTGCCGATGAGGACGTATTTGTAGTTGGTGGTGGTAACTCAGCAGGGCAAGCTGTGATGCATCTCGCTGCTCATGCTCGGAGTGTCACAATGCTTGTGCGGGACAAGGCTCTTGCTGCATCGATGTCTCAATATTTATCAGAGAGAATCCTGGCGGAGCCAAATGTTCAAGTGCGCTACGAAGTTGAGATTACTGGACTTGAGGGCAAAAACACTCTTCAACGAATTGAGGTGACCTCTCGCAGTACCAGGATTTCCGAATGGGCCGCGACGCCTCGCCTCTTTGTGGCGATTGGTGGGGTTCCCAACACGGATTGGGCTATCAATACGCCCATCATCAGAGATCCCGGGGGATACTTAATTACCGGACCAGATCTGCTGAAGAAAGATTGCCTGCCTAAGTGCTGGCCATTGGAGCGGGCACCATACTACCTAGAGACATCGGTTCCTGGTTCGTTCGCTGCTGGAGACGTCCGACATCGTTCGATCAAGCGCGTCGCGACGGCTGCCGGCGAGGGTGCAATGGCTGTCGCCTTTGTTCATCGTTATCTGGAGGAGGTGGCGTGAGGCGTAAGGTGACCCTGCCAAAAATCAGGCATCCCAAAGACCTGAAAGAAGGCGCCCTATCCGATGTGTACAGCGCGATGCATTTTTCCACTTGTCGGCTATAAATGGTGCCCCGCCGTACTTTCTTGTTGATCGACACGTGATGTTCATTGATTTAGCGAAATCTAAGGAGCCGCTGAACAATGATTGCGCGAGGCGCTGAACGACGTGTATGTCGAGCGATCGCGAGTTCGCCGATCGACGGTTTGCGCGTAATGCGGGTGGGCCGTGCGCTCGAACCCTCTTTCGAGGCCGATCGGCGCCTTCAAAACGCACCTCGGGCATCGAGCGCGAGCAGCCGCCTTCGCGCCAACACCAGGTTCGCCAGCGCAAACAGGCTGTGCAGTTGCGCGGTGTTCTTCGCCAAGCCCTTGTAGCGGGCCTTTCTGTGGCCGAACAGGTTCTTGATCACATGGAACGGGTGCTCGACCTTCGCGCGGATGCGCGCCTTCACGCGCTCGATCTCGTCGCTCAGTCGGCCCGCCGCAGTCGTCTTGTCGAGTTGCCTGCGCTTGCCCGGGCGCATCGCAACATGCCAGCGCACAGCCTTCGCATCGCCCAGCTTGTGCGCACCCTGGTAGCCCGCATCGCCGAAGGCATCGGTCTCCTCGCCATCCAGCAGCGCATGGGCCTGCGTCACATCGTGGACATTGGCCGCCGTGGCGATGACCGTGTGCACCAGCCCGCTGTCGGCATCCACCGCGATGTGCGCCTTCATCCCGAAGTGCCACTGGTTGCCCTTCTTCGTCTGGTGCATGTCGCAGTCGCGGGCCTGATCCTTGTTCTTCGTGGACGGCGGCGCGGCAATGATGGTGGCGTCCACGATGGTGCCCGCGCGCATCAGCAGGCCGCGCGCGGCCAAGTGGGCGTTGATCTCGTCGAACAGCGCACGTGTGAGATCGTTGCGCTCCAGCAGGCGCCTGAACTTCAGCAAGGTGGTCGCATCGGGCACGGACTCGCGGCCCAGGTCGATGCCCACGAACTCGCGCAGCACGGGCATGTCGTAGGGCGCGTCTTCCAGGGCCTCGTCGGCCAGCGCATACCACTGCTGCAGGCAATACATGCGCAGCATCTTGGCCGCCCCGATGAGCTGGCGGCCCACGCGACCGCTCGTGGGGTACAGCGGCTCGACCACGGCCTGCAGGCGCGCCCACGGCACCAGCCGCTCCATCTCCGCCAGGAACTTCTCGCACCGCGTGCGCCGGCCCTTGGCCGCTTGCTCGGCACTTGCAAAGCTCAGTTGCTTCATCGCCATGCCCTATCGTTCTTCAACACCACCGGCTTTGCATGCGGCGTGCCGGCTAGGAATTGATCAGCGGTTCCCTAGCTCGAAGAGTCCGAGAAAGCGCCAGAGTTCGTGATTCGATGCTGGAGGAAATGAAGCAGCGCATGTACCTTGCGCGAGTAGCGGCGGTTTGGAAGATACGCGGCATAGACACAGACGGTCTGGTCGAGCGGGTTGATCGAGTAGTCTTCGAACAGCCGCCGCAGGCGCCCCGCCACAACGTCGCCCTCCACGAGCCACTGGGGGAGCAGCGCAATGCCAAACCCACTGATGACAGCCTCGCGCAGCACATCCGAGTTGTTGACGGCAAGCCTGCCGTTGACCTCGACATGTTCGGTGTTGTCCGATCGGGTGAACGACCAGCGCTGCGGCCCCGCTTGGTACGCAAAACGCAGGCACTCATGGTGGTGCAAATCTTCTGGTGATGCAGGAACACCGTTGTGCTCCAGGTAGTCCTGGCTTGCGACTACATAGCGGTGGTGATCCGCCAGGTGCTTGACGATCAAATTAGGTTGGTTGGCAGGGGAGCCGATGCGCACTGCGACGTCAATGCGTTCCGAGGCCAGATCCACATACGCATCCGAGAGCACCAAGTCCAAAGAAACGCGGGGGTTCTGCTGCAGGAAGCTTGCAATGTGCGGGCCCAGGCACAAGCGGCCGAAGGTCACGGGCATGGAAACCCGCAGCGGCCCAACGGCTTCCTCGCCCGTGTCGGACACGCTGCCATCGGCCTCCTCAAGGTCTGACAGTACCCGCGTGACTTGTTCCAGATAGGCAGCGCCGGCATCCGTCAGCTTCACTTGGCGGGTTGTGCGCGTGAGCAAAGCGCTTCCGAGGGACGCTTCCAGTGCGTCCATCAGCCGCGTCACCGACGAGGTGGCAACCCCCATGCGGCGGGCCGCCTTCGAAAAGCCTCCCGTTTCGGCAACGTCCATGAATGCTCTCAGAGCCAGAAGCTTGTCCACACGATGGCCTTTTGTTTTGCGCTCAGTGCAACGCTTATTTGCGTTGAGTACATATTCATATATTCAAACGCAAAGCTTAAAGTCTTTCCATCGTCAACACAAGGAGTCTTCACATGAATCCCGTCGAAATCCAAGTCACATACGACTTCATCTGCCCGTGGTGCTGGATTGGCCACGAACACCTCAAGGCCGCGCTCAAGGAAGCGAATCTGGAGGTCGCGCCGACCGTGAAATACCTCCCCTATGAACTCAATCCGGCCATGCCCAAGGACGGCCAGAACCGCAAGGCCTACCGCAGCGCCAAGTTCGGCAGTTGGGTTCGCTCGCAGGCCATGGATGCCGACGTGACACTGGCGGGCAAGCGCGCCGGCGTCGAATTCAACTACGACCGTGTGGAAGTCACGCCCAACACGCGCTTGGCCCACCGCCTGATGTTCTTTGCGCAAGGTAAGGGCGATGTCGCCAAGACCGCAGCGCTGTTCGAAGCCATTTTTTCCGCCTATTTCTCCGAAGGGCAGAACATTGGCACGGCCGAGGTGCTGGTGAAGCTGGCAGAGCGCGCCGGATTCGACGCGGATGCAGTGCGCAGCTTACTGGCGACGAATGACGGCGAGCGGGAGGTCGTCGCGGATGAACTGCGAGCCCAGGTCGCAGGTATCCGCTCGGTTCCGACGGTTCGAATTGACGGCGTTCCAGTCAGCGGTGCCCAACCCGCTTCCGTATTGGCTCAAGTGCTTCGCAGCGCAGCCGGCGACATGGTCGTTGACGCGGCGGTCTGAGTCTCCCGGAACGTTCCTTCAGCGAAAGAAATGACCATGGCCTCATTCAACCTTGCCTATGACCGCGTGCTGGCCCCGAGTCGGCTGTCGCTCGGGCTGATGACGCCGCTTGCCCGCCAGCTTGGCACGATGGCAGACCCGGCCCTTGAACGCCTCGCTGCCATCCGGGCCGACGATCATGGCTTCGCGGCACTTTGGACGCGCGATGTGCCGCTCATGGTGCCGCAAGGGACTGAGCTTGAGACGGCTGCCCTTGATGACCCCTTCGTCTGGTTGGCGACCTTCGCCGCAGCCACGAAGCGGGTGGCACTGGGAACAGCCGCCGCCGTTCTTCCGTTGCGCCATCCGCTGCATCTGGCCAAGTCGGCCTTGTCGCTAGACCGGCTCTCGGGTGGCCGCTTCATCCTCGGTGTCGGGTCCGGCGACAGGGAGGCCGAGTTTGCAGCGTTCGGGCAAGAGGCCGCGCAGCGCGAAGCGTTGTTTCGCAAGCATTGGGCCTTGTTGCGCGCGGCACTGTCGCCGGAAGCGGTGGAGCGTCGGCTTCTTCTTGACGCCACTGGCGGCTACGACGTGGCGGCCGTAACGGCGAAGCGCATTCCGATGCTGGTCGTGGGCTCGGCGCGCCAGACCTTGCAGTGGATCGCCCGCAACGCCGACGGTTGGGCCTCATACCACCGCGACGAAGCGCGGCAGCAGGGACGCATCGGACTCTGGCAATCGGCGCTCGCGGAGCGGGCAGAAAGCCAGCAAAAGCCATTCGTTCAATCCTTGCATCTCGACTTGCTTGAGGACGCTGACGCGCCGGCTCAACCCATTGAGTTGGGCATGCGCACCGGACGCAAGGCCCTGGTCGGGTATCTCGCCCGCCTGGAGGCGATGGGCGTGAGGCATGTGCTGCTCCATCTGGCGCGAGGTCCCCGGTCGGTACTCGACATCATCGACGAACTGGGCCTGGATGTCCTTCCGTCTTTCCTTTCCAAGCCAGTTGCTGCGTAGCGGTGGTAACGGCCGTATTTAGAAACATCAACTGGAACTCACCATGTCGAACCAAGCGACCCTTCACTATGTCTACGACCCGTTCTGTGGGTGGTGCTATGGCGCAGCCCCCTTACTGAGCGCCGCGTCCGAACTTGAAGGGCTGAAGATCGTTCCGCACGGCGGCGGCATGCTGGCCGACGCTGGCGCCAAGATGATGTCCGAGGAATGGCGCGAGTTCGTGCGCCCGCATGAAACGCGCATCACCGCGTTGAGCGGCCAGAGGTTCGGAGAGGCCTACAAGGCCGGAACGCAATTCAACTACGACGTGGTGCTCGACTCGGCGCCGCCGACGGCGGCCATGCTTGCAGCCGAGGAAATCAATGGGTCGGGACTTCGGATGCTCAAGCGCCTGCAAACCGCCTACTACGTTGACGGCAGGTCGATCGCGGACCGGGCAGAGCTGACCCGAATCGCGGGTGAACTCGGCTTGGACGAAGTGCGCTTCTCCGCTGCATTCGATCGCGCCAGCGCAGAGCTTGCTGAGCATTTTGAAGAAACCCGCACGCTGCTCCAGCGCGTGGGCGGGAGAGGCTTCCCCACCCTGGCCCTGGAGAAGGATGGGAAGTTGCAGATGCTGCCCCTCGGCCAGTTCCTCGGGAAGCCGGACGAGTTCCGCCAGACGCTCGAAAGTCTGCTGGCGCCCGCCACGCTCAATACATAAGTCTCACCGCCCGCACTCCGGGATGAGTGCGTCGATAGCGTTGCGAAATTCGCAACGCCAGTTTGCGGTTGTAGCGTATTCGCGTAATTCACTGCAAAGACTAACCTTCACACATCGCAATTCATTCGGAGAGATTTATGGCCACTACTGCAACAACCCAGCCCCGCGCGCTCATCATCGGAGGCTCTCTTGGCGGACTTTTCACCGCTACGACGCTGCGGGCCGCAGGTTGGGACGTCGATATCTTCGAGCGCTCGCCGCATGAACTGGACAGCAGAGGTGGTGGCGTTGTGCTGCAGAGCGACGTGCTGTCGGCATTCCATTTCGCTGGGATTCAGACCGGTGGCGCGCTCGGCGTGCAGTCGGGCGACCGCATCTATCTGGACCAGGCCGACCGGGTCATTCATCGCAGTTTCATGCCCCAGACGCAGACGTCCTGGAACATGCTCTATAGCAAGATGAAAGCGCACCTGCCCGCCCAGATATTTCATCCGGGTGAGCAGTTCGTCCGCTTCGAGCAGGTCGGCGACCGCATTACCGCCTATTTCGCAAGTGGCCGCGTCGAAACCGGGGATCTACTGGTCGGCGCCGATGGTGCGCGTTCCGCAGTCCGCGAGCAAGTCACCGCCGGTCTTGCACCCACTTATGCCGGGTATGTCGCCTGGCGTGGCCTGGTTCCTGAAAAGGAACTTCCGGCGAGCGCAGCCGACGTTCTCAAGGGCACCTTTGCCTTTCAGCAGGGGCCCGGCCACCTGATGCTCGAATACCTTGTCCCCGGCGAAGACCAATCGACCCAGGAAGGCCAGCGCCGCTGGAACTGGGTGTGGTACCTGAAGGTCGCCCATGGTGAGGAACTCTCGTCGCTGATGACCGACCGCTTCGGCAAGCGCCATGCGTTCTCGCTGTCTCCGGGCACCCCGAAGGACGAAGACCTCGCTCGCCTGGCGCAGACATCGAAGAACCTGCTCGCGCCAACCTTCCAGACCTTGGTCGAAGCCACAAAGGAACCGTTCGTTCAGGCCATCCTGGATCTGCAGGTGGAACAGATGGTGTTCGGCAGAGCCATTTTGCTGGGCGACGCCGCCTTTGTGCCGCGCCCGCATACCGCAGGCAGCACCGCCAAAGCTGCCGCCAACGCCCTGGCGCTGGCCCAGGCGTTGCAGCCGGCGGGCATCGACATTGATGCGGCACTGTCGGATTGGCAGAACGGGCAACTGCGGGAAGGCATCGGCATGACCGAGTGGGGTATGAACATGGGCGATCGCATCATGGGCATCCCGCGCGGCAGCGCCATGTCGAAGGACGTTTGAGGGATGCGCCGATTTATGAATACGTCCTTCAGGTCAAGGGCGGCAGGACCTTCGGAAGTCTGACGATCACTGAGGACGCGAGTGAATATATGGCTATCGACACTCATGCTCATGGTGTTGCGCACGCTCTTCAGATTTTTTGTAGTTGGACGGTGTGATGCACCGGATCGTCATTCAAGTTTGGCGGGACAGTATGAGGGGGGTATATGGAGCTTCGTCATTTGCGTTGTTTTGTGGCTGTCGCCGAAGAGTTGCACTTTGCGCGTGCCGCTGAGCGGCTGCACATCGATCAATCGCCGCTATCGCGCACCATCAAGGAACTGGAAGAAGAACTCGGCGCACGGCTGTTCGTTCGCACCACTCGCAGCACGCAATTGACCCGTGCAGGTCAGTCGTTCCTTATGCATGTGCCGCGCGTCTTCGCGGCGCTGGAACAGGCTCGCGATAGCGTGAAGTCCGCCACCAATGGCTTTCATGGGCAGTTGCGCATTGCCCTGTCGGATGGCGTCACGCCATCGCGTTTGCCCGCCTTGCTGGCGCGCAGCCGCGAGGAAGATCCCGAGGTGGAAATCCGGCTGTTCCAGGTGCCCATGGATCAACAGATCAAGGGCTTGCACGATGATTTTTATGACGTGGGTTTCTCGATGGCGGAAGACGCGGGCAACGGCATCCTGGTCACGCCCGCATGGGAAGATGAATTGATGGTGGCTGTGCCGGCCCGCCATCCCGTGCTCGCCTTCAAGCAGATTCCGCTGGAGGAAGTGCTGCGCTACCCCTTGGTGCTGGGCGACCCCGCAGTATGCGAAGGCCATGTTCGCCAGGTAGATCGCTTTCTCTGCAAGCTCGATCAAGAGCCATTGATCGCGCAGCGCGTGGCGACCTTTGACTTGATGATGACCTTGGTTTCAGCCGGCCTTGCCCTAGGCCTAGCCGGCACGGCCCACATCGCTTCCAACCGCGAGCCCGGTGTCGTAGGCCGCCCCTTGGCAGGCAAGCCTCCGATGCTGATGACCTATCTGCTGCTCCGCGACGCAGAGCCTTCCGAGATGTTGGCCCGGTTCATCGAACGAGTGGCCTTTCTTGATTCGGCGGATGACCTGGGTGCCACGGAAGACTCCTGACCCACCAGATGAAGGACTGAACCATGAACAAGCTGACGCTGTTGATACTGGCCGCTACGCTGACCGCTTGCGACCAATCCCAACCTTCGGAAACCGTGGACTTCCTCGTGGCCCATCCCGACCGCATCAAGGAAATCCAGAGGCTGTGCAAGGAAGACCGTGCAAAGGTCGGTGAAGAACTCTGCCGCCGCGCTGCCGAAGCCGCTAATCGGCGCTTTTTCGGTGATCGACCGGAGCAGAAATCCAAGTAGCTCCGCTCGCAGTCGCTTTGCCGCGACAAAGTTATCTCCGGTAGCTCATCCCGCCGCAACGCGCCCGCGTTCGCGGCGCTTTTATTGCCTTCGCCACAGCAAGAAGTCTGGCTTTTTCGGCCCGAATCACCGCCATAACGGCCTTTGACCGGCCTGCGCTCGCGCCTTGATCCTCGGTACTGCGGCACCTGTGTGTGTCGTGATTGGAGGCAAGGTCATGCAAGGGACGAACGTGCTGTTCGGTCAGATCGCCGTCGTATTCAGCATCGTGATCGCCGGCGTGTGGGGAGCTACACAATGGACAGCCGCCGCCCTGGGCTACCAGCTACGCCTGGGCTCGCCCTGGTTCGACTTCTTCGGTACGCCGGTCTATCACCCTTGGCGCTTGTTCGAGTGGTGGTTCTTCTTCGACGCCTATGCTCCGCGCGTTTTCGACATTGGTGGCGCGATCGCGGGCGGTAGCGGCCTGGTGGCCGTGGTGGTCGCCATCGGCATGTCGATCTGGCGCTCACGCCAGTCCAAGCTGGTCACGACTTACGGCTCGGCGCGGTGGGCCAACGTGGAGGACATTCGCAAGGCGGGACTGTCGAACCCGGCGGGCCTCTTCCTTGGCCAGCATCGCGGCGAGTATCTGCGGCACGAAGGGCCGGAGCATGTTCTGAGCTTCGCGCCCACGCGCTCAGGCAAGGGCGTGGGTCTTGTGGTGCCGACGCTGCTGTCCTGGCCCGCATCGGCCGTCATCCACGACATCAAGGGCGAGAACTGGCAGATCACCTCCGGCTGGCGCTCGCGCTTCTCGCACTGCCTGCTGTTCAACCCGACCGATGCGAAGTCGGCGGCCTACAACCCGCTACTGGAGGTGCGGCGCGGCGCGCATGAAGTGCGCGACGTGCAGAACATCGCGGACATCCTGGTCGATCCCGAAGGCGCGCTGGAGCGGCGCAACCACTGGGAGAAGACTTCGCACGCACTGTTGGTCGGGGCCATCCTGCATGTGCTCTACGCGTGCGAAGACAAGACGCTGCGCGGCGTGGCGAACTTCCTCTCCGATCCGGCCTGCCCGTTCGAGCTGACCCTGCACCGGATGATGACAACGCCGCACCTCGTGAACGAGGAAGGTGGTGGCCCGCATCCAGTGGTGGCATCGGCCGCGCGCGAAGTCCTGAACAAGAGCGACAACGAGCGTTCCGGCGTGTTGAGCACCGCCATGTCGTTCCTTGGCCTGTACCGCGATCCCACGGTGGCCGAAGTCACTTCGCGCTGCGACTGGCGCATTGCCGACCTGATCGCTGCAGAGCATCCGGTGTCGCTGTATCTGGTGGTACCGCCTTCGGACATCAGCCGCACCAAGCCGCTGATCCGCCTGATCCTCAATCAGATCGGGCGTCGCTTGACCGAATCGCTCGATGGCAGCGACGGCATCGCGCGCCGCCACAAGCTGCTGCTGATGCTCGACGAATTCCCGGCGCTGGGGCGCCTGGACTTCTTCGAGACGGCCTTGGCCTTCATGGCGGGCTACGGTATCCGTAGCTTCCTCATCGCGCAGTCGCTCAACCAGATCGACAAGGCGTATGGGCAGAACCATTCGATTCTCGACAACTGCCATGTACGGGTGACGTTCGCCACCAACGACGAGCGCACGGCCAAGCGGATTTCCGAAACCCTGGGCACCGCGACCGAGCTGCGTGCGCAGCGCAACTACGCGGGCCATCGGCTCGCGCCCTGGCTGGGGCACCTGATGGTGTCGCGCCAGGAAACGGCTCGGCCTCTGCTCACGCCGGGCGAGGTGATGCAGCTTCCGCCCGACGAAGCCGTGGTAATGGTATCCAGCGTCGCGCCGATCAAGGCCAAGAAGCTGCGTTACTACGCGGACGCGAACTTCAAGCAGCGCGTATTGGCGCCGCCTGTGCTGGCCGCCGCCTCAATTTCAGACCGCTATGCCGACGCGCCTCCGGCGCGCGCTGATGACTGGAGCGGCCTGGCGATTCCCGCTGTTCCTGCGGCAACGGCCATTGAAGCCGCCGATGGCATCGGCAGTGCCGACGACGGTGGCCCGCGCCGCCAGCCCGAACTCACGGAGGCCGTCGCCTACGACCCCGAGGGCACCGCGCCCGCGACCGACCTCGCGCTGCTCGATGACGACGAATCACCGCGTCCCCTTCCGCGCCAGCTCGACCCGGCCCTGCAGCGCGCGGCTCGGCTGGCATCCCTCGACCCTGACGACGGAATCGATCTATGAGCCAGCACCGCCTGAATCTCTTCATCCAGCCCGAGCACGCCAAGCGGCTCGATGAGCTGGCCGCCAAGAAAGGCGTGTCCAAGTCCAGCATCGTCGCTGCTGCCTTGGCGTTCTGGCTGTCGCCGGATGCCGCCGACCAGTGCGAGGCGGCCATTGCCAAGCGGCTGGATCGCCTATCTCGCCAGGCCGAGCGCATGGAGCGCGACCAGAACATCCAGATCGAGACGCTGGCGCTGTTCATCCGCTACTACCTCACGGTGAGCACGCCAGTGCCGGAGACCCATCAGGAAGCCGCGCGCGCCCAGGGTAAGGCGCGCTTTGAGCAGTTCGTCGAACAGCTTGGCCGCCACCTGCTGCGCGGGCGCAGCCTGGTGCGGGATGTGGTGGAGGAACTGAATCCGGACCCCGCCCGCGTGGATGACGCACAGGAGCGCGCCCTATGAGCGCCGTTCCTTTCTCCTTCACGGCCATGTCGCTGGATCGCCGCATCCAGATGCTGCGCACTGCGATGGGGCCGCTGATCGCCGCCGCGCTCGAAGACCCGGACGTGGTGGAGATCATGCTCAACCCCGACCGGACGCTCTGGATCGACCGGCTGTCCACGGGCCGTGCGCCGATGGGCGTGGAGCTGTCCGAAGCCGATGGGGAACGCATCATCCGGCTGGTCGCCGCCCATGTCGGCGCCGAGGTGCATCGCGGTCAGCCGCTCCTGACGGCCGAGCTGCCCGAAACCGGCGAACGCTTCGAGGGCATCCTGCCGCCGGCTGCGCCAGGCCCAGCCTTCGCGCTGCGCAAGCGCGCCGTGGGCGTGATCCCGCTGTCGCGCTACATCGAGGGCGCCATGATGACCGCCGAACAGGCGGGCCTGCTGGTGCGCGCCGTGCTCGAGCGCCAGAACATCCTGATCGCCGGCGGCACCAGCACGGGCAAGACCACGCTGGCCAATGCGCTGCTGGCTGAGATCGCCGCCACCGGCGACCGGGTGCTGGTGCTCGAAGACACGGTGGAGCTGCAATGCGCGGCCCGCGACCACGTACCGCTGCGCACGCGCCAGGGCGTGGTGTCCATGACAGAGCTGGTGCGCTCCTCCATGCGCCTGCGGCCCGACCGCGTGGTGGTTGGCGAAGTGCGTGGGGCCGAGGCGCTGGATCTCATCAAGGTGTGGGGCACCGGCCATCCCGGCGGCATCGCCACGATCCACGCCGGCTCCGCTCTGGGCGCGCTGCTGCGCCTGGAGCAACTGATTCTCGAAGTGGCGGTGAACCCGCCCCGTGCGCTGATCGCCGAGGCGGTCAACGTGGTCATCCACATCGCCGGGCGTGGGCACAAGCGCCGCATCGAGAGCATCGCCCGCGTCGTCGGCTTCGACAGTGCGGGCTATCACCTGGTGGACGCGCTGGAGGCTCCATTCCCGGAGCTGCCGCCGCAGTCCGACCTTTCCTCCCTGTCCCCTGACCACTCTGGAGAACTGCCATGACGCACGTTGATGCTTTCCGTATTTCCGCAAATCCGCTTCGCCGGCCCGCACGGCTGGACGGCCTGGCTCGCCCGGCCCTGCAAGGCCTGATGCTCGCGGCGCTGATGCTGCTGCTTGCGGGCACCGCGCAGGCCGCCGGTTCGTCGATGCCTTGGGAAGGCCCCTTGCAGTCGATCTTGGAGTCGATTCAAGGTCCTGTGGCGCGCATCGTGGCCGTCATCATCATCATCGCCACGGGCCTCGCGCTCGCCTTCGGCGACACGTCGGGCGGTTTCCGCAAGCTGATCCAGATCGTATTCGGCCTGTCCATCGCGTTCGCGGCATCGAGCTTCTTCCTGTCCTTCTTCAGCTTTTCGGGCGGGGCCGTCGTATGAACGCGGCCCACGATGGAGCGCAAGGCTTTGCGCCCGGTTTCGAGGTGCCGCTGCATCGCTCGCTGACCGAGCCGATCCTGCTGGGCGGCGCGCCGCGCACCGTGGCGATTGCCAACGGCACGCTGGCCGCCGCCGTGGGCCTGGGCCTGCAACTGTGGGTTCCGGGCGTGGTGCTCTGGATCGCCGGCCACTCGCTGGCGGTCTGGGGCGCGCGCGTCGACCCGCAGTTCATGCAGGTCTTCGCGCGCCACATCAAGCACCGGCCGCTGCTGGACGTGTGAGGTGATGCCATGCTGAACCTTGCCGAATACCGCCAGCGGCCCGCACTGCTGGCCGACTGGCTGCCCTGGGCCGGGCTGGTGGCGGCGGGCGTCGTCTTGAACAAGGACGGCAGCTTCCAGCGCACGGCGCGGTTCCGCGGGCCCGATCTCGACAGCGCGACGCAGGGCGAGCTGATCGCCACGTCGGCGCGCTTGAACAACGCGCTGCGCCGGCTGGGCTCGGGCTGGGCGATGTTCATCGAGGCCGAGCGCCGCCCGGCCGCTGACTACCCGTACTCGGAGTTCCCCGAGCCGCTGTCCTGGCTGGTGGACGAGGAGCGCCGGGCCGCCTTCGAGGAATCGGGCAACCACTTCGAGAGCGGCTACCACCTGACGCTGCAGTACCTGCCTGCGGAGGAATCGCGTGCCCGAGCGGCAGGCTTGCTCTACGAGAACAAGCCGACCGAAGGCGTGGACTGGCGCGAGCGTCTTGCGGCCTTCATTGCGGAAACGGATCGCGTCTTCGACCTGCTCGATGGCGTGATGCCGGAGATCGCATGGCTCGATGACGGACAGACACTGACCTATCTGCACGCTACGGTTTCCACGCGGCGCTATCGCTTGGCCGTGCCGGAAGTGCCGTTCCACCTCGACGCGTTGCTGGCCGATGCGTCGTTGATCGGCGGCCTGGCGCCCATGCTCGGCGACCAGCATCTGCGCGTGGCGACGGTGCGCGGCTTCCCGACCTCGACCTGGCCGGGAATTCTGGACGACCTCAACCGCCTGGGCTTCGCGTACCGCTGGAGTACCCGCTTTCTCTGCCTCGACAAAGCCGATGCGGAAAAAGAACTCGCGCGCCTGCGCCGCCAGTGGTTCGCCAAGCGCAAGAACGTCATCGCGCTGCTGCGCGAAACGATCTTCCAGCAGGAAAGCCCGCTGGTAGATACCGACGCAAGCAACAAGGCGGCCGACGCCGATGCAGCCCTTCAGGAGCTGGGCGGCGATCAGGTAGCCTTCGGCTATCTGACGGCGACCGTGGTCGTCATGGACGCGGATGCGGCTGTGGCCGACGAGAAGCTGCGCATGGTGGAGCGTGTGATTCAGGGGCGTGGCTTCGTCACCATTCCTGAAACGCTCAACGCCGTGGATGCCTGGCTCTCGTCCATTCCGGGCCACGCCTACGCGAACGTGCGCCAGCCCATCGTCTCGACGCTGAACCTGGCGCACCTGATGCCGGTGTCCGCCGTCTGGGCCGGGCCGGAGAAGAACGCGCACCTCGACGGCCCGCCGCTGATCGTGACCCGCACCGAAGGCGCGACGCCGTTCCGGCTGGTGACGCACATCGGGGACGTAGGGCACACGCTCGTCGCTGGACCCACGGGTATGGGCAAGTCCGTCTTGCTCGCCACCTTGGCCATGCAGTTCCGCCGCTATCGCGGCTCGCGCATCTTCGCGTTCGACATGGGGCGCTCCATGCGCGCCACGATTCTGGGCCTCGGGGGCGAGCACTACGATCTCGGGGCCGATGGCGGCATCGCGTTCCAGCCGCTCGCTCGTGTCGACCGTGATGGCCAACGCACCTGGGCCGCTGAATGGATCGAAGGCCGCCTGCGCCACGAAGGCGTGACTGTCGGACCCGAAGAGAAGGCGGCTGTCTGGTCCGCCCTGGGCAGCCTGGCCGGCGCCCCGCTGGAGCAACGGACGATGACCGGCATGTCGGTACTGCTGCAATCGAATGTGCTGCGCCAGGCGCTGGGGCCCTATGTGCTCGGCGGCCCTCACGGCAAGCTGCTGGACGCGGACCACGATCGTCTGGGCGTGGCCGACGTGCAGTGCTTCGAGATGGAAGAGTTGATGCACAGCAAGGCCGCGGTGATGGCTACGCTGGGACATCTGTTTGCCCGCTTCGATGAACGCTTCGACGGTGCGCCCACGTTGCTGATCCTCGATGAAGCCTGGCTGTTCCTTGATGACCCGGTATTCGCGGCCCGTATCCGCCAGTGGCTGAAGACGCTGCGCAAGAAGAATGTCAGCGTCATCTTCGCCACGCAGTCGCTGGCCGACATCAAGGACTCCAGCATCGCGCCGGCCATCATCGAAAGCTGCGCGAGCCGTATCTTCCTGCCCAACCCGCAGGCGACCGAGCCGCAGATTCGCACGATCTACGAGGGCTTCGGCCTCAACAGCCGCCAGATCGAGATCGTGGCGACCGCGCAGCCCAAGCGCGACTACTACTACCAATCGCGTCTCGGCAACCGCCTGTTCGACCTCGACCTGGGGCCGGCGACGCTGGCCTTTGTGGGCGCTTCCACGCCGCAGGACCAGCGCGACATCGACGCGGTGCTCGCGGCGGCCACCACTTCCGCGTCTTCCGCTTCCTCCCCGTTCGCAGCCGCGTGGCTGCGCCATCGCAGCCTCGACTGGGCGGCCGAGCTGCTGCGAGAGTTTCCCGGCACGGCGCCGGGCGCCGCCGTTGTCCCCATCCATTCTCAGGAGAACCGACCATGAAGCTGTCTACCACCCCCAAGCCTCGGCTCGCCGCACTGGCCGCCGCCTGCGTGCTCGCCCTCGGCATCGCGCAGCCCGCGCACGCGCTGTTCGGCGTCGGCGACATCGTGCTCGACCCGACCAATCTGGTGCAGAACACGCTGACCGCCGTTCGCACGCTGGAGCAGATCAACAACCAGATTCAGCAGCTCCAGAACGAGGCGCGGATGCTCATCAACCAGGCCCGCAACCTGGCCAGCCTGCCGTCCAGCGTGGTGGGCCAGTTGCGCGCCAACCTGGCGACCACCCAGCGGCTGATTGCCCAGGCCAAGGGGATGGCCTACGACGTGGCGAACATCGACCGCGAATTCGCTCGCCTGTATCCCGAGCAGTACGCCGCAACGGTGAGCAGCAATCAGATGTACCAGGACGCTCAAGCACGCTGGAAGAACACGCTCAATGGCCTGCAGACCACCATGCAGATGCAGGCCCAGGCGTCGCAGAACCTGAGCGACGACGAGGGCGTGCTGGCCGACCTCGTGGGCAAGAGCCAGTCGGCCGAAGGCGCGCTGCAGGCGATGCAGGCCATGAACCAGCTGCTGGCGCTGCAGGCCAAGCAGTCGATCCAGATGCAGCGGTTGCAGATCACGCAGGACCGGGCGACCTCGCTGGAGCTGGCGCGGCAGGCCGCCGCCGTCGAGCGTGGCCGCGAGGTGACGCGCCGCTTCGTGGGCACCGGCACGCCGTACACGCCGCAGTCCGTGGATTTCTACAGCCGCTGACGGGGTTCGGCCATGAACGACGTTTCGGTCATCGACCGCTTCCTCGACACGTTCTCGCGCTACATCGATTCGGGCTTCGGCCTGCTGCAGGGCGAGGTGGCGTTCCTGATCGCGACGTTGATCGTCATCGACATGACGATCGCTGGGCTGTTCTGGGCAATGGGGCGCGCCACTGGCCAGGGCGAGGACGTGATCGCCAAGCTGATCCGCAAGGTGCTCTACGTGGGCGCCTTCGCCTACATCATCGGCAACTTCAACATGCTGGCCGGCATCGTGTTCCGGTCCTTCGCCGGCCTGGGCCTGACGGCCAGCGGCTCGACCTTGAGCATGAGCAACTTCCTGCAGCCCGGGCGGCTGGCCAAGACCGGCATCGATGCGGCGGCGCCCATCCTGGACCAGATCCGGGAGATGGCGGGCTTTCCCGAGGTGTTTATCAACGTCGCGCCCATCGTCGTGCTGTTCCTGGCCTGGTTCATCGTCATCCTGTGCTTCTTCGTGCTGGCGGTGCAGCTCTTCGTGACGCTGATCGAGTTCAAGCTGACCACACTGGCGGGCTTCGTGCTGGTGCCGTTCGCACTGTGGAACAAGACCGCGTTCCTGGCCGAGAAGGTGCTGGGCAACGTGGTCTCCTCGGGCATCAAGGTGCTGGTGCTGGCCGTCATCGTGGGCATCGGCACAGGGCTGTTTGCCCAGTTCCAGGTTCACCCCAGCGAACCGTCGATCGACCATGCATTGGTCATCATGCTGGCCTCGCTCTCGTTGCTCGCCTTGGGCATCTTCGGGCCGGGCATTGCCACCGGGCTGGTGTCCGGGGGACCGCAGCTCGGCGCGGGTGCGATGGCCGGCGCTGCCGTCGGCGCGGCCGGAGCCGCTGTCGCCGTCGGCGCCGCGGCCACGGGCGTGGGCAGCGCGGTGGTCGCCGGTGCCCGCATGGCGCCTGCCGCCGCCAAAGCGGTGGGGAACGGCGCCCGCACCATGGCATCCACGGTCAGCAGCGCCAGGTCGGCGTACCAAGCCGGCTCCGCTTCGGCCGGCGGCGGCCTCAAAGGCGCCGCCGCTGGCGTGGGCAACGTCGCCAAGACCGGCGCGCAGGCGGCCGGGCAGAAAGTGGCCGATGGCGCGCGCTCGATGACGGAGCGTGTCGCCGCCGCCTTCCAGCCCGATGACGCCGCATCGTCTTCAGGGGCAGGCGCCACAGCACAAGCCGCGAACAACGCTGACCCCGCGCCCCGATCCATCGAACAACCCGCCTGGGCCAAGCGCCTGCATCGCCGGCAGCAACTCACCCATGCCGCCACTACCGCCGCCCACACGCTGCGGGGCGGCGATGGCGGCAGCTCCAGCCAAGGCCCGAGCCTGCGGGACGACGGGTGAAGACGGATGGCCTTCGATTCCTGAACTTCAAGGAGAACCCTCATGCGATTCAAAAGACCCCAGGTGCGCTACGCCGACACACCGCAGCCCGCCACGCCGTACCAAGCCGCCGGCCAGGTGTGGGACGAGCGCATCGGCTCGCCGCGCGTGCAGGCCAAGAACTGGCGCTGGATGGCCTTCGGCTGCCTCGCGCTCGCGCTGCTGATGGCTGGTGGCTTGGTCTGGCGCTCGGCGCAGTCCATCGTCACGCCCTACGTGGTGGAGGTAGACAACGCGGGCCAGGTGCGCGCAGTCGGCGAAGCCGCCACGCCGTACCGGCCCAGCGACGCCCAAATGGCCTACCACCTCGGTCGCTTCATCGGCCTAGTGCGCTCGCTGTCTATCGACCCCATCGTGGTGCGGCAGAACTGGCTCGATGCCTACAACTACACCACTGACAAAGGCGCCGTGGTGCTCAACGACTATGCCCGCGTGAACGATCCCTTTGCGCGCATTGGCAAGGAGTCGGTGACGGTGCAGATCGCCAGCGTGACCCGCGCCAGCGACCAGTCGTTCAACCTGCGCTGGACGGAGACGCGCTATGTCAACGGCGCACTGGATCGCACTGAACGCTGGAACGCGGTGATTTCCATCGTGCAGCAGACCCCGCGCACCGAGCAACGCCTGCGCAAGAACCCCCTGGGCATCTACGTCAACGGACTGTCGTGGAGCCGCGAACTGGAAGGAAACGAAGGAGCAAAACCATGAATGCGTATTTCTGCAAATCCGCCTTGCCGGTGATCCTGCTGGCATCGGCCATCCTGTTCTCGGGCTGCGCCACGCAGGGCAAGCCGCCGCCGGTCATTTCGCTCGATGAGCCCGTCCAGGCGCAGCCGCTGCCCGAAGCACCGAAGCCGGTGGAGGTGGTCCCGGTGCCGCAGCCGCTCGCGCTGCCGGCGCAATTGAAGCCGCTGCCAGAGGCCGACGAGGTCAAGCCCGTGCCGGAACCCGCTGACGAGAAGGTACGGGTCTCGCGCGCCAATGCAGAGGCCCGCGTCGCGCCCACGCGCGAGGGCTACGTCAATGCAATCCAGGTCTGGCCCTTCACCGATGGCGCGCTGTACCAGGTCTATGCGGCCGTAGGCCGTGTGACGGTGGTTTCGCTACAGCCTGGCGAGGAACTGGTGACGGTCGCTGCCGGCGACACGGTGCGCTGGATCGTGGGCGACACATCGAGCGGCAGCGGTGATGCGCTGCGCGTCACTGTGATGGTGAAACCGATCCGCTCGGGCCTGAAGACCAATCTGGTCGTCACCACGAGCCGGCGCACCTATCTGCTGGAGCTGACCTCGACCGAGAAGACATGGATGGCTTCGGTGTCCTGGGAGTACCCCAAGGACAAGATGCTGGCCCTGCAGCGCCAGACGCAGGCGGCCAGCACTGCTGCGCCGGTCGATACCGGCCTGTCGCTGGAGAAGATCCGTTTCCGCTACGCGGTCAGCGGCAGCAATCCGCCGTGGAAGCCGCTGCGCGCCTTCGACGATGGCGAGAAGGTGTACATCCAGTTCCCGCCGGGCATTGCCCAGGGCGAGCTGCCGCCGCTGTTTGTGATCGGCGCGCAGGGCGACGGCCAACTCGTCAACTACCGATTCCGTTCGCCGTACTACATCGTGGATCGGCTGTTCGGCGCGGCCGAACTGCGCCTGGGCGCAGAAAAGGGTGACGTGGTGCGGATCGAGCGCACGGACGGGGTTTCGGGTGGCACGCGGAGGAACTGACCATGAGCCAGGACGACATTCTCGACCATGCCGTGCCGTCGCCGGGCAAGGTGGCACCCGAGGCGATGGCGCTACGTGCTCAGCCGCGTCCGGTCACGCGCCTGAACCGGCGCACACTAGCCATCCTCACTGGCGGCCTGTCGGTCGCCGTGCTCGGGGCCACGATCTGGTCATTGCAGCCGCACCGGCGCAATGCAGGCGAGCAGACCGAGCAGTACAACGTCGATCGCGTGTCCAAGTCCGAAGGGCTGGACGGCCTGCCCTCGGACTACTCCAAGCTGCCGGCGAAGGTGCCGGAACTGGGGCCACCACTACCGGGCGATCTTGGCCCGGCCATCGTGAAGTCCCAGCAGCCGGTGACACCCACCTTTGCGCCGCCGGGCCACGACCCGGAGGATGCACGGCGCAAGGAGGCCGATGCCGCGGCGGCTTCGTCGGTGTTCTTTCGCTCGGGCAGTCCGGGCAAGGCCGGCGCGCAGGCCGCAACACAAGTCGCGGCGACTGCGCCCGGCAACGCCTTGGCGGGCTTCGACCCTCTGGCGGCCGGACCAGCCTCTACGGCGGCCCAGCTGTCCGACCCGACCGCTGCGCAGAACCGGCAAGACCAGAAAGAGGCTTTCCTGAAAGGCGGTTCTACGGAAACCCGCAATTCCGGAAATCTGCAAAAGCCGGCATCGCCGTACCAGGTCATGGCTGGAACGGTGATCGCAGGCGCACTGGTGACGGGCATCAAGTCCGACCTGCCGGGCGACGTGATCGGCACGGTGACGGAGCCGGTCTACGACTCAGCCACGGGCAAGTTCCTGCTGATCCCGCAGGGCTCGCGCATCCTGGGCAAGTACAACAGCCAGGTGAGTTACGGGCAGAGCCGTGTGCAGGTGGTGTGGAACCGCATCATCCTGCCCGACACGTCTTCGCTGAAGCTCGACAACCTGGCAGGCACCGATCCGGCCGGCTATTCAGGGCTGGAGGATGGCGTCGATTGGCATTGGGATCGCGTCTTTGCCGGCGCGGCGTTGACCACGCTGCTGGGCGTGGGAGCCGAGCTGGCCGCGCCCGAGAACCGGCAGCACGGCAAGCGCATCGTGATCGCCGGGCGCGACAGCGCCCAGGACAGCATCAATCAGGTGGGCCAGGAGATGACCCGGCGCAACATGAACATCCAGCCGACGCTGACTAGTCGGCCGGGCCTGCCGGTGCGGATCATCGTCAACCGCGACTTGGTGCTACGGCCCTACCAGCCGCTTTTCTTCACTAGGGGCATCGCTAAATGAACACCGCCAAGAAGCTGCGGCTGGGGCCGCTCCCAAAGACTGAAAGTGTCAAGCTGACCTTCGTTTGCCCGGCTGGCCTGAAAGCCGACCTCGACCGCCATGCCGCGCTGCATGCACAGACCTACGGCGAGGCAGTGGACGCAATGGCGTTGATCTCGTACATGCTAGAGGCATTTATGGCTGGAGATCGGGGATTCAGGAAGCCGGGCAAGGCCAAGGTCACTCGTCCGAAGCCGGGTTGACTATGGCTTGTTGGGCTGCACCAGCGGAGCCGTTTGCAGAGATCCAAAAGTCTTGGTAAGATATTCTTACCGGCTGTAATGGCCCATATGGAGGTCCAAATGGATGCTGCTCTGATTCAGGCGACGCTCGTGGAAGTCCTGCAGAACATACAAGCGACGAGTGAGCTTGAATGCCCACCACTTGGTGGTGCGACGAAGCCCATCGAGGAACTGCCGAAGTTCGATAGCAAGATTTGGCCCGTAGCCATTGGCATGTTGGGTGCGAAGCTCGGGATCACCATCGACAATGACGTGAACATCTTCCGGCAGGATGATTCCTGCGTCGCGCTGACGATTGACGAGATCGTGGCAAAGGTCGTCGCGCTGGCAGAAGCGCAAGTCGTAGCTGAACCCAAGCAGGCGAACGCGCAATGACGGACAGCCCGAACGCCCAGCGTTCGGCGATCGCCGAACGACTGCGAGAGGCCAGAAAGGCCGCAG
Organism: Delftia sp. CH05; assembly: GCF_009827015.1. Classification (NCBI taxonomy): domain Bacteria; kingdom Pseudomonadati; phylum Pseudomonadota; class Betaproteobacteria; order Burkholderiales; family Comamonadaceae; genus Delftia; species Delftia sp. CH05. Next base: position 26,762 of record NZ_WUMG01000023.1, on the reverse strand, counting down.
GCCTGTCTCAGGGCCAAGTGGCCAAGTTGCTGCAGATGCATCGCCCGACGATTTCCGAGATCGAGGCCGGCAATCGACGTGTTTCAGCAGAAGAACTCGTGAAATTCGCGGAGACCTACGACGTCACCGTTTCGTGGCTGCTTGGCGAAACAGCCGAACAACTCGAAATGAATGATCCACGACTTCAGCTTGCCGCGCGCGAATTGAGCAAGCTGAAGCCCGACGACCTGGATCGACTGCTACGGCTGCTGGCGTCGATGCGCAGCTCGGACGCCGAAGAGGGAGGAGAGAGTAAATGAGTGCTCAGCTCTCGAACACAACGGCCGCGGGGCGAAAAGCCCTGGTGATGCAAGGCATGCAGGCGTCGATCACTGCGCGCGTGAAGGCGGGCGTGGATCTCAAGAGTCCCACCTGTATCTATGGTTTGTGCGAGGCGCATAACGTCGCCGTGCGCTTCAACGATATCAATATGGAGGGCATGTACGACCGAACGCCGAAGCCGCGTATTCATGTCTCTGTCCTCAGGCCCTTGGCGAGACGAACTTTCACGTGCGCGCACGAACTGGGGCATCACGTCTTCGGGCACGGGTCGACCATTGACGAGTTGAGGGAAGACCAAGCGAATAACGCAGATCGACCTCCGAACGAGATTCTGGCTGACGCCTTTGCGGCCTTCGTCTTGATGCCAACGCTTGGTTTGCGAGAAGCTTTTGCGAAGCGCGGCCTGGACCCGAATCGCGCAACAGCCCTCGATATGTACGCCATTGCCTGCAACTTTGGTGTAGGGCAGGCGACTCTGGTGAATCACCTCGCCTACGGCATCAACATGATCAACCAAGCGCAGCGTGATCGCCTCGGGCGGATCACGCCAAAGATGATCCGCACGGAACTGCTGGGGGAGGTCGTGTCCACGCCGCTCACCGTAGCGGATCAGCACTGGAATTCGCCGACGCTCGACATTGAACAGGATGCGCTTGTGCTCCTTCCATCGGGTGTGGTTGTGGACGCCTCAATGCTGGTGCCCGAGCGTGAGTTAGCTGCCGGGCGACTTTTCCGCGCTGCAAAGTGCGGCATCACGCGAGTGGCAATACCCGGCACCCCGTGGGCAACCTATGTCCGTATCGCCCGGCGCCAGTACGTTGGTCTGGCTCGATTCCGTCACCTTGAGGAGACTGCAGATGAGTAAGCTTCCCCATTCGATCGGCCCGCTCCTCGTCGACGAGCCTGACATTTCGCGAGCCTGGGCCAAGGCCGTGCTTCACGTCATCGATCACGCGGGTCCCGAGATATCGCCCCTGATCCTGAGCGTGACTGGCTTCGATGAACGGGGTGCAGTTCCGGAAACGCCGGCCATCCGCGAGGCGCTCGATACGCTGCTTTCGGCCAAACGCATGCGCAGCGTGGACGATGTGGCGTTCACGATCTTTCCGCAGCGCTTGTGGCAGGTCGCGCAGGGCGATCGCGCCGCGCTGTTTCGATACTACAAGGATGCATTTCCCCGCTATCAAGCGATGAATCAGCGGGACAACCGCCGCGGTCTCTATTTCGAGCGAATGACCGGGTATGGGCGCGGCCCTTGCGATGGCAATCAGCTCGAATGGATCCTTTCCCAGTTCGAAGGACGGGAGGGCGTGCGGCGGTCGATGTTTCAAGCGAGCGTATTTGATCCAGCCCGAGACCATGTAGCTGACGCCCAGCTTCAGTTTCCCTGCCTTCAGCACGTCAGCTTCGAGCCGACCAAGCAGGGACTGGTCATCAACGCCTTCTACGCGACGCAGCAGCTGTTCGTGAAGGCATATGGCAACTACCTCGGCATTGCCCAGTTGGGCGCCTTCATGGCCCATGAAATGAAAACCAAGCTTTTGAGAATGAATGTCGTTGTCGGCGTCGCGAAGTTCGAGCGCATCTCCAAGTCTGATCCGGACCTGCAACCGCTGATCGCTGCGGCTCGTGCGAGTTTTCCTCTGAAGCATCAGGAGGCTGACACTGGCGATGTGCTCGCGACAGACGTAGAGATTGCAGCGTGAGGGTTGGAACCAGCAAGAGCTGTGTGCCTTCGGAGAATGACCCTGTGGCCGCTCCAGCACCGACCGTTGGTCCGACGCACCTGCTGCCGATCAAGGTCACGCCGGTGTTTGATAGCTACTGGCGGTTCGCAGTGGAGCGGCAGAACGTGTTCTGCCAGAGGCTGAAGGGCAAACCCGCGCCATGGACCAGTGATCCGGTGATCTCCGTCCACAAGTTTACGAACGCGTATCGCGCTTCGGATCGCGTCAGCCAGTATCTGATCAGGCATGTGATCTACCGCAATGATCTTCCACAGTCGACGTCCGAGGTGCTCTTCCGCACCTTGCTGTTCAAGTTGTTCAACAAGATCGAGACCTGGAAGTTGCTTGAACACACTTTCGGTGAGATCACGTTCAAGAACTACAAGTTCGAGCACTACGACAAGGTTCTGAGCCAGGCGATGAGGGCAGGGGGGCGAATCTACTCAGCCGCCTACATCATGCCGCCCGGAGGTTCCGCTTTCGGGCATACGGCCAAGCATCAGAACCATTTGCGCCTACTGGAACGAATGATGGCTGACGACCTTGCGGGCCAGTTGGCGCAGTTGAAGAAGATGCAGACCGCGTTCGAATTGCTCAGAAGCTACCCAACGATCGGGGACTTTCTGGCATATCAGTTCGTGACGGACATCAACTACAGCGAAGTCACCGACTTCTCGGAAATGGATTTCGTCATACCAGGCCCTGGTGCTCGGGACGGCCTCAGGAAGTGCTTCAGCGACAGCGCAGGCCTCAATGAGGCAGAGCTGATCCGATTGATGGCTGACAACCAGGAGCGCGAGTTTGAGCGGCTCGGCATCAAGTTCGAATCCCTGTGGGGGCGCAGGCTGCAATTGATCGATTGCCAAAACCTTTTTTGCGAGGTTGACAAGTACGCGCGGGTGGCCCACCCGGACGTGGCCGGCATCTCAGGGCGGACACGCATCAAGCAGAAGTTCTCTCCCACCGGACCGTTGGACCTGCCTTGGTATCCACCCAAATGGGGTATCAATTCGAAGATTGAGGCGGACCTTTCGGGCCGTGCCAGCCTTAAACAGGGTGAGAAGTCTGCGAACAGGTCAATTGCCCAGTCAACCTTGGACTTAGGAAGCTCGTAATGAACTTGAACACCTACCAGCAAGAAGCACAAATGACCGATCGCGTTCCTTCGCGACAGAAAAGTGGCGATGCAGGAACCGATCTCGTGGTTCCCTTGCTCGGGCTGGCAGGTGAGACGGGCGAACTGCTCAGCGAGTACAAGAAGCACCTTCGAGATGGTGATTCCCATCTCCTGTTCAAGGAGCGCGTGTCGGAAGAGTTGGGCGACTTGCTCTGGTACATCGCAAACGTCGCTGCGAAGTTCGATCTCAAACTGAGCGATGTCGCGCAAGCAAATCTGAAGAAGACCCGGGACCGTTGGGGGCCGCAGGATACAGGGGCGCTCGCTTTCGATGCCGAATTCGAAGAGAACGAGCGGTTGCCTCGACGTTTCGAAGTTGAACTCAGCGAGGTCATCGTCAAGGGGCGAACGAAGATTCGGATGCGCGTCAACGGCAAGAAGTTCGGTGACGACTTGACCGACAACGCTGATGACCCTGATGGCTATCGATTTCACGACGTCTTCCATCTGGGCTACGTCGCGGTACTCGGCTGGTCGCCCGTTATTCGGAAACTTCTGAAAAGGAAGCGCAAGAGCGATCCTCAAGTAGACGAGGTGCAGGACGGCGGCAGAGCCCAGGTTCTGGATGAGGGTGTTGCGGCGCTGGTTTTCGACTACGCGAAGGAGCATCGGTGGCTCGAAGGTGTCACCGACTTGGACTACAAGTTGCTACGTACGGTCAAAGGCGTGACGTCGCTCCTCGAAGTACGTGAGCGGTCGCTAGGTGAATGGCAGCGCGCGATCTTGGTCGGATTCGAGGTTTGGCGCCAAGTCCTGAGTGCTGGTGGCGGGAAGATATTGGTTGATCAAGACGCGAAGAGCCTGACCTTTCTTGGTCCACCGAAAAGCGCTCGGCGGAAGCCTGCTCACAATCCTTGATGCTATTCGAATGAGCTAGTGACGGGAGGCCCAGGAATGACCGACGAAACGCAGCTTTTGAATTTTCGGAATGTTGTGGCCCATGGCGTGGATGTTGTCGACACCGCGGATTTTGCTCGCCTCGTAAACAAACAGGCGAGCGACTTCTTGGATCGCTACTTCACGACTGCAGAATTGGCTACCGCGGATGAGGGCGGCGACAGAACAGAAAGACTTGCGTCGCGCTTTGCCGTCAAGGAGGCCGTACTGAAAGCACTCGGCACGGGTTGGGGCGATGGCATCGCTTTTACGGATGTCGAGGTTGTCTCTCAGCGGAGTGGCGCACCGGCTGTCGTACTACACCGCCGATTGGTGAAAATTGCGAGTGAGCGGGGGATCGCCCATTGGTTGGTGAGCGCCAGTCACACAAGCTCGATTGCGATAGCGAGTGTCATCGCTTTGGCAGCGTAGGTACTGCTAGTTGTCTGCAGCAGGGGTGCTTTCAGGCTGCGGAAATAGTCGAAAAGTGCGCAGCAGTGCTTCCTCACCAAAACTTTCTAAAGCGGGAAAAGCCGCACACCATCACAGGGGCACCCAATGGCAAGAATAAGAAAAATCGAGATAGCCAACTTCCGTGGCATTCAGCAACTGGTGTGGTGTCCATCGCCTGGCATCAATTGTTTGATCGGCACGGGCGACAGCGGAAAATCCACAGTGCTGGATGCGATCGATCTGTGCTTGGGTGCTAGGCGCAATGTCCAAATTTCCGACGCTGACTTTTTCGGCCTAGACATCACCGCTCCAATCAGCATCACGCTGACGCTGGGCGCGCTGGATGACAGCATGAGTACGCTGGAGAGCTTCGGTGCGTTTCTGCGCGGCTATCACGCCGCCACGGGCCTCGTAGAAGACGAGCCGTCCGCCGGTGCAGAAGTGGTTCTCTGCTTGAATTTGACCGTCGCCAGCGACCTGGAGCCATCCTGGACTCTCATCTCCGACCGCGCCGCCCAGCAAGGTCTGGTGAAGACCCTCGCGTGGAAGGACCGTCTGGCCTTGGCGCCGACGCGGATCGGTGCGCTCGCTGACTACAACCTGGCTTGGCAGCGGGGCTCGGTCCTGAACCGCATCTCGGAAGAACGCGCTGATGCGTCGGCGGCACTCGTGAAGGCTGCACGGGATGCGCGCGGCACCTTTGGCGACCAGGCCGAGCAGCAATTGGGAGAAGCGCTGGGGATCGTCGCCGCGACCGCCCAGGAACTCGGCGTCCACATTGGCGCGAAGGCGAGGGCACTGCTCGACTCGCATTCCGTGTCGTTCGGCGGCGGGACCATCTCTCTGCACAACGAGGGCGGCATCCCGCTTCGCAGTCTCGGCGTCGGGTCCACGCGCCTGCTGGTTGCCGGTCTGCAGCGCAAAGCGGCCAGTCAGACGACGATCGTCCTTTCGGACGAGCTAGAGTACGGCCTTGAGCCGCACCGCATCGCCCGGTTTCTCGGCTCTCTCGGAGCGAAGGAAGCGGCCCCGCTGCAGGCGTTCCTCACCACGCATTCTCCAGTGGCACTCAGGGAGTTGTCGGGCGGCCAGCTTTTCGTGCTGCGCCGCAGTCTTCACGGCCACGAGTCCCGCATGGTGGGGACCGATAACGACACGCAGAGCACCATTCGCCTCTATCCCGAGGCCTTTCTGGCTGGCTCCGTGATCGTGTGCGAAGGGGCCAGCGAGATCGGACTCCTGCGTGGTCTGGATTTGCACCGGGTCGAACACGGCGGCGTGTCGCTGGCAGCACAGGGCATTGCCATGGTCGATTGTGGCGGTGGCGAGCCCGACCGGCCCTATGCCCGCGCGGCGGCCTTCCAGTCATTGGGTTACAGGGTCATGGTGGTACGTGATGACGACAAGAAGCCCACGCCTGTCGTCGAGCAGGCATTTCTGCAGGGCGGTGGTGCGGTCGTCGCCTACCGCGCAGGCCGCGCATTGGAGGACGAACTGTTTGGCAGTCTCACGCCGGTGGCCTGCCAGCACTTGATCAAATATGCCCACGACCTGCATGGCGACCTGATTCACGAACACCTGCGCACGGTCTCTAACAACACGCTGACCGTTCAGGCCGTCTGGGACGAAATCCAGAACACGCAAGCGCTGTCAATGCCAAACCGAGCCTTGCTCGGGCAGGCGGCGCGCATCCGCAAGGCCGGTTGGTTCAAGTCCATCTCCTGGATGGAGGACGTAGCAAGGAGCATCGTGGCGCCGGACTTGCCGCTATGCGATCCAGGCTTCAAGGCACTGGTGGACCAGGTATCTGCGTGGGCTGCTCATGGGCCCCGCTGAAATCGACCTGCGCGCGATTGCCCGCGGCACGGTTACGGCACCGGCCGGGTGCGGCAAGACGCAGTTGATTGCCCACGCCCTGGCCGCGCACGGAGGTCGCAAGCCCATTCTCGTGCTCACGCACACTAACGCTGGCGTGGCGGCGCTTCGTGGCCGTCTGGACCGTGCCGGTGTGCCACACAGTGCTTATCGATTGAGCACCATCGACGGCTGGGCCATTCGGTTGATTGCGAGCTTTCCGGGTCGCAGCGGTCATGACCCGGACATCCTGCGACTCGCCACGCCGGCGCGAGACTACCCAGCGATCCGCGAATTCGCCTGGAAGCTGTTGCAGGCCGGGCACATCAGCGAGGTACTGAGAGCGTCCTATGCGCACCTCATTGTTGACGAGTACCAGGACTGTTCGGTGCCTCAGCACTATCTCGTCTACTTTCTCTCGCTGATCCTGCCGACCTGCGTGCTTGGCGATCCGATGCAGGGCATCTTCGGCTTCGGTGGCAACGCCTTGGCCAACTGGGAGCAGCAAGTGTGCGCGCATTTCCCGGTCGTGGCGGAACTGGCCACGCCGTGGCGGTGGCGCAATGCCGGTGCGGAAGCACTCGGACAATGGCTGCTGGAGGCCCGCCGTCTGTTCGTGGCTGGTCAATCGGTGGATCTGCGCACCGGACCACCAGCACATGTGACGTGGGTTCAGACCATCCCGCCCAACGACCACCCGCAGCGACTGGCTGCCGCGCGGACGCTGCCGCCCACCGCGGACGGGCGCGTGCTGATCATTGCTGACAGCCGCAACCGTTCGAGCCAGCAGAACTTTGCAAGCCAGACGCCAGGGGCCTCGACCGTTGAGGCAGTCGATTTGCAAGACCTCATCACCTTCGGCAACGATTTCGATGTTGCGTCTGCGGGGGCCATGGGGCAGTTGCTGGCGCTGGCGCAAAGCGTCATGACCAACGTGGGTGTCGCAGAGCTGACACGGCGTCTGGAGTCGTTGGCTCGAGGAACCGCAAGGAATCCGCCCTCCACAGCGGAGAGCAGTGCCTTGGCGTTCCAGCGCGGCCCGTCCATCGCCGCTGCTGCAACACTGTTGTCGGAGTTGCGCGAAATGCCGAACGTGCGCGTGCATCGGCCCGCCATTCTTTACGGCGTGCTCAAGGCGATGCGTGGGGCCTCGGCAGGAAACGTCCCGCTTGCGGAGGCTGCCAGGCGAGTGCGCGAAGAGAATCGATTATTGGGCCGCCCGTTGCCCAAGCGTGCGGTCGGCAGCACGCTTCTGCTCAAAGGGCTGGAGGCGGAAGTGGCGGTGGTGCTGAATACGGAGGGCATGAGCGCACAGCACTTGTATGTGGCCATGACCCGCGGATCAATGAAGCTGGTTGTGTGTAGCGCCAGCCCCATATTGGGCTAAGCAGGAGGGAGAGATGGTAAGAGAGAACAAGTTTGCAAGCTCGGGTGGTGCAAAAGAGACGCCGCCTGGGAAGCTCATGGAGACCATCGTCGAGGACGTGATCACGGCGAATGCGATGACCTTTGCACAGTGGCATGCCCTCAGCGCGAACCCCTTGGTTCCGCTTGCCATTCCGGTGTCGCAAGGCGGGCAGTATCGGATCACACAAGCTGGCGTGGACGCAGCTCACTTGCTGTCACAGCAAAGCTGGAGATCACGCGAAGCGCTGCGCCAGACAATTGACCGGGAGGCGTTCATGAAGCTTTCGTTCCAGGCCATCGGGGACACGCTCCGCGACGGCCAATCGCACCTTCCAACAGTATCGGACGGCCAGAATGAGCAGGACGTGGTGCTCGGTGACGATTTTTACGCTGTGCTCGCCGACGACTATCAAGCTCGCCTGCAGCAACTTGCCACCAGTGCAAGTCCCGACGTTGACTGGCATATCCCATGCCATCTGTTTCACTCGGATCAAGCCGTGCCGGCATTCGCCGTGGGACCAGTGCGATTCCTGCCCAGAGCGGAATGGCTCGATTCCTTTGTCAAGGACTCGGAAGTTCGAGAACTCATCCACCATGTCGAGTCTCGTGAACTGGATATGGATGAGTTGACCGCTCGATCAACTGCCGCCGAGAGTGGTCGCCGTGCGTCGCATGCGTTGGATGTTCTGCGCACGCTGCGGCATTACAGCTGGGTAGCGACCATCCGGATGGAAGGGCATGAGCATGCGCGGTCTCATTTCAAAGCGTCGGTGGTGGTGGGACTTGCGATTGACGCAATCGGACTGAGATTCCAGATCGAGGATGCGCGACGATTTACGAAAGCCGGCCGGCAGCATCTTTTTGCAGAGGACCGGTTCGCGACCACGCTAGACGGACGGATATTGCATGGGTCGAGCGTACAGATGCCTGGCCTTGGCGGACGTCCGGGTGCGCTGGCTGCCAAGATGGCGGGCGAGCAATCCTTCCTGGATGCTGCCGGGTGCATCTTGCAGAGCTACGTCGATGGACGACGAAGCGGACATGCGCTGCATCTCGTCGAACGCTGGGCCAATGCGCTGTACTGGGTCGGTGAAGCTCGTCGCGAGGCTTCCGACTTCATGGCAGTGGTCAACTATGGCTGTGCCGCTGACGGGCTGTCGGGCGCAAGCGGCAAGGCGAACGATATGACAAAATTCGCCGAAGCCGCGCTCAAGCCTGAGGGTGAGACCGTACCCGAGGGCGCGCTTACGGTGGATGCAGCCGTCCACAAGGTCTACCGAGAAGGCCGCAACAAGCTCGCCCACGGCGAAATGTCGGGACTACTGGAGGACCTTGCAGAGCCGCGCGCAGTCGGCGAAGCGCTGCTGTCTGCACTGTTCGATGTTGTGACGCCGGTGTTGGCTGATCTCTTGCAGAACGAGCCGAACCTGCCGAAGCTGGATGAGAAGCGGGCCTATCGTCTGCTTGAAGCAAAACTGGCAGCGCGCAAAGCAAACGCTTGACTTGACGACCGGATCGTGACACGCAAGCGGAAACTGGCGCCGACTTCCTGTATCCTTCCAGTTGATTGATGATGGTGTCGCTAGAGTTGCTCTCCCGCAAATCGCTCCATCTCCCGCGCCAGCAAAAGATGTGCGCTTCTGTCGGTAAAAGCGACGGTAAGGCCCCATGTCGATCACAGCCAATCCCTTTAACCACGCGGGTTTGGGCGTCTTGTTGATGATGGAGTGGGAATGATTGCGCAATAGGAAACGGCCGGGGTCGTCCGGCCGTATTTCCGAATCAAGCCCGCGGCACTGCGGGCTTTTTTCTGCCCGCCCGCCGTTGTTCAGTGGGATGCTGGAATAGCCGAATGCTCGCGCAGGTATGCCCTCAGCTTCGCGTCCGTGGCATACACATAGCACCCCTTCATGCCACGGGTCATCAAGGTGCGATAGGTGTTCTTGATGATGCTTTCCGCCAGCCGTGCGGCCTCGGCAGGCTGCTCCTTCGTCATCTTCACGAATCCCTTCATGGTCTTGTCATGTCTGTCCCTGGCTCGGGGCACTGCCACCAGCGTGTCGCCCATGATGGTCAGGTCTGGCCCGATGATGACTCCCACATAGTCCACTTCCAGCCCCTGGCAGGTGTGTATGCAGCCGACCTGTGCCACAGAGTTCGGTGCCACGATCCAGAGGCTGCCGTCCTGGTCCAGATTCCATTGGCGCTCGTAGTCTCCGATGACTACGTCCATAAGCTTGGGATTCTTCTTGCTGTTCCATGGCCAGCAGTAACCAGCCACAACGCGTGCCCGGTTGTTGGCGTTCTTCGTCTCGATGGCCTTGTGCAGATCCGAGGGGTCGTCAAACACCTGAAAGTCAAACGGAATATCTGCAAGGCTAGGGTTGGCGGTAGTTCGGATCTGCAACGTATGGTCTACCCAGGCCAGATAGCCGTCGGAGCCGGCGCACCGAAATTGGGAAGTCAGCGAATATTCCTCTACCTCAGCATTCCGCTCGGCTGCAAACTTGCGGATGATCTCCTTGGAACCTACATCCTTGAGAGTCACGCGCTGGTCTTCGTCGATGAAAAAGATGCTGCACTTGGCAGCTTCTATCAGCTCCTTGACCTGATGGGTGCCCAGATTCCCATAGAAGCCGCTTTTTTCGGTTAGGCGATGTGCTTCGTCCACGACCAAGACATCAAAGGCATCCTGCACGGTTTCCGTGAAGGAGCCTGATCCGCCGAAAAGATTGACCAGATGTGCGTTGTCGCGCGTCTGTATCAGCTTGTCGCTATAGACAGCGCGTGGGGCAGCGTTCTTGGAAATGTATTTGACGGTCAAGCCTTCGCGCAGAGCCGCAAGCAGGTTGACGGCGATCACCGACTTGCCGGTTCCAGGACCGCCCTCAATGATCAAGACGCGAGGCCTGCCGCTGGCGCTGGCCTGGCGGCATGCGGCCTTCGCAGCCTCGAACACTTCCTTCTGGTCGTCGATTAGCGCGAACTCGCTGTTGCCCTTCAGCAGCTTGCCGACCACATCCGCCAGCGCTTTGGATGGCCGCATCCTTCCTCGTTCAAGATCGAACAGCACCTGGCGGCCTCGGCCATGCCGGATGTGCTGTTTGATGAACTCGCGGAGTTTCTTGCGGTCTTCATCACCTTTCAGGAACAAAGGTGCCCGCTCGATATAGGGCTGGTACTGGGGGGAGTCGATGATGCCATCGGCGGCATAGTTGTGCAGGTAGGCGCAAGGCTTCAGCTGCAGCCCGCCGTCATAGATGGCCTCGTTGAACCCCTCCAGAAATGCCGTGTACGACCACGCCTGGTAGCTGGGGTGAATGCGCGCCTGGTCAGGGCGCATTCCACCGCGCAAAAGCACGATGGCATCGCGGTCGGTGGCGCCGACCGATGACCATTGCTTGAGTTCGACCACCACCAGCCGTCGAGAGCCGTCGTCGGCATGTCCGGCAAGAATGACATCGATGCGTTTTGACGATTGCGGCAGGATGAATTCGACAGCGACCCCGATGTCGGGTGCGATTTCCGGGTCACGCAGAAGGCGGGCAATGTAGCCCAGCGACTCGCGCCATGATCGGATCTCCGCCTTGGCTACCTTGCGGTGAGTCGCTGCCTGGTACTTCGCGTAGATGACGTCTTCAATATCGCGTTCGTCGTAGTCGAGCAGGAATTGTGTCTTCTCGGCCTGATAAACGATCATGGCTCGGGCAGCTGGTCGTATTTGGTGCTGACGCCGCGCGACGCCTCGACAGGGTATTTGGCGGCGTTGGAAGCCAGCTTGCTGGCGATGGCTGCGTTGAGGTCCACGTCCAGCACATCCGCCAAGCGGATGAGGTACAGGGCGACATCGGCCAGTTCGTCGCGTACCGCCGAGGCGGTTTTAGGATTCGAGGCGGCCGAATGAGAGTCGGCCTCGGTCATCCATTGGAATATTTCGGTCAACTCACCCACCTCGCCCGAGAGAGCCATGACCAGATTCTTGGGTGAATGGAATTGCTGCCACTCCCGCTCTTGCGCAAACTGCCTCAGCGCGTGTACCGCGCCCGTCACGTCAATCAGACTTTTGTCCACATCCAGACCCTTTCGGAACGGATTGTTACCTATTCTGCAGTTCCTAGGACTCAGAGACCTGAAGTATCGCTGCGCCTAGGAAGATTCTGAGCCCGGGCGAGGCTTGGATGTAAGAACTAGCCGCCTGATTCCCAGGCCAGGTGCAAGCACTTGCGCGCAGACAGACGAAGTCCAGTGTTCCCCATGAAAGACATGGCTGCTACCAGACCAAGCATGCGTTTGTAACGTAAAGTACTATTTCTTTGCAATTTGCTGTGTGCTGCTGCGGACCTAGCCCGTGGGTATTGATTCCGCATGAAGATACTTCTCCCAAACGCTGATGGCTGTTGAAATCTCTCGCCTTCAAAGTCCTGCGGCCGTTCAGGCGGCGTTGGACGAGTTTTCACGTCTTGGTCGGACGGCATTCCTGAAGCGATACGGATTCGGAAAATCGCGCGATTTCTTGGTTCGCAATGCAAGAACCGGGCAGCTATGCGACTCCAAGGCCATCGTCGGAGCTGCGTTCGGCCATCAGTTCCCGCAGGAGGGACCGCTCAAGCCGACTGATTTCTCCGGTGGAGAGGCCACCGTCGTTCCTCGATTGCAGCATCTGGGCTTCGATGTCGTGCGCATTGGTGAAGACTGGACCTTCGATGAGGTGCAGGCCACGGTCGCGTCATATTTCGAGATGCTTTTGCTGGAGGCCGAGCAGCAGCGCTACACCAAGACCGAATTCAATGCGCAGTTGCGCCAGCGGCTGCGTGAGCGCAGCAAGGGATCGGTGGAGCTGAAGTTCCAGAACATCAGCGCCGTCCTGCATGACCTGGAGCTGCCCTTCATCCGCGGCTACAAGCCCCGGAGCAACGCTCAGCTTCTGTTGCGTCAGGCGGTGCAGCAGTTCGTCCTGAATCAGCCGGGCCTGGTTTCCCGTGTGGTGGATGCGATGGAGGAGGTCAAGACGTCTGCTGAGCAGAGCTTTCATGCCTGCCTGGTTGAACCGCCTGCGCTGGAGACAGTGGCGCAGTTGGCGAAAGACGGCGCCAAGGTCAGATTTCCACGCAAGACGAACTGGGCCCAGCGGGATGAAGCCAACCGGCATCTTGGCCGTGCCGGAGAGCAGTGGGTCATCGGATTCGAGCAGCGGCGACTTGTCCATGCCGGGTATCCGGAGCTTTTCCAGCAGCTGGACTGGGTGTCTGACCGGCTCGGCGACGGGAGCGGCTACGACATCCTCTCGCATGAGCGGCCCGGCGAGCATCGCTTCATCGAGGTCAAGACCACCAATGGCGGGCATGCCTCGTCCTTCATCATCAGCCGCAACGAACTGGATTTCGCAGCAGAGGCCGGGGATGCCTTCCATCTCTACCGGGTTTTTCAGTTCCGGGAGGAACCAAGGCTCTACATCCTGAACGGGCCGCTGGCGGACCAGCTGCACCTGGAGCCCATCGATTTTCGGGCGTCGTTCCGGCGCCTGGTGGGGTAACGCGCAGGTCGGCCGGGCCAGAGCTCCCCGCAGCTTTGAGCACAGGCACATGAAAGAGGGCTGAAGAGGGCTGCCCTGCGCATCCTCTGGAGCGCGACGACAATAGCCCATGATTCAAGAAAAGCCCCTGGCGGCAACCGAACTGGAGCGGCCTGCCATGGCCTTGCGCACTCTTGCGAACGGAGTCCGGCTGCTGGCTCTGCCCATGCCGCATTTGCAGAGCGTCAGCGTGGGTGTGTTCCTGCGCGTGGGCTCCCGCGACGAGACCTCCACCAGCAACGGCATCAGCCATGTGCTGGAACACATGGCGTTCAAGGGCACGCACACGCGTTCCGTGCAGGAGATTAACCTGGATGCGGAGCGGCTGGGTGCGGAGGTCAACGCCTTCACCGGCAAGGACATCACCGGCTATTTCATGACCGGCCTGGGCTGGCATGCGCAGGCCTTGCTGGGAATGATTGCGGACATCGTGCTGAACAGCGTGTTTCCCGAGCATGAATTGCAAAGGGAGCTGCAGGTGATCCGGCAGGAGGCCATCGAGTACGAAGAGGACCCGGAGGACAGCGCCGGCGATCTGCTGGACCGCGCCATCTGGGGCGACGACCCCATGGGCATGCCGGTGATCGGCACGGTGGCCAATATCGAAGGCTTCACGCGGCAGGATCTGGTGCGCCATGTGCAGTCCCATTACGTGGGAGAAAAGACCGTCGTCGTCGCGGCCGGAAACTTCGATGTGCCGGCCTGGCTGGAGCAGGCGGCGCAGCTGTTCGCCGGCATGCCTGCGTCGGCCGATCCCGCTGTGGCGTTGCCCCCTCAGCCCGCAAAGTATGTGGGGCAGGCCCTGGCGCAACGCTTCACGCAGGTGTCCCAGGTGTTCGTGAACCTGGCCTATCCCCTGGTGTTCGAGCCGTTGCAGGGCGAGCATCCGCAGCGTGCGCGTCTCGTGGCCTCGCTGGCGGCCCATCTGCTGGGCGAGGGGATGTCGTCGCCCCTGGTCGATACCGTGCGCGAGCGGCTCGGACTGGCCTATACGGCCTATGCGGCGATGGAGGGCGGTGACGTCTGGGCCAATTTCATCGTGCATGCGGTCACGACGCCGGACAAGCTCGAAGCGCTGGTGGCAGCGACAGGCGGCCTGCTGCGCGCCCAGGCGGCCGGCATTGACCCCGTGCATCTGGAGCGGGCCAAGAACCAGCTGGCGGTCTCGCGGGTGCGCGCGGGCGAGCGGACCTACGCCACCATGGAGCGGGCTGTCGAGGACCTCTTTGCCCATGGCAGCGTGACATCCGTGGCCGAAACGCTGGCGATGATCGATGGCATCGGTGCCGAGGAAGTGCGCAAGGTCTTCGAGCGCATGCTGGCCCACCCTCCGGCGGTGGCCATCACCGGCAAGGGCGCCAATGCCCGGACCGTGCGGCAGCTGGCCGCAGGCCTGGCGGCCTGAGCCGGCAGCGCGCGGCCAGCGGCCAGCGGCCAGCCGCAACACATGGCGCTTTTCCCGTTGTCATGGAATTGGGGGAGCGGACTGCGGCGCGTTCCATTGCCGCTTGAGGTAGTGCGACTTCGGGTGCTCCTGCAGGAACACGCAGCACTGCACCCACGCCGCTGACTCCGGGTGCGCGTCGACGGCGCGCGAGAGATGCTCGAACACGGCCTCGGCCATGGCCGAGCACATCTGCGGCGGGCGCGGGTTGGTCAGCGTCAGGGTGGCGATCAGTTGCTGCGCGTGGGGGTCCTCGCCGCACAGTCCGACGGCGATGGGTGCCACGCGCGACTTCAGGTCCGCGAGCCGTGCCCATCCGCGCTCGGCCAGCGCAAGGTGCATGGCGTGCAGGACCGGCTCCCACTGGATCGACGGGAGCAAGGATGGCGATACCTCGATGGCGATGTGCGGCATGGGGCGGCGCCTTCAGTCGAGCTTGATGCCGACTTCGCGGATCAGCGTCTGCCAGCGTGCCCGCTCGCTGTCCAGCAGGCGTGCGAATGCCTGGGGCGAGTTGTCGATGGGCACCGAGCCGAGTTCGGCCAGCCTGTCCTGCGTGGCCTTGGCCGCCAGCGCCGCGCCTATGTGCTTGACCAGCCAGGCCTTGCGGTCGGCCGGGGTCGCGGCGGGCGCGAGGAAGCCGTACCAGCCGCTGATCTCGGCGTCCACGCCGGATTCCTTGAGCGTGGGCACGCCGGGCAGCGCGGGAATGCGCCTGGCGGACGTCACGGCCAGCGCCTTGAGGCGCCCGCTTTGCACATGCTGCAGGATGGCCGGCGTGGCTTCGAACACCATCTGCACCGTGCCGCCCAGCACGTCGTTGAGTGCAGGCGCGGAGCCGCGGTAGGGAATGTGCAGGATCGAGGTGCCGGTCTGGCGCTTGACGAGTTCTCCCGCCAGGTGCTGCGGCGTGCCGTTGCCGGCGGATGCGTAGGAGAACTTGCCCGGGTTCTTGCGCAGCCATTCGAGCGCCTCCTTGGCCGTGGTCGCCGGGAAGGAGGGATGCACGGCCCAGATCAACGGCACCGAGGCGGCCCATGCCAGCGGTGTGAAGTCCTTGGCCGGATCGAAGTTGAGCCTGGAGTACAGCGCCGGGTTCGCGGCCATGGGGCCGAGTGCGCCCAGCAGCAGCGTGTAGCCGTCGGCCTCGGCGCGTGCTGCCGCCTCCGTGCCGATGTTGCCGCCCGCACCGCTGCGGTTGTCGACGATCACCGTGCTGCCGCTGTCCGACTGCAAGGCATTCGCCATCAGGCGGGAGACGGCATCGGTGGTCGCACCTGCCGGATAGGGGCAGATGATGCGTATGGGCTTGGAAGGGAATGCCTGTGCGCGCGCCGAGGGGCTTGCGCCCAAGGCTGAAATGGCCGTCGCCGTGCTGGCGTACTGAAGGAAGTTGCGTCGTTTCATCGGTGCTCTCGTGACCAGAGTTGTCTCGTGGCCGTAGTGTCGGCAGGCCCTTGTTTCTTCGCAATTCGCATTTTCTGGCCGCGCCTATCGGATAATCCGATGGCCATGTCCGCACGCAGCCGCGACCCCCTCGATCTCGTCTCATTGCGCCAGTTGCGCTACTTCGTGTCGGCGATGCGGGCGCACAGCTTCAGTGCGGCATCACGCGATGCCTCGATCTCGCAGGCGGCGCTGTCGGAGCAGATCGCCTTGCTGGAATCGACCCTGGACGTGCAGCTGTTCGACCGTGCGAGCGGGCGCGCCGTTGCCACGGCCTCCGGACATGAGCTCGACCGCCGGGTGTCGGCCTGCCTCAGTGAGCTGCAGGCGGCGCTGCGCGACGTGCAGGCGCGTGCGAGCACCGTTGCGGGCCTGGTGCGCATCGGCCTGGTGCAGTCCTACGCGGGATGCTGGGTACTGCCCGTCGTGCGCAGGGCCCAGGCGCAGTGGCCGCAGCTGGCGATCGCACTGCGCAGGCGCACCGCACAGGCCTTGGTGGAGGGCGTGTTGCGTGGCGATTTCGATCTTGCCGTCAGCTTCGACCCGGAGCCGCATGCCGATCTGGAGATCCTGGCCTGCTTCGACGAGCCCGTGGTGGCCGTGGGATTGAAGCCCCGCCGGCGGCGACGCCTGCTGGAGCTCAGCGAGGTCGCGAACCACCCCCTGGCCTTGCTGCCAAGCGAATACGCCATGCGGCGCCAGCTCGACAACGCCTTTGCGGCGCAGGGGCTGAAGCCGGGCGTGCATCTGGAGTCCGATACGCTGGAGGACCTGGTGCATGCCGCCCGTGAAAACGGCATGGTCGCGCTGCTCAACGGTGCCGCGGCAATGAGCCTGGACGTGCAGGACGCAGTCCCGTTGGCCGAAAGAAATCTGGGCCGGCAAGCCTGCCTGGTGCGCTCGCGCAGCCGTCACCACGGCTTTGCCGCCCAGTACGTATGGGACCAGCTGTCGGCGGCAACCCCCACGCTGCCGCCAGCGTGGGGGCGGCGCGTTGCAGCCGCGCGCTAGTCGTCGGCCGGATCCGTACCGCCCGGACCCGTACCGCCCGTCAGGGCACTTCCTTCAGGCCCACCAGTTGCAGGGGGCGTGCCAGCAGTTCGTCGAAGCGTTTCTCGAACGCCTTGAAGTACGGCATGCTGAAGTGCGCATCCAGCGCTGCCTGGTCCCTGAATGACTCCCGCATGTAGAAGGTGCCGGGGGTGTCCGCCAGTTCGAACAGCGTGTAGTCCAGGCATCCGGCCTCTTGCCGGGTGAATGGCACCAGCGCGCGCAGGGCGTCGCGCAGCTGGTCTTGCTGGCCGGCCTTCGCCTCGAGGATGGCCAGGTTGAAAATGGTCTCTGTCTTCATGGCTCAGCCCCAGTTCTCCAGCACCACCTTGCCGCGCGCCTTGCCCGACTCGATCAGGGCATGGGCGCGCTTGAGGTTGTCGGCGTTGATGCTGCCGAAGCGCTCGGCCAGCGTGGTGCGGATCAGGCCGGCATCGACCAGTGCGGCAACCTCGTTGAGCAGGCGGTGCTGGCCGATCATGTCGTCGGTGCCGAACAGGGCGCGGGTGAACATCAATTCCCAGTGCACCGACACCGACTTGCGCTTGAGCTTGGTGATGTCCAGCGACGCGGGATCGTCGATCAGGCCGAATTTTCCCTGGGGCGCGATCGCCTCGACGATCTGTGCGAAGTGCAGGTCGGTCTGCGTGAGGCTCACGATGTGGTCCACCGTGGGAAAGCCGAGGCGCTTGAGTTCGTCGGCAATCGGCTGGCTGTGATCGATCACGTGGTGGGCGCCGAGCTCCTTGACCCAGGCCTGCGTCTCGGGCCGCGATGCGGTGCCGATGACGGTAAGGCTGGTCAGCCGCGTGGCCAGCTGCGTGAGGATGGAGCCCACGCCGCCGGAGGCGCCGATGATGAGCAGCGTCTTGTGGCTGGGGTGCTTGCCCGGCGCGATGCCCAGGCGGTCGAACAGCATCTCCCACGCGGTGATGGCGGTCAGGGGCAGGGCCGCCGCCTGTGCGAAGTCCAGCGACTTGGGCGCGTGGCCCACGATGCGCTCGTCCACCAGGTGCAGTTCGCTGTTCGTGCCAGGGCGCGCAATGGAGCCGGCGTACCAGACGCGGTCGCCCGGCTTGAACAGCGTGACTTCGGGGCCCACGGCCTTGACGATGCCGCTGGCATCCCAGCCCAGCACCTTGTGCGTTTGCCCCTCGGCGGGCGCGCCGCTGGCGCGCACCTTGGTGTCCACCGGATTGACGGACACGGCCCTGACTTCGACCAGCAGGTCGCGGCCGGTGGCCACGGGATCGGGCAGGGTGATGTCGATCAGCGATTCGGGTTGGCTGATGGCCTGGGGCTTCTGGTATCCAACGGCTTTCATGGTCGTGCTTTCAAAGGTTGAGGAAGAGGGGAGAGCAGGGAGGGCTTCAGGCGGTGGCGAGGGCTGCGTAGTCCGAGTAGCCGCGTGCGTCGCCGCCAAACAGGGCCTTGGGATCGAATGCGGCCAGCGGCGCCTGGGCGGCGTAGCGCGCCGGCAGGTCCGGGTTGGCAATGAAGGGGCGGCCGAAGGCGACGAGGTCTGCCAGGCCCTCGTGCAGGATGGCTTGGGCGCGCTCCGCGTCGTACTTGCCCGCAACGATCACCTTGCCCTGGTAGGCGCGGCGCAGCGCGTGGCGGAAGTCCTGCGGAATCTCGGGCGCATCGTCCCAATCGGCTTCCGACAGGTGGATGTAGGCCAGGCCGATCTCGTCGAGCCTGCTGGCCAGATGCAGGATGGTCTCGATGATCTGCGGGCAGTTCATGTTGCGCTGCGTGATGAAGGGCGCCAGGCGGATGCCGGTGCGCTCTGCCCCGACCTCGCCCGCCACGGCGGCCGCGACCTCTTCGGCGAAGCGCGTGCGCTGGGCGATGCCGCCGCCGTAGGCGTCGGTGCGGTGGTTGGAGGTGGTGCGCAGGAACTGATCGATCAGGTAGCCGTTGCCGCCGTGGATTTCCACGCCATCGAAACCGGCACGCATCGCATTGGCCGCGCCCCTGCGGAAGTCGCCGATCACGTCCTGGATGTCCTGTGCGCTCAGTGCGCGCGGTACGGGGCAGTCGACCATGCGGCCGACACCGTCGTCGCCGACCACCCAGACCTGCGCTTGGGGCGACAGCGCCGAAGGCGCGACCGGCAGGCCATCGGCGTGAAAGCTGGCATGCGACATGCGGCCAACGTGCCACAGCTGCAGCACCATGCGCCCGCCGGCGGCGTGCACCGCGTCCGTGACGCGGCGCCAACCGTCCACCTGCGCCTCTGAATAGATGCCGGGGGTGAAGCTGTAGCCTTGGCCCTGGCGGGAGATCTGGGTGGCTTCCGAGACGATCAGGCCGGCGCTGGCGCGTTGTGCGTAGTAGGTGGCCATCAATGCGTTGGGCACGTCGCCTGGCTGGCTGGTACGGCTGCGCGTCATGGGGGCCATCACCATGCGGTTGGGCAGGCTGAGCGGGCCGAGCTGCAGGGGGCGAAACAGGGGCGTGGAGGCGGTGGTCATGCGGTTCCTTGGCGGAGCTGTAGAGGTGTTGGGGCGGGAGCGGAAACCCGGTTCGCAAGTCGTCTGGGCATGGAGCGATGTTGACCTGGGTGTTTCAATTGAAAAAGACCCGCAGGACTGAAGGCGGCTTCAAAAGAAATTTGACGATGGGGTCCAGGCGCGGCCTGCACGACACCCGGGCGGATGGCCGTGCCGCGCCTGCCTGGCTACCATCTCCCCCATGAAGACCCAATACTTCGCCGCCACCTCACTCGACGGATTCCTGGCCACCGAGGACGACTCCCTGGACTGGCTGTTCCCGCTGGGCGACATGCAGGCCACGGGCTACCCGGAGTTCATTGCCGGCGTGGGCGCGCTGGCCATGGGGTCGGCCACCTACGAATGGATGCTGCGCCACGCGGAGACGGTGGCCAGGGAGACCGGGGCGGCGTGGCCCTATACGCAGCCTGCCTGGGTGTTTCCCAGCCGTGCGCTGCCTGGTATTCCGGGTGCCGATGTCCGGTTTGTCAGCGGTGATGTGCGTGCCGTGCATGCGCAGATGCAGGCGGCGGCAGGCGGGGGCAATCTCTGGATCATGGGGGGCGGAGACCTGGCGGGGCAGTTCTACGACGCGGGCCTGCTGGACGAGATGATCCTGAGCGTGGGCTCGGCCACGCTGGGCCGGGGCAAGCCGCTGTTTCCGCGCCGGGTGCTGCATCCGGTGCTGCGTTTGTTGTCCGTGCGGCAGATTGGCGAGGGCATGGCGGTGCTGCATTACGAGGTGCGCAAGAGCACCGCCTGACAGGCTCCCTGATTCGGTCTGCGCGCCGCTCAGTTCGCCTCTCCGCGCCCAGGCGCCGTCATCCCCGGAATGTATTCATTGGAGATGAAGCTGCGGCAGCGGTGCATGAAGGCTTCCACCACATGGCGGGGCTTTTGTTCGCGGGCCCAGGCCAGGCCCAGTTTCATGGGGCGGTGGTTGCCGTTCAGGTGCAGGTTGACGATCTTCTTGCCGTCCAGCGCATGGGAGTTGCGCGGGCGCACGTTGACCAGGGAGTAGCCCACGTCGTTGGCGACCAGGGAGCGCACCACGTCGGGGCTGGCGCTGCGGGCCGCGATCAGGGGCGAGACGCCGGCTTCGCGGAACAGCGACATGAAGTATTCACGGCTCAGGGGCAGGTCCAGCAGGACCATGGGCAGCTGGGCCAGCGCCTCCAGCGTGGTGGAGCGGTGGTTGGCCAGCGGATTGAGTTCGCTGACGATGACCATGGGCGGCAGCTGGGCCAGGGGCTCGAAGCAGATGTCCGATTCGGCCACCAGCAGGTCGTAGGTGATGGCGACATCGATCTGCGCGGTGCGCAGCTTGTGGATCAGGCCTTCCTGGTGGTCCTCGATCTGCGTGACCGTGGCCTTGGGGTGTGCGCGCGCGAATCCCTGGCACAGCTCGGGGGCGACCATGGCCGCCAGCGTGGTGAAGCAGCCCACGCGCACGGGGCCGCGCACCTGGCTTTGCGCGCTGCTGGCCACGTCGTACAAGGCCATGGCCTGGTCGAGCAGGTTGCGGATTTCCCGCAGGACCTCGGCGCCTGCGGGCGTGACGGACAGGCCTTGCGCATGGTGGCGCACGAACAGCGGCACCTGCAGCTCCGCCTCCACCTGGGTGATGGCCGATGAGATGGACGAGGGCGAGACGTGGATGCGGTTGGCGGCCTCGGCAATGCTGCCGAACTCGCCCGCTGCCACGCAGTATTCCAATTGTCTGAAGGTCAGTCGTGTCAGCACGGTGTGCAAGAGGTGGAGAGGGGGAGGGCGGCCAGGGTGACCTGCCGCGTAGTTGACCAAGCGGCGGACCGCGCTGCAAGAGGCCCTTCCCGCAAGACGCCTGCATTGTGCGGCGGTCGGGTCCCGGCAGCCTTCAGTCGCTGGCGTTGTGATTGCGAAACCATTGCGCCACCGCACCGTCGCCCTGGGCCGGCGCCTGCGTGGCCTTCACGCGGTCCGTCAGCCCGGCGGACTTGCCCACGAAGTCCAGCGGCGCATCCCAGTTGAAGTGCCGGTACACGGCCGCCGTCTGGGCGTAGGGCGGGCATTGCGCAAACAGCTGGAAGCTGAGCCGGTGGCCGGCGTGGTCCGAGTCGAGCAGGTCGCGCGCATAGGCCAGCAGCCTGCGGCGGTCGTCGGCCTGCGATTGCGGGCCGAGCGTGTAGAACTTGCGCAGCCAGGGGCCGGTTTCCTCATTCTCGAAGCTGGCGTGGTCCGGCGTCAGGCAGACCTGGCCGCCGCACAGCTCGCGCACGGTGTTCATCATGTGGTGCAGCTGGCCGGTGGCCAGCGACCGTCCCGTGAACAGCAGGGACTGGTTGGGCATCATCAGCCCGGCCGGGCTGCGCTCGGCCAGCGCGATGGCGGCCGTGAGGTGGGCGTTGATGCCTTCGCGGTAGCAGGCCAGGCCGGCCAGCCTGTCCTGCACGGCCTGCAGCTTCTCCACGCCGGTCTGGCGCGCGTTGTGCAGGGCCGTGCCTATCAGCATGTCGGCCAGCTTGAGGCTGCGCTGCAGGAAGGTGAAGGCCGAGTAGCGGTGCAGCGTCTCGCGCAGGAAATGGGCGGCCCGGGTGTGGCGGTAGAACAGCACGTTCTCCCAGGGAACCAGCACGTCGTCGAAGACCACGATGGCATCCACTTCGTCGAAGCGATGGCTCAACGGATGGTCCTGGGTCGATGCGCGGGCGGCCAGGCCCGGGCGGCAGATGAAGCGCAGGCCGGGCGCGCCCAGGTCGCAGATGAAGCCTATGGCGTATTCGGACTGCGCCGCGTCGCCCCAGTGCGCCAGCCCCGGCTTGGTGAAGGCCTGGTTGGCATAGGCGGCGGCGGTCTCGTACTTGGCGCCGCGCACGATGACGCCTGCATCGGTCTCCTTGACCACATGCAGCAGCACGTCGGGGTCCTGGTCCTGCGGCAGGCGCGAGCGGTCGCCCTTGGGGTCGGTGTTGGCCGATACGTGGAACAGGTCGCCACGCACCACGCGGCGGATGTGGGTGCGGATGTTGGCGGAAAAGCGCGGGTCCAGCTCGTTGAGCACGTCCTGGCCGTCGAACAGCGACCACATCTCGCCCACGCTCTCGTCGCCCACGCGCATGACCACGCCGCCCATGTCCTCCAGCAGCAGGTCGGTGGCGCGGCGCTTGTCCCACCAGTCCTGGCGCGTCAGCGGCAGCTTGTGGGCGATGGGGTGGCGCTCGCCGTCGCCTTCGTCGTAGGTGAGCGCGTCGCGCAGCGCGGCCTCGTGCTGCAGGTCGTACATGCGTGCACGGATGTCCACCAGCGGCTTGAACATGGGGTGGGTGGTCACATCCTTGACGCGCTCGCCGTTCATCCAGACCCGCCGGCCATCGCGGATGGAGTCGCGGTACTGGCTGCCTGTCCTGATCATCAGCGGCTGGCCCACTTGCCGTCTTTGACCTCGTGCAGCTGCAGCTCCACGGGCACCTGCGTCTGGCCGTTGGCATCGAAAGTCACGGTACCGGTCACGCCTTCGTAGCGTATGGCGCGGATGGCCTTGGCCACGGCCTGCCGGTCCTTGGTGCCTGCCGTCTTGAGCGATTGCAAGAGGATGCCGGTGGCGTCGTAGGCGTACTTGGTGTACGGGCTCTCGGAGTCGGCATAGCCCTTGGCGGCATAGGCGCGGCTCATGGCGTCCAGCCGGGGGTTGGTCTGCGATTTGGGCGTGCCGACGATGGTGCCGTCCGCGGCCGGGCCGGCGATCTGGATCAGCTGCGGGTCGAAGATGCCGCTGATGCCCAGCATGGGCTGCTTCATGCCCAGCTCGGCCATCTGCTTGCGCACGATGCCGGCCTCGGTGATCACGCCGCCGAAGTAGACCGCGTCGGGGTTCAGGCTCTTGATCTTGGTGAGGATGGAGCGGAAATCCGTGGTGCCCACGGGGTAGCTTTCCTCGGCCACCACGCTGCCTTTTTCTGCCTTGTAGAAGCTGCCGAACGAGGCCAGGTTGGCACGCCCGTAGTCGCTGGTGTCGGCAATGATGGCGATCTTTCTTGCGCCCAGGCCCGTGGCGGCCCAGGCGGCCAGGGGCTTGTTCTCGTTGACCAGGGTGGGCGTCACGCGCGTGGTGTTGGCGAAGTTCTGGTCGGTGATCTTGGGGCCGATGGCGCCCCAGACGATGAAGGGCATCTGCACGCGGTTGAACACCGGCAGCGTGGCCAGGGCCACGGGGCTGTTCCAGTGGCCGATGGCGCCCACCACGTCGCGGTCGTTGACCAGCTTGAGCGCGGCGGACACGCCGGTCTGCGGGTCGGAGGCATCGTCCAGCACCACGCCCTCCACCTTGAACGGCACGCCGGCCGTGGCATTCCACTGGTCGATGGCCAGCAGGAAGCCGTTCTTCGCGCCCAGGCCCTGCTGTGCGTTGCCGCCGCTGACGGGGCCGATGAAGCCCAGCTTCACGGTGGACTGGGACCAGGCCGCGCCGCAGGCCAGCGTGGCGGCGGCCAGCGCCAGGGCGGATGCGGCAAGGCGCCGGCGCGATGGCAGGAGGGCGGTGGATGTCGTGAAGGCTTGCATGGTCGGTCGGTCCTGTTCGGGTGAAGACGAAGGGCAGCCATGGCGGCCCGGGCGGGGCCCGGGGCGGCGGGGCGCCACGGTGCATGGCGGGCTGGCCGGCGCTGTCTGGCAACGCCGCCGGATCAATGTATCGCCGCACCGGCCCGGGACTGGATCGCGTTTTCCGAAGCAGCGCCTCGGCAAAAGCGACGCAGGTTTTGCGCGGTTTCTTGCTTCAATGGTTGCGTGACATGGAGACAAGCGAAGCCCCGCCAACCCGGCCGAACCCGACACAAGAGGAACCCTATCGATGCATGACGCGCTGTTCCAGCAACTCATCAACTGGCTGACCCTGGGCTGCATCTACAGCCTGCTTGCCCTGGGTTTCAGCCTGTTGTTTGGCGTGCTGCAGGTGATTCACTTTTCCCATGGCGACGTGGCCATGGTCGCCCCCTTCATCGCCCTGGCGGCCGTGCAGGCCCTGGCCGCCGCGCTGGGCGGCTCGGCCCCCTGGCTGGCGCTGGGTCTGGCCTGCCTGGTGGCCATTGCGGCGGTGGGAGGGCTGGGCGTTGCCCTGGACCGGCTGGTGATCAGCCGCTTTCGCACTGCGCCGGCCATGATGCCGCTGGTGGCCACGGTGGCGCTGGGCATCGTGATCCGCGAGCTGATCCGCCACCTGTACCCGCAGGGCAGCAATCCGCACGCGTTCCCGGCGATTGCGCAGGGGGCCGTTCCCACCCCGTTCGGGCCGCTGCCCCTGATCAGCGTGGTCTCGGTGCTGGTGGCAGTGGCGCTGGTGGGCGTGCTGCTCTATGTGCTGCACCACACGCCCATGGGCATGCGCATACGCGCCGTGTCGCAGGACCGCGAAACCGCGCGGCTGTTCTCGATTGCGCCGGGGCCGGTGTTTCGCAACACCTTCTTCATTGCCTCGGCCACCGGCGCGGTGGGCGGCATCTTCCTGGCCAGCTATGCGGGCGTGGTGCGCTTTGACTTCGGCGTGCAGGCGGGGCTGATCGGCTTTTCCGCCGCGGTGGTCGGCGGCCTGGGGCGGCTCGGGGGCGCCATTGTCGGCAGCCTGCTGATTGCGGCCATCGAGACCATCGTGCAGGGCTATGTGCCCAACGGCACCTCGTACCGCCTGGTGTTCGTGTTCGCCCTGGTGATCCTGGTGCTGATCTTTCGCCCCGCCGGCCTGTTCGGCGTTCAGAAAATGGAGAAGGTGTGATGCAGACAACGACGATACAGGCGCCGCCGCAGGCGGCACCACGGAGTGCGGGCTCTGCCGCCATCGTGCTGGGCGTGGCCCTGGCGGGCGCCGTGCTGCTGCGCCAGTTCCTGCTGGCCGAAAGCTGGATCACGGTGCTGGCGCTGCTGGCCTGCTTTGCCGTGGCCCTGGTCGCGGTGCAGAAACGCCCGCTGGTGGAAGACCGTATCGTGGCTGCCTTCGGCCAGTGCAGGCCGCTGGCCGTGGGCACGGGCGTGGTGCTGGCGCTGGTCTTTCCGTGGGTGCTGGGCGGTGACAGCTACGCCATGCACCTGATGATCATCGCCTGCCTGTACGCGGTGCTGGCGCTGGCGCTGAACTTCCAGCTGGGCAGCGCCAACATACCGAACTTCGCCACCGGCGCGTCCTACGGCATCGGCGCCTATGCGTCGGCCCTGCTGGCCATCCACTTCGGCGTGAGCTTCTGGATCTGCCTGCTGGTGGCCGCCGCCGTGGCCACGGTCTTCGGCTTTTTGCTGGGCCTGCCGTCCATGCGCACCCGCGACAGCTACCAGGCGCTGGTGACGATCGCTTTCGGCATCGTCGTGCACCAGCTGCTGATGAACCTGGAGTGGACGGGCGGCGCCAACGGCCTGGTGGGCATTCCTTCGCCCACATTGTTCGGGCATTCGTTCAACGACCCCATCACGCTGTGGGGCCACAGCCTGCCGGGCCAGGCCAACTTCTACTACGTGGCCGTCGCCCTGCTGGGGCTGGCCATCGTCTCGGCGCAGCGCCTGCACAGCTCGCGCGTGGGACTGGCCTGGAATGCCCTGCGCGACGACGAGATCGCCGCGCGCGCCTGCGGCATCAACGTCACCTGGTTCAAGGTCAAGGCCTTTGCGGTGGACGCCTTCCTGGCGGGCTTCGCGGGCACGGTGTATGCGTTCTATGTGAGCTTCATCTCGCCGGACAACTTCACCTTCCTGGTGTCGGTGACCATCATGACGCTGGTGATCGCAGGCGGCATGGACAACACGCTGGGCGTGATCGTCGGCGCCTTCCTGCTGACCATGCTGCCGGAGAAGCTGCGGGCGTTTTCCGACTACCGCATCCTGTTCTACGGCCTGGTGGTGATCGCCTTCCTCATCATCCGCCCGCGCGGCATCTTCCCCCAACGGGTGCGCAACCATGAGCATTGATTCCCCTCCCACC